>CAYWRF010000078.1:0-9112 GCA_964460495.1 uncultured Pseudomonadota bacterium | reverse complement strand
GATCTTTGCGAGTTTGTCGGGTACCGATCGATCTTGCCGGAGCGCCACCTCGTCGACAAAGGCCCCTGCCCTCTGAAGCGCCTCAACAATATGGGCTGGCTCCGGGTCATCTGTCTTGTCGGCCGGGACATAATGTTTCTCACTGCCATCCGGGATCAGGGAGACAGGGTCATCATCCATAGACCTGACCCTGTGGTTCAACGCCAAAAGCTCACGCCACTGTCCCAAATTTAAAAGAGAGGTAAACATTCCTGGCACCTTTACTTATCGAGATCTAGGATACCCCAAGTTGCCTGACAAGACAACTTTTTTTAACCATTTGAATTTACTGGATTTTTAAATGTGGAGGTCCTACAAGTGCCTGAATGCAAAACAATTTTATGGAGCGAGCGTCGGATCCACTCCGCGCGAGCGGCCTTTTTATCACCTTTGAGGGGGTCGAGGGGTCCGGCAAGACAACTCAGATTCGAAGGGTAGCCGAGTGGCTTAGAAAGGAGAGACATCGCTGTATCCTGACCCGCGAACCGGGGGGCACCCCCCTTGCCAATCGAATCCGCAGGATACTGCTCGATCCCAAAAACAAGGGGATCCACCCCTTTCTCGAACTAACCCTCTACCTCGCGGCCCGGAGGGATCACCTGGAGAGGGTGATTCGCCCCGCCCTGCGACAAGGGATGGTCGTCCTCTGTGACCGGTTTCACGACGCGACCCTTGCCTACCAGGGTTTCGGGAGGAGACTCCCTTTGAAGGCGGTTGTCCGGATGAATGATTCCGTGATCGGCCCGACGCGTCCCGATCTCACATTCCTCTTTGACCTGCCGACCGCGGAGGGACTCCGGAGGGCGAAAGGGAGACACCGGAAAGTCGACCGGCTTGAAAAGGAGGCGATCCGGTTCCACAGACGGGTCCGTCTCGGGTACTTGACATTGGCGAGGAGAGACAGGAAAAGGTTTCGGATCCTGGACGGCCGGAAATCCCGGGCGGAGATCTTCCGGGAGATTCGTTGCCGGGTAGAGGGGTTTCTCTAGAATGCACCCGCTGCTCCAAAAAATCCTCCACGCAGAAAAAAAGGGGACGGCAACACTCTTGATTGGACGGGAGATGAACGAAGAGGCACGAGAGCTTTGCCATGCGTTGATCTGTCCGAAGAGCCGTTGCGAGGCGACCCACCCTGATTTCCTCGTTGTACAGCCGGAAAAAGGGGCGATCCGGATCGACAAGATCCGGGATCTGATCGGACGGATCCAGTTCAAACCGATCGCGAATCCCCTCTTTCCGGTTCTGATCGAGGAGGCCGAGCGGATGACCGAAGAGGCGGCAAACGCCTTTCTGAAGACACTGGAGGAGCCCCCTTCTCACACCCTCTTTTTCTTGACCACCCCGATCCCCGAAAGACTCCCGGCGACATTGAGGTCCCGTTGCCAAAAGATATTTCTCTCTACACCACAAGGAGAAGAAAGGGAGAGATGGAAAGAGACGCTCCCCCTCTGGAGGGAGAAATTTCTCCCCCTCTTCTCCGGATCAACCGATTTTTCGACCCTCTCATCGCTCGTGGAGGAACTTTCACTGGAAAAGGAGGAGCTGGAATCCTGGCTCAATTTTATGAAGGTCTGGTGGCGAGACCTTGCCGTTTGTACGGCGACCCCGGAGGCCTCTCCCCTCCTCTTGGCCGCCCCCCAGGAGCTCATCCCCCTTCTTCAAAAACGGACACTGGGAAGGATCTTTCGGGAGATCGATTGCCTGATCGAAACAGAAAGGGCGATCGAGGCGAACGTCTCGAGACCTCTCGCGTTGGAACGGCTCCTGATGCATCTGACCACACCATGAAGAAATTCTATCTCACAACGGCAATCGACTACGTGAACAACCTTCCCCATATCGGGACCGCCTATGAGAAGATCGGGGCGGACGTGATCGCCCGCGTTCACCGGATGAGCGGGGAGAAGGTGCACTTCCAGATGGGGAGCGACGAACACAGCGCCAATGTAAAAAAAGAGGCAGAGAGACGGGGCATCTCTCCCAAGGCTTACTGTGATCAGATGAGGGGGGAGTTTGTCCGTATCTGGAAAGAGTTGGGCGTTTCGTTCGATGGATTCATCCAGACGAGCGAACAACGCCATCATCAGGCGGTCGGGAGGCTCTTTCAGGTCATTCTGGAGAATGGGGATATCTACAAGGCCCCCTATAAAGGATGGTACTGCGAGTCGTGCGAGGCCTTTTTCACCGAAAAGGACCTTGTCGAGGGGAAATGCCCCAATCACAAATCGACCCCCAAATGGCTCGAGGAGGAGAATTATTTCTTTCGCCTGTCAGGTTATCAGCAAAAACTGCTCGATCACTACCGAAGGCACCCGGAGTTTATCCTGCCGGAGATCCGGAGAAACGAGGTGACGAGGCTCGTCGAGGGAGGCCTGCAGGATATCAGCGTCTCTCGTGCCTCGTTCGACTGGGGAATCCCCCTCCCCGGTGATCCCTCACATGTCGTCTACGTCTGGTTCGATGCCCTGATTAATTATCTCACTGCCACCGGGTTCGGTCAGAAAAAATGCCCCCCCGGGCTTCCGGGGTGGCCGGCTGATCTTCACATCATCGGCAAGGATATCACACGCTTTCACTGTGTGATCTGGCCGGCGATGCTGATGAGCGCAGGCCTTCCGCTCCCCCGCTCCGTCTTTGGCCACGGGTTTGTCTCTTTGAAGGGTGAGAAGATGAGCAAGACGTTGGGGAATGTCGTGACCCCGCTGGATATCGTCCCGACCTATGGGGCGGACGCCTTGCGCTACTATCTTCTCAGAGGGTCTTCCTTCGGATCGGACGGGGATTTCACCTGGGACGATTTTATCAAACGTTACAACAGCGACCTGGCGAACGATCTGGGAAATCTCTTGAACCGGACCCTCGGGATGACAAATAAATACCTGGGCGGAAAGGCCGAGGTCCCGAAGAAAAAGGGGGGGCATTTCAGGTCCCAGATCGATTCTGTCTTGAAAAGGGTTCAGGCAGCGCTCGATTATCAAGAGAGAGGCGATCTCGATTTTCACAAGGCGTTGGAGGCGATCTGGGATCTTGTTCATGATGCTGACAAGTTTATTGACCGGAGTGCCCCATGGGTCCTCGAAAAAGAGGGGAAGAGGGCGGAGATTGCGTCTGTCCTCTATGAGGTGGTTGACGCCTTGAGGAACATTTCGATCCTGATCGCCCCGTTCCTGCCTCACACCTCCGGAGAATTCTGGAATCAGCTGGGGTTGGACAGGAAACTGAAGTGGGAGGACCAAAGATTCAAGAATATCGGATGGGGGGGAACGCCTGCCCTGAAGGTCACCAACGGGAGGCCGATTTTCCCCCGTATTGAGTCCTCGCCCTGCGGGGTTGTCTCCGGAAAGTCCAAGGAAGCTCTCGGAGCCGCTTGCTTCAGCAAGCCTTGTGATGACGCAAGCGGCGAGAGCGCAGGCGAACGGCCGCCGGCGTTTGAGGCGGCCGGATCGCCGGTTCCGACGGACTTGACGGAGACGACCCCGCAGGGCAAAATTAAGGAGAAAAACATGGAACTCGACATTGCCGAATTTCAAAGGCTCGATCTGCGCGTTGCGGAAGTAAAAGAAGCGGTGAAGGTCGAAGGGGCCGACAAGCTTCTCAAGCTGCAAATTGATCTGGGGGGCGAAACGCGCCAGATCGTTGCCGGGATCGCGCAACACTACACGCCGGAGCAACTGATCGGCCGGCGGATTGTCGTCGTGGCGAATCTCAAGCCGGCGACAATTCGTGGAGTTGAATCACGCGGGATGTTGCTCGCTGCCTCAAATAATGAAGGCCTCTCGATCCTGACCCTCGATCGCCCCATCGCCCCCGGCGCCAAGGTGAAGTAGCTTTTTCTCTTACGGGATTGTTACTACCTTAGAGGACTTGAAAGACCGGCCTCGGATCCTCATTCTTTCCGCCAACGAGACCCTGGATACGATGCCAAAGTGCGTCGGGTCTGCATAAAATACCGCCAGTCTTAATTCTTTCAGGAGGCATTTCTTCACACGGGCCGACGCGGTCGTCCGCAGGATTTCGACACTCGACCTCGGCTGGATCCTCTGCATCGGTAACTGCATCGGCAACTATTTCTTCTGTGATCTGATCAGTTGTCTGGAGCGGGACGGTCTCTCCTGTCACACCCTCTTCATCCCAATAAGCCACTGCTTCCTTCACCCGATCCCTTAATCTGGCAGCCGCCTGTATGCAGTCCACAATAATTGACCTGCCAGCGCTTACCTATACCAAGTATCGACATCCCCTCAAAAAGGTCGCTACAAAAGATGCTTTTATTTCATCTCTCACGGGCCTGTCACCCTGGCAAGCAGCTCCCTTTCTCGCTTTAAGGCCCGTTCGAACCGCTCGATCGACTCTCCTGTCATTGGATCCGCGGAGGATGACCCCCTCAATTTTTGGAGGATCCATTCAAAAAATGAAATGGTCTTTCGGAACGCCTTCTCCTCTTCATCGCCTCGACGGGGAAACGTCTCTTCTCCGCTCAAAACAGCCGGAAGGTGTCCGACCAGTTCATGAGAGAGTGCCGCCAGGAGGGCGGTATTGTAACTGGCGACGGTTAATTCTCCATAGAGGCTCCGTGCGCTCTCCAATATTTGCCGGTAGCCCACAAGACAGATGACGCGTCGGCTCCGCGTTCCATCCTCCAGATCGAAACCAACGGTCAGGGTGAAGGCATCGGCAGACACGTATTGGATGGGGGGGACGGCGATTTTCTGACGTGACCCCCGCCTGGCCAATTCGATCCGGACTTCTTCCAGTGCCTCCCTCACCGCCTTCGTAAGATCTTCAACGAGAAGGATGTTCATTTCCGGGTCGATCATCATGTTTGTTTCAAAAGTTTCAAACGGATTCAGGGCACGCGGAGAAACCTTGAGAACCTCATCGCGGTAATATTGTCCCGCAAGACCGAGAACAATTCCCGCCACCGGGCGGAAGGCACCGGTACTCTCATCGGAAATACCTGTCTCGGGCGGGATACGAATTTCGACTGCAAAATCGAGTTTTACTTGGCCCGCCTGTGGTCTGAAGAGCCTGTTGATCGGAGCATCGGGAGCGGGAGGGGGTGGTGACGTAGACCCCTCAAATCCGGAAGGATGACTTGCCGGACGTTCCCCCTTCAATAAAAGGCCAGTAAGACCCGCAAGAATCAGCGTCAAATGACGGGGCCTGATGATCATCTGAAACTCTTATCGGCGGGATGCCAAAAAGGTTGACACTTTTCCCTTAATGAAGTTTCAGAAGGCCTGCGACGCGCTGGTAGACAACCTCTCTTTCTGCAATGTCAATAACCTCAATCAGTATCTCCTTCTGCCTGATTTGGTAGACAATCCGGTAATGGGTCACCCGGTAGCTGAAAAGACCCTTTAATTCCTCCTTGAGAGGCTTCCCCAGAAAAGGATTTGACTCAATCTCCTCCAGCGCCCTCCGAATCTTTGTTTTGATATTGGGGTGAAGGTGCCGGATCAGGAGGACAATCTCCGGCGGGATGCGAAGCCTGTATTTCCTCATTTAAAGGCCTGGGCGATATTTTTCCCTTTTCCACCGCGTGCAAAATAGGCCCGGCTTCTTCGGATCCGTTTCAGGGATGATTGATCCGAAAGGATCTCGATCGTCTCCTTCCAACTCTCCCACTCGTCAAAACCGATAATGACGGCGGAGGGCCTGCCGTTTTTGGTGATGATGTAATTCTGACCGATCTGATCGGCCCTGCTGATTGTACGGAGCAGCTTGGGTCTCAGAGCCGTTACCGGGATGATCTTGGCTTCCATCTGCCCTCCCATAAACTGGTCCTTAATTATGTACCAGAGTCCGACTGGGAATTCAAATCATTTCTTCTTAAACCCGTACTGGTAGACCGGCAGGTCGCCGCTTGAGTCGACCACCTCGATCCTATGCCCCGACTGCTCCTCCCACTTCCGGAGCGCCTTCTCCAATATCGGCTGGTTCAGAGACCAGAGCTCCGTCCCCTCCTCCTCGAGAATGATGTCGGAGAACAGGGTATAGCCGATCGAGAACGACTGGAACCCGTTCTCGTCCGGCCCCCCCCATATAATAAAGGAGGTCGGTTCCTGGATCTGGAGCCGGATCATATGCTCCGGATCCCGCGCCGTCCTCAAAAAGCCGATGATGTTCAAACCCAACCGGCAGGTCCAGATCGGCTCCTTCAACTGCTTCAAGATCAGCATCAGTTCGTCCAGGAAGGTCATCTGGTCAAGCCCCTTCCTCTCGATCCGCTTCGTCGCGTTGTAGGTGATCACCTCGAGGGAGTCCGGGAGAACCAGACCGAAAAAGGCCCTGAGGAAGTTGAAAACCTGTTCAAAAAACCAGACGTTCGTCTCCTCCGAGCTAATCCGGCCGAAATCCATGTTGGAGTGAAAACCCCAGGCGCCGACAACATGCCCCTTCTCCCGGCTCTCGTCCAAGAAATCATCCAGATCCTTCAACATAATATCGGGGGGCCGCTGCGCGGACTTCCCCCCCGAGCCCCCCAGACAGTCGCTCGCGCGGAGTAAATCCGACGCTCGCTCCTACCACAGTTAGTTATCAAAATTCCAAACCCCTCATCGACTCCCGGGCGATCAGGAAAAGGTCCGAGGGGAACAGCCCCAGATAGATCACACCAAAAACACAAATGACAAGCCCGATCAGAAACGCGGGTGAAAGGGGGGCCTGTTCAAAGGCACGGGAGCTCCTTGAAAAATAGATCTTCATCACCGGGGCGAGATAATAGTAGACTGACACCAGACTGTTCAAGACTCCGATCACCACGAGTCCGGGCAGTCCGGCCTCGATCGCCCCGGAAAAGAGGTAGAACTTGCCGACAAAACCGATCGTCGGCGGCATCCCTAAAAGCGACAGGAGAAAGAGGGTCATCACGGCGGCCAGTCCCTTGTGCCGTTCGCCCAGACCGGCGTAATCGGAGAGGTCCTCGATCTCTGTCGCCCCCCCCTTGCGGCTCACCGCGATCACGACGGCAAAGGCGCCGAGGGTCATCACCGAATAGGCAAACAGGTAGAAGAGAACCGCACCAAAGGCGGACCCCTGAAGCGTCGGCTCTTTCATCGCGGCGGTCACGCCGATCAGGGCATACCCGGCATGGGCGATCGAGGAATAGGCGAGGAGCCTTTTCAGATTCGCCTGTCTCAGGGCGGCGAGATTTCCGACCGTCATCGTCAGGACAGAAAGAAGCCAGAGGAGAGGCACCCAGGGAACCTCCACAAGATGGATCACGGAAAGGGCGACCCGGATCAGAACGGCAAACCCGCCAACCTTCACGGCAGAGGCCATGAAACCGGTGATCGGTGTCGGGGCCCCCTCATAAACATCCGGGGACCAGAAATGAAAAGGGACCGCGGCGATCTTGAAACCGACACCGATCAGCAGAAAGGCGAGCCCGATCGATAGGAGCAGCGGGTCTCCGGAGGACCAGACAGAAAGCGCCTTGAGCGAGGTCGACCCGACCGCCCCGTAAACGAGGGCGATTCCATAGAGGAGAAACGCCGAGGCGAAGGAGCCGAGGACAAAATACTTGAGCGACGCCTCATAGCACTTGATCACCCCTCGCCTCAAGCCGGTCAGGATATAAGTCGCCAGCGCCGCAATTTCGATCCCCAAAAAGATCACGATCAGGTCTTCTCCATGGACGACGAGGAGGAGGCCGGCGACCGAAAAGAGGAGGAGGGGGTAGTACTCCCCCCGCTCCAGACCCCTCTCCCGGAGATAATCGCGCGAGAAAAGGAGTGTCAGTATCGTGGAGACCCAGATCACAAGGTCCAGGGCGAACGAGGGGCGATCAAAGAGGAGCATCCGGGAGGCGACAGGACTTGCGGTCAACCAGCCGGACCAGCAAAAAAAGAGGGAAATGACCCCTGTAGCGATGGCGATAAAAAAGGAGAGCCCTCCGATCGGTCTCCTTGAAAAGGCGGTCAGGAGAAGCAAGACCAGTCCTGCCCCGAGAGCCAGGATCAGTGATTCAGCGTTCTGTAGTCCGTTCGCCGGCAAAATAGAGACTCCTTATAAGAAAACGATCCACCGATTTTTCCATCCTCCTCAAAAGAAATCCGGGGGCGATCCCGATCCAGAAGATCAGGATCAGGATCGGAACGAGGACCACCGCCTCCCTCACCGAAAGGTCCCGAAGCCCCTTGTTTTCCGGGACCGTCACCGGGCCAAAAAAGACGCGTCGAAACATCCAGAGGAGATAGACCGCGGCAAAGATCACCCCGGTCCCCGCCACGGCGGCAAAGATCGGGTGGCTCCCGAAGGTCCCCAAAAGGATCAGGAACTCACCGACAAACCCGTTCGTCCCCGGCAACCCCAGAGACGAGAGGACCACCACAAAAAAGACGAGGGAATAAAGCGGAATCGATGTTGCCAGCCCCCCAAAGTCTGCGATCTGACGCCGGTGGCGCCGCTCATAGATCATCCCAACCAGGAGAAACAGGGCCCCGGTGGAGAGGCCGTGATTGACCATCTGGAGTGTCGCCCCGGCAACCCCCTGCGGGGTGAGGGAGAAAAGACCGAGGGTCACAAACCCCAAGTGGGAGACGGAGGAGTAGGCAACCAGTTTCTTCAAATCGGTCTGGACCATCGAGACGAGCGCCCCATAAACGATCCCGATCACGGAAAGGACGAGGAACAATGGCGCCGCCACCTGAACCGCCTGCGGAAAAAGCGGCATCGCAAACCGGACAAAGCCGTACGTCCCCATCTTCAGGAGGACACCCGCCAGGATCACGCTGCCGGCGGTCGGCGCCTCGACATGGGCATCCGGGAGCCAGGTGTGAAACGGAAAGAGCGGGACCTTGATCGCAAAGGCCAGGGAGAAGGCCAGAAAGAGCCACCACTGGACCGAGGCGGGGAGGTCCAATTGATAAAGGGTCAGGAGATTGAAGGTGAGCTCCCCCGTCTGCCGGTGATTCAGGAAGTAGAGGACGAGAAGGCCCACCAGCATAAGGACGCTTCCCCCCATGGTGTAGAGGATGAACTTGATGGCCGCGTAGACCCGTCCTTCTCCCCCCCAGACCCCGATGATGAGATACATCGGGATCAGCATGGCCTCCCAGAAGATGTAGAA
>CAYWRF010000077.1:0-9171 GCA_964460495.1 uncultured Pseudomonadota bacterium | reverse complement strand
CAGCCACCTCTTCCGACGACATAACCCGTCCGGGTGCACCGAATCGGACCGGAGGCTTCCCGATCAAGTTGTCAAAGAACCGGCTCTCGGTCGAGGCGGGGAGGGCACAGAGGACCTGGATCCCGTCTTCCGCCACCTCCAGTTGAAGGGCCCGTGACCAGATCCGAAGCGCCGCCTTGGTCGCACAATAGACGCTACGACCGGGGACACCGGCGATCGCCCCGATCGAGGCGATGTTCACGATCGCACCGGAGCGCCGCTTTTTCATGCCGGCCAAGACCGCGCGCGTCATATGCAGCGGCCCCAGAAAGTTTGTCGCCACCACCTGCTCGTACGCCTCCGGCGGCATCGTCTCAAACGGGTGGTAGTGACCGATCCCGGCATTGTTGACGAGGAGATCGACCTTCCCAAACCGATCCTCCGCCTCACCCACAACCCTCAGACATTCCTCGTTCCTCTGGACATCGGCGACCAGCGCCAGCGCCTCGACCCCTGCCGTTCTCACCTCCCGCGCAACCTCTTCCAGCCGCCCGCGATCGCGGCCGGTCAGGACGACATCATAACCCCTTTGGGCGGAAGATTGGGCCAGCGCCCGACCGATCCCGGATGAGGCGCCGGTAATAAGGGCAACTTTCTCACTCATGAACAACCCCTGAAAAGCTGGTCTGACTTGTCTGACCAGTCGGACCGGTCCGACCGAATTTCTCCTCCAGCAACGACTTGAACACCCCCAGCACCATGATGAACTGCCCAACCAGGACCAGCGGGAAATAGAGAAAGATCCTCCAGTCATACCGAATCCAGGAGCTCACCACGCGGGCCGTCAGCAGGCCGGTTAACGGAAGGATCATCAGGGCATTCAGGAACAGATTCTCCGGAAGGAGGTATGGCATCGGAAACGCCCCCATCCTCTTGGCCATCATCCTCGATTTGCCGTAGAAAAAATTGATCTGGAGGTACTGCCTGAACGAGGTCCGGTTCAGATGTTCAACGCCAAAGGTCGGGATATATTCGACCGCGAGGCCGTGCCGCCTCGCCCGAACCGCAAACTCGATATCCTCACAGGTCCTGAGATTCTCGGCAAAACCACCCATTTCCTTATAGTGGGACTTCCGGACACTCAAGTTCGTTGACTGCAGGTGGTAGACACCAAACGGCATCTTTTTGAGCCTCTTGTGACAGACATGCCAGTTGTTGTAGCGGAACGCCTTGGCGGTCATCCCCTTCTCGTCTGCGTCGATGTAACTCCCGACAAGTTTTTTCGCCCCATCCTTATGCGCCTCAACATGTTTCTGGATCCACCGGGGATCGGAGGCGGTGCAGTCGGTGTCCATGAAGATCAGGAGCTCGCCGGTCGCGAGGTCTGCACCGGCGTTTCGCGCGACCGACGGGCCGCTGTTGGTCGTCAGTCGCTTGACGCGGATCCGATCCCGATACCCCTTGAGGATCGCCGGTGTTGAATCAGTTGAGACGTCATCAACAGCAATCACCTCATAGTCCGTATAGTCCTGCCTCAAGAGGGAATCGAGACAGGCCCGGAGGGTCCGCTCCGCATTGAAACAGGGGATGATGATGGAGACCTTCATGGGTGCGCAACAAGTTTGGGATACAGTTTCGGATTCAGGAAGATGCTGCTCTTCAAATTACATTCGTGCGTGCAAAAACAGTCCCCCGCCTCCACCGACCGGACCACCTCGCGAAACGGTTCTGCCTTCAGGATATCTCCGAGCGGCATCTTGTAAAGGTTCGCGACCGGCGGGAGCGTCTCGCACGGGCCGACATCGCCGTTCGGCTGGATCACGAGGGTTGCGGTCCCCCCGAGACAGGGGATCACCTGCCTCTCCTCTTCAAGGGTTCTGATGGAGGTCTGCCACCGGAAGTTCACGTAGTTCAACGGGATCCTCCCGATCCCGAGCCGCTTGCCATACCCATCCTCGCCGTAAAACTTTTTCAGCTCTTCGTAGAAGAGCTTCGCATTCTGGGTCATCAGGTGATAGGTCGGATCGATCGGTTTCCCCCGCATGATGTTGACCGCATGGTAGTCCGGCTTGAGCGTCCGCGTGAACCGAAGGAGATCGAGCAACTCCTCCGCATTCCGGTCGCAGAGTGTCGAGAGGAAGACGACCCTTAAATTGTCGATCTTTTCTAAAAGTTGGTAGGTCTCCATCAACCGGTCAAAACTCCCCGGCTCCCTTCGGATCTCGTCGTGTGTCCTCCGGGGGCCATCGACGGAGCAGACGATCGTGACCTTTCCGGGAAATCTTGCTGCCAGCCGGTTGGCTGTCTTCACAACCTGATCGGTAAACCAGGCGTTCGTCGGAATCGAGACCTCTTCGAACCGGAAGAGCGAGACCAGCTCCACGAGGTCCTTCCGGAGGAAAGGCTCGCCACCCCCGATGTCGAGCCAGATCAGTCGCCCGACAGTTCTTGCAATCCCTCGAATCGTTTCGAGGGTCATATCTTTCGGGATCTCGCTGAAATCGACAAAGCAGTGTCGACAGCGGAAGTTGCATTTTTTGGTGACATGGAGGATCAGCTGCCTCACCTTCGGTCGAACCCGATGTGTGAGACCGGCCCACCCGACGCGGGAAATCAGCTGGAGCCGTCGTGCCCATCCCCCCTTCATAGGGAACCCCTTCCGTGAAACTCGAGCGTCTCTTTCATCGCGCGATCAAACGGGATACGGGTTTTAAACCCCAGAAGCTGCTCCGCCTTTCTCGGGTCGTAAAAGCGGGAGACGATGTATTCCCAGGCATCGCCGGGGGTCAAGAGCGTGAGCCTCTCCGTCTTGAGCCCGCGGGGGACAAATTTCAGGAGGTATGCGGCGCCCAGGGCAAGCCATCCGGGCACCCTCCGGATCCGGCCGTTCCCGGCAAAGAGGCGGACCTTCTCCATCACATCCTTAACCTTTATCGGGGAACAGTCCGAGATCGTGATCCTCTCACGCTGGACCTTCTCGATCGGTTGTTGAAGCGCCTTGAGGATCGCATCGGCCAAATCCCGGACGTCGATGAGCGGGTGGAGACAACTTCCATCACCCAGAATGGCTGCCTTGCCCCTTCGGACAAGATCGACCACCTGTGGCCACTTGAACGAGGGGCCCGGTCCGTAGATCGAGCTCGGCCGGAGCAAGACCCAGCGCGGGAAGACCTTCTCCTCGTGCTCTTTAAGCCAGGCCTCAAAGTCGATCTTCGACTGGAGGTAGTGGTTGTATCCTTTTCGAAAAGGGGCCTCGTCATCATAGAGGCCGGTCGCCGGATTTTTCGCAAGAACCCCGGCGGTCGAGATCAGGATCACCCGCTCAAGACCCTTCTCCGCCGCGACCTTCAGGATCAACTGACACGCATGGTTGTTCACCTCGTCATAGATCTCTCTGGGAAGCCTCTTGGCCCGATCCGGCATGACGACCGCGCAGTTGACAATCGCCTCGGCATCACCCAGGGCCTTGACGACATCCCCTCTTCGGCAAACCGTTCCTCTCGTGACCTCCAGAGAGACGGGGAGGCCTTCCACCGATTCATCATGACAGACGAGGGCCCTGAGAGAGAAGCCCTCTCGCGTGAGACGCTGACAGAGGGTTCTCCCCAAATAACCGGCCGCTCCGATGACTAGAACTTTTGAAGCACCCATTTGACCGCCTCCCCCTTCCAGCCCAGATTCCCGTAATGGTCGATTCGATTGATAATCCAGTCTTTGAGTGATTTCGGATCGTTCCAATCCAGAGAGGACGTTGCGCGAGACTGATAATCCGCCTGGGCAATGAGGAGTGTATAATCGGACGTCCGCTCCTCCAGCAAAATCTCATGCGTCCGGTCACCGAGCGCCTGATTCCACAACTCTTCCGAACGGGCATCGGAATGGACGACGTCCGACGTACTATAATAGACCGAGTTATAAGGAGAGCCTTCAGGGTAAGAGAGACGGAGATACAAGGCGGGCCTGCCACGACGGAGAGGAGGCGGATAAGAGCCGAATTTTTCGAGGTACAGTAAATTCGCAGTACTCATATTAAAGTACTCCATCTCATCCGGGACAACAGGGGCAAGGCCGGGCCGCAGGGCGAGCTGCAATCGTGCGGTGAGGGTGGAACAATGGGGTTCGGTATCAACATTCCGGCGGTGGGGAAAATAAATGTCATAATCGAGCTGAGGGAATGAGACCACCTTCCTTCTCCGGATGAGGGAAAAGAAAGAAGAGGCTTCATCGGCATTCCCTTTGTCACCCGCGTAGGTGCCGTAAGCGGTCAAGTTTGCGAGGGAGGGAAGGGCCCTGTAGAGAGGCTCATACTCAAAAAATGAATAAAGCGAGAGGAGCAGGATGAGGGCAATCCTTCCCCAGCTTCTCAGAGGCCAGAGTCTCTTGAGGAAGATAAAGAGACCCAGAGAGACGACAAAAAGGAGAAAGGTGTTGGACAGATGGAAGTAACGAGGCCTCAGATTCCCGTAAAAAGCGAGGGGGGCCATGACGACTGCCAGGGCGGAAACATGGAGCAGATACTGGATTCGAGGGGAGAAACGCCGATACTCCCGCGTCAGGACCCAAAAGGACGGAACCAGAAGAAACCAACCGGGGAAATAGAGCCACCCGAAATTCCGGAGCCCGAACAGGTATCTGTCCCACCGGGTCATGTTGAGGGCGGTAAATGAAAAATCCTGGTTGGAGACACCCAGAGGCCTCACAAAGAAATAGACCTTTTCGAGAAGAGGGGCTCCCTGATGGAGCAGGAACCAGAACAAAACAGCCGTGACTCCCGAGAAGGAGAAGAGTTTCAGCCACAGAAAAACCGCCCGACGCATCCCGGGCCATTCCCTCCGAGTGAGGCGCCAGAAAAAATGGGCCCCAAATGTCATGACCATGACACTCAAAAGAAATTGATAACTCACGAGGAGGAAGAAAGAGGCACAGAGGACAAAGAAAACAACATGCCTCAGCCTTTCCCCTTTATTCATCCCCTCCCATTCGAGAAGCCGTGCCGACAGGGCGATCCACGTGAGAAAAAATGGAAGCGTGGCGGGCTCCGGCATCACCTCATTGGCCTGGATCCAGGTGGCCGGGGCCAGAAGAAAGAGGGCAACGGTAAAAACAGAAAGCCACTCCAGCCCCTCCGAACCATGCTTAAAAGAGGTTCTTACAAACCAGGTGATCACACCCACTGTCAGGAGGAGCAGCAGTGATTTGTAGACAAGAAGCGCCACCTGATGGTCCTGAGGAAAGAAATTTCTGATGAGTCGAAGGGAAACGACGATCAGCTGTCCGTTGTCGACGAAGTTGTTGATCGCTGCAAACAGGTCGGAAAGGGTGTAACGGAACTGATCGATTCCCGGATAGAGATAACGGTAGATCTCATCCCAGTGGGCCAGTTTTTTTAAGGGGAAAAAGAGCCGATGCGCCAGAGTCAATCCCACAAGGCCACCGCCTGCCGCGATCGCATAGGCCCAAATACCTCGACTCCTGAACAGGGACTTCATAAGTGAATAAACCGCCTGAGACGAGCGACCACGCGGGCATACAGCCGTCCCTTCCAGGTATTATGGTAATAAGCCCCTTCTTGCACCAGATAACCCGATAGCATCATCCGGGACAGGCGTTTTTGGAGGATCTCCTCATAGGGATATCTCTTTTCAATATCGCCAAACGAGAGCGCAATCCCCCCCTCTCGGTCCATGAGACAGATGAGGGAGATCGTGAGCGACGTATTCAGGAGGACAATCGGATGACTGAGGCAATAAAAGAATCCACCATAGACGATGAACCCATTGACACCCTCCCACAGGGATTCCTCGGGGACCCGAAGTGTAAAAAAAAGAAAAAGGTAGAGGGGAATCTGAGCCAACGCTGCCAAGAGGAGAGTCCGGATGACCCTCCTCTGCTTTTTCAATCGGAAAAGGAAGGCGACCGACAAAACATAAGATGCAGCGGCGATGAGGGCCGATTGAAGACCTGCCATCAAATTCAAGCCATCGGATCCAGACGGAGATACCACTTGAGAAAACGAAAAAGTCTGGCGCTCCTTTTCCCTTTTTGTGTGAGTGAATATCGTCCTCCGTCACAGGTAAAGAAGCCGGTCTGAACGCTCGGCGTTAGCCGACTTGAAAGAATCGTCGAATAGGGATAGGCCTGTTCGAGTTCCTTTTGACTCATCCGGTGCTGCGGGACATTCTCGATCTCTATCAGGAGCCTCATCGAAAGTCCGCGCTCCACCTGAAAGTAGATCTGCCCCAAAAAATAGGAGAAGGCAAAATAGACAAAGACCCCGCTTAAGAGCGGGACAGGCCCGATCCAGATCCGGCCGATTCCGAGGTAAGGAACAAGCAGCGCTAGCCAAAGGGACCAAAACGCGACAAACGTCCTCTGAAATCTCTTGAGGTGAAACAGGAGGAACAACCCCACCCCGAAAAGAAAACTTGTTCCCAAGGCGAAAACGGGGCTTAAAAACCAGGGGGATGTCAAATCAGGCAACCTTTCTGAGGGAGACCGGTCGGATAATCTCCTCACGACCAGCGGTCTGGCGCGTGACCAACGTCGGCGTCTTTCTTTCCGAAGAAAACATGTTTCGGAAGATACGTCCGGAGAAGAGGGTCCGGATCGTCGCCTCAAGCCGGGTCTCCTCGGGACGCTTTAGAATCACGTTCCAGAGCGCCTTGAAGAAACGCCAGGGACGGCAGATGAAACTGACCCCCATGAAGAGGAGGTTGCCGAAGATCACATATCGGGAAAGCGCCTTGTCGGAGATATGTTCGGACCAGGAACGATTCTCCAGATAATTTCCCTTGGTCGCCAACCGCCCGAAATAGGCATCCGAGAACGGGTCGCGAATCTTCCCGACCTTGACGAGACCGTCAAAAAGCTCCGTACCGGGATACGGGATATACTCGGTCAGCGTCGCCTCATGGACCCCCAGAATCGCAATCTCCGTCAGCCACTTCATCGTCGCCCAGACATCCCGGTGCGTGTCACCCGGAAAACCCAGTATCGTATTGCTCTTGATCACGAGGCCCCTCTTCGCACAACCTCTCATCGATCTCTTCATCGAATCGAGATTCACCTTTTTCTTGATCCGCGCGAGCGTCCTCTTCGAACCGCTCTCCGGGGCGTAGTTCATGTTCCGGCATCCGGTCCGGTAGAGGTGATCCGCCACCTCCTCGTCGATCGCCTCCGAACGGGTCCCGGAGGGGAGCTGCCAGGTGAACTTGAGGCCCCGTTGCAGGACGAGCTTGCAAAATTCGAGGATCCACTCCCGCTTCACGATCGCGGTCAGGTCGTAGAAGCTGAAGTTTTCGGCGCCGTATTTCTTCTGATACAGCTCCATTTCGTCCAGAACGAGCGCCGGTTTTCGGGCGACCCAACGGGTGCTCCACATCTGCGGGCTTGAACAAAAGGTGCACTGGTACGGACAGCCGCGCGTCGCGAGCATCGGCATATTGCGACCCCGGTCGGTCCCGTATCCGAAGTTGTGGTCAAGATACTGGCTGATCGGTGTCAGGTCCCAGGCCGGAAGCGGGAGGTCGTCCACATCCCGAATCCTTAAATCAAAGAGGGTCCGATCGACCGGCCCTTCCCGCACCGGTTTTAACGGATTTTCCCGCGAGACAACGGCGGGGACCGATGCCGCCCCCTCTCCCCGCTCGAGGGCCTGGATCAAACCCACTAGGGGACCCTCCCCCTCCCCCAGGATCGTATAATCGACCTCCGGGTGATTTCTGAAGATCCACTCGGCGGTCGCCGTCACATGCTCCCCCCCGATGATGATCGGTTTCTTTGGGAACCTCTTCCGAAGCCCCTTCAACACCTCACGGGTCAGGACCCATTCGATCGAGAACATGCAGGAAACCCCGATGTAGTCGGTCTCCGGATTGACCCTCTGAACCGTCTCCTCGGGGGAAAGGCCGTGGAAGAAGTTCCGCTTGCCGTATTCGGGGCTCGACTCGAAAGGAAGGATCTGAAAGATACTCTCGCCGACCGCGTCGATCAGATCGACCGTATGCCCCGCACGCTGGAGAACCGCAGCGAGATAGGCAACACCGATCGGCGGACAGGTCGACCGGGACTGGATCAGCCGGACCACAACCATCGGCGGTCTGATGAGTGTAATATGCGCCACTTCTGTTTGATCCTTTTTTACGCTTCCGGACCCTCGCTGTCAACGACCGCCTGATCCCTCTGATAGCGGATCGTCTCATCAAGGATCGTATCGAGCGGGGTCTCGGGTGCAAATTCGATCAGGCTCCGGAGTTTTTCAACACACGGGACACGCCGGGCCATGTCCTCAAAGTCCTTTTCATAGGCGACGTCGTACGGGACCAGCTGGATTGACGAGGCACTCCCGGTCTTCTGTTTCACCCGTTCCGCGAGATTCAGGATCGAGACCTCTTCATTGCCGCCGACATTGACCACCTGCCCGTAGGCCCGCGGGGTCGCCATCAGCTTTCTCAAGGCGACGATGACATCCACCACATAGGTGAAGGTCCTCGTCTGTCTCCCGTCACCATAAACAGTGATCGGTTTGCCATGCAACGCCTGGTCGACGAATCGCGGGAGGACCATCCCGTACTCCTTGCACTGACGGGGACCCACCGTATTGAAAAGCCGGACGATCACAACCGGCAGCTTCTTGTTCCGGAAGTAGGCAATCGCGTTGTACTCGTCAATCAGCTTGGAGGCGGCATAGCTCCAGCGCCAGGTGGTCGGAGGGCCATAGATGACATTCTCCGTCTCCTGGAGGGGGGCATTCAGATGTTTTCCGTAGACCTCCGAGGAAGAGGCAATCATCACCTTTTTACGGAACTTGTTTGCCAGTTCCAGAACGACATCGGTCCCCTTGATGTTCGTCTCGATCGAGAGGAGCGGGTTCGCCAGCACGTACCGGACTCCGACGGCCGCCGCCAGGTGGTACACGACGTCGCAGGTCCCGACCAGTTCGAGCACCAACGGATAGTCGAGTATCGTCCCCTCGATCAGGTGAAACCGTTCGTTCCCGGTGAGATGCTGGACATTTTCACGCCGTCCGGTCGAGAAGTTGTCCAGGGCGTAGACCTCTGTCCCGTCCGCAAGCAAACTCTCGGATAAATGGGAGCCGATAAAGCCGGCCCCTCCTGTGATCAACACACGCATAAACCCTCCTTTATTAAGCGACCTGTTCTCTCGTTCTCCTGAAGAAATAGCTTTTGATAT
>CAYWRF010000076.1:0-9211 GCA_964460495.1 uncultured Pseudomonadota bacterium | reverse complement strand
AAAAATGAAACGGCCTTCAGTTCTTTATTGACAGAAGGCTTATTCATGGGAGGTTCTATGACACCAAAGGAGTATTTCGACAAGGTTCCCCAGAATTTGAAGGAGAAGGGGGATCGTCTGTCCGGGATCAACGCCATTTACGAATTCCAGATCACGGGGCCGGCAGGAGGAACCTGGATCATGGATCTGGCCGCGCCCGGCGGCAAGGTGACGGCCGGATCTTCCGCAGGCAAGGCAAATTGCACGATCACAATCTCGGACGAAAACTTTTGCAAACTGATCGCCGGTGAACTCAACCCGCAAATGGCCTTTATGACCGGCAAGCTGAAGGTCGCCGGGAATATGGGCCTTGCCCTTAAGTTGCAGAAGATTCTTTGAGACCACTCAGCGGCATCACGATTCTCGACATCTCCCGCCTCCTCCCGGGCGGATTTGCCTCGATGCTCCTGGTTCAGGCCGGGGCACGGGTCATCAAGGTGGAGGAGCCGGGGGTGGGGGACTACTACCGGGCCCTCGCGGGAGGGCGTGAGTTTGTCGAGCTCGGTCATTTTTCCCGCCTTCATCGGGGCAAGGAGTTTATCACACTCAATCTGAAATCGGATCAGGGACGGGAACTCTTCAAAGAGCTGGTCCGGCGGGCAGATGTTGTGATTGAAAATTTCAGGCCGGGGACCCTGAAACGCCTGAAGATCCAGTACCCGGTCCTCTCCCGATGGAACAAGAAGGTGATCCTCTGCTCGCTCACCGGTTACCGACCAAAGGGGCCTGAGGCGCGGCTGGGGGGACATGATCTGAACTACCTCGCCCTCTCCGGCCTGCTCTCGATGAACAGGGATCGGACCGGCCAACCGGTCATTCCCCAGTTCCAGCTGGTCGATCTCTCGGCGGGTTACCGGGCGTTCGGGCTGATCCTGGCGGCGCTCATGAATCGGGAAAGGACCGGTCGCGGTTCTTGGGTCTCTGTCTCTCTCCAGGAGACCGCCCTGGAGATAGCCTCCCTCTACGCCCCGGTACGCGGCCCTGCCCCGGCGGTCTCGTTGCAGGGGCTCCCCCATTATGCCGTTTACCAAACGCGGGGAGGGGGCTGGATCTCCTTCGCACCGCTCGAACCGAAGTTTGTGAAAAATTTCTGTGAGGCGGTGGGAGGTCCCACGGGACGGCGTCCCGTGGGACGCTTGAAGAAGAACGGATTAAGAAGGCTTTTTCTGGGAAAAACCCGGAGGGAGTGGGGCCGGCTTTCACAGCGGCACGATTTCTGTCTCACCCCGGTTCGTGAGATCGGCGAGGTGTTCGGCCGGATCAAAAAGAGGGCCCTCCCGCCGATGGGGAGGGATAATGTAAAAATTCTCCGACCGATCGGGTATTCCGCAGGAGAGGTTCGGGATCTAAAGAGGCGGTGGGTTTTGTGAAGATCGCCCTCGGTCAGATCAATACAAAGATCGGTGACTTTGAAGGAATCGTCAGGAAGGTCCGTTCCTTTATCCATAAGGCGAAGAAGGGGGGGGCCGAACTGGCCCTCTTCCCGGAGATGACGACAACCGGCTATCCGCCGCGGGATCTGGTCGAGATCCCTTCGTTTGTCGAGGGGAGCCTGAAGGCTGCGGAATTGATTGCAAGAGAGGCGGACGGGATCGCCGTCATCTTTGGGATGATCGCCCGAAATGAGAGGCCCGGGGGGAAACCGCTCCGGAACGCCGCCGCCTTTTGCCGGGATCGGAAGATCGAGGCGATTTATGCGAAGAATCTCCTCCCGACCTACGATGTATTTGACGAGGGGCGGTATTTCGAGCCGGGTCAGGAGGCGGGGCTCTGGGGGTGGGAGAAGAGGATCGGGATTTCGATCTGTGAAGACTGCTGGAACGACAAGCTGTTTTGGGAAAAACGGCTCTATCCGCGCGATCCGATCGAGGAGCAGGTGCAGAAGGGGGCCGAGCTTCTGATCAATATCTCCGCCTCTCCGTTCTCTGTCGGCAAGGAGCGGGTGCGGCGGGAAATGCTCTCTGCCCTGGCCCTGCGCCATGGTCTCCCGCTCCTTTATGTCAATCAGGTGGGGGGGAATGACGAGCTTGTCTTTGACGGACAGAGTCTGATGATCAACAGCCGGGGTGAGATACTGGCGGAAGGAAAGGCGTTCCAGGAGGATTTGATTATTGCGGATTTGTCCGACAGGTCAGGCTTGTCTGACCTGTCGGACCTGTCAGACCTGGAATCAATTTACCACGCCCTGATCATCGGAATCCGCGATTATCTGAAGAAATGCGGTTTCAAGAGGCTTGCGCTCGGGCTTTCGGGGGGGATTGATTCTTCCCTCACAGCGGTCCTTGCGGCAGCAGCGGCCGGGCCGAAAAATGTCACCGGTCTGATCCTGCCGTCTCCTTATACAAGTCGGGAGAGTCTGGAGGATGCGAGGCAGGTTGCGAGAAATATCGGGATCGCCGCACGCGTGATCCCGATCACACCCCTCTACAGAACCTATCGTCAGGTCTGGGGGAGGAGAGGTTCTCCCGATCTCGCGGATGAGAATATACAGGCGAGGATTCGGGGGAATCTGCTGATGACCCTTTCCAACCGATCCGGCTATCTTGTCCTTTCCACCGGCAACAAATCGGAGTTGTCGGTCGGGTATTGCACACTGTATGGCGACATGAGCGGCGGGCTTTCCGTCCTCTCCGACCTGCCGAAAACGATGGTGTATGAACTCTCCCGGTGGATCAACAGAAAGCGGGGGGTGATCCCGGAGAGAATTTTCACCAAGGCGCCGACGGCGGAGTTGAAGCCGAACCAGACCGATCAGGATACGCTCCCGCCGTATGAGATCCTCGATCCAATCCTGAAGGCGTACATCGAGGAGCAGAGGTCGGCGGATGAAATTGTTGCCCTCGGTTTCTCCAGAAAGACCGTGCAATGGGTGATCCGGCGTGTCGATCAGAACGAATACAAGCGGCGCCAGGCGGCCCCCGGTATTCGCGTCACCTCCAAGGCGTTCGGGATCGGGAGGCGATTTCCGATTGCGAGGAAGGTTTGAGCGGCATCCTTTATATTGTCGCCACGCCGATCGGGAATCTTGAGGACATCACACTCCGGGCGATCCGAATTCTAAAAGAAGTCGACCTTATTGCGTGTGAAGACACCCGACATACCGGGAAGTTACTGGCCCATCTGCAAGTCAAAAAGCGGATGATCAGTTATTTTGAACATAACAAGATGAGTCGTGGAGTGGAGATCATTCGGGAGCTGGAAGAGGGGAGAAACGTGGCGCTGGTCTCAGACGCCGGAACCCCGGGGGTCTCCGATCCCGGCTTCAACCTCGTTGTCTCGGCGATTGATAAAGGGATTTCTGTCGTTCCGATCCCCGGTCCTTCGGCAGCGATCGCGGCCTTATCGGCAGCCGGGTTGCCGACCGATCAGTTCCACTTTGTCGGTTTTCTGCCGCAAAAAGAGGGAAAGAAACGAAAACTCCTGGAATCTTTAAAAGGAGATTCTGGAACGCTGGTTTTTTATGAATCCCCTTTTCGGATCAGAAAGACGATTCAGTTCGCCCATGAGATCTTTGGCAACCGGCCGGTCGCAGCGGTCCACGAATTGACGAAGATCCACGAAGGGATCTTTCGAGGAAACTTGTCAGAACTGGAAGGGCTCATTGAAAAGGTGCCTGAAAAGGGAGAATGGCTTCTTCTTATCGGTAGAACTCCCTGACCCTTGCCTCAAACTGGTGTGCCCGGCGGCTGTCGATCACCTTGCCGCGTCTTAATGTGAGCCGGTCTTCGCAGAACATCTTGACCGCCCGGGCGAGGACCTCCGCCTCCAGTTTTTTCCCCCGCTGTGCGATTTCTTCTACCGTCTCGCGCGACTTGTCGATCTTGAAGACGTCCTGGCAGATGATCGGTCCCTGATCGAGGTCGGTCGTCACAAAATGGGCGGTCACCCCGACCACCTCCACCCCCTTGTTGAACGCCTGTGAATAGGCCCTTGCACCCGGAAACGACGGGAGGAGGGAAGGGTGGATGTTGATGATCTTCCCCTCGTAGCGGAAACAGAACTCCGGCGAGAGGATCTGCATGTAACGGGCCAGCACAATCAGATCGATCTCGTCCGCCGCCAGTTTTTCCAGGATCTTTTTCTCCTGTTCCTGCCGGTTTGCGGAGGGGAAACAGAAAAAAGGGACGCCGCCTTTTTTGGCAAGCGGTTCCAGGTCCGCGCGATTCGCGAGGATCATCGCCGGCCGTCCCTGGATCTTCTGGTGTTTCATCTCCTGAAGGAGGAGCGAGAGGCAGTGCGGTTCCTTCGTGACGAGGATTGCCACATTCTTGATCTTTCTTTTTTCAATCACCTCCATCGTGATCTCCATGCCGATCTTGACACCTGCCTTCCTCAAGTCTTCACGGAAATCGGACAGGGTCCGTTTGAGGTCGGTGATGTCGACCACCATGTTCATCACGAGGAAACCCTCGAGGATCCGCTGGTCGATATCCTCTATGTTCAAGTTGTTCTTATAAAGGTGGGTCGTGACGGTCGAGATGATCCCCTTTTTGTCCGGCCCGGCGACACGAACCCGTGCGAGTTTCTTCTGAGGCATTGAAGTGAGCCGAATATACCACAAGCCCTCTCCCCTGTCTATTTTTGCTGTCGGATTCTTTTCGCTTGAAAGATTCCTACCGGTAGGATAGGTATGAAATATGAAGCTCAGCGTCTCATTGCCGGACCCGATTGCGCGGGAGATCCAGCGCCTGGCGCACAAGACGGAGAAGACGGTCTCGGCCCTCCTTTGTCGCGCCTGGCAAAAAAGCCGAACGGTGATATTGCGTGACGAAGAAAAGTCAAAACGCTCCCATCAGAAGGCGATGAGGCTCCTCGGCGCGCTTCGTGGGTCTCTGAAAGAGGAATTCCCTGACGTTGACTCGGTCGCACTGGCCGATCAGGCATTTCGGGACGTCGATTGAATGTACCTTTTCGATACCAATATTTTTCTCGAGGTGCTGTTGGGTCAGGAGCAGGCCGCTGTCTGTGAAGAGGCATTGAACTCGATTCATATCGACGCGCCGGGATGGGTCACCGCCTTTTCGGTTCATGCGATTGAGGCGGTGCTGGGCCAGAACCAGAAGAGACAGAAAATCCTGGAAGGGTTTCTCGAATACCTTGAACAGGAGGAATGTCTCAGCCGTTATGAAACAACGCTGGAGGAGGAGCGAAAGATCTTTTCTCTTGTCGGGATTCACTCCCTCGATTTCGATGATGCCCTGCAATACTTCGTTGCGAAGAAACTGGACCTCTCTCTCGTGACCCTGGACAAGGATTTCCAGAAGGTCATCGGGATTCACGTCCTGGCACCGGGGGATCTTGTCAAGCTGTCAGCGTCTTCCCCTCGATCCTGATCTTCAGCGGATCGGCAGAAGCAGATCCGCTGGCGGCAGCGATTTCAGAATTATGAGAACAGGTTTTTTACAGGAAATCTCCGGCTGATAGCACTGGTTGACAGCGGCGCCTCAATGTATTGACAAACCGTACCCTCCTCTCATAGAGTCCGCCCCGCCTATGGCTGTTGCTATCCGTTTGACCCGCTTTGGCGGGAAAAAGAAGCCGTTCTACCGGATCGTTGTTGCCGACTCCCGGAAGCCGCGTGACGGGCGGGCCCTGGAGGTCCTCGGTCATTATGACCCTCGTAAAGGCGCCGAGAAGGGGGGGCTCAAGCTGGAACGGTTCAAGTACTGGCTTGGGTGTGGCGCCCGGCCCTCCGAGATTGTTCAAAAGATCTTCAAAAAGGCCTCGGCAGGTCGGGGGGCGGCCGCTTAAGGAGGGTCTCCCATGTCTGAGATGAAAGAGCTGGTTCAGTTGATGGCGAAGGCGTTGGTCGACAAGCCGGAAGAGGTTCAGGTGATCGAGGTCGACGGGGAACAGACAACGGTCTTTGAGCTCAAGGTGGCAAAGGAAGATCTGGGCAAGGTCATCGGCCGGGAAGGGCGGACCGCCCGATCGATGAGGACGATCCTCTCCGCAGCCTCCACCAAGTTGAAAAAACGATCCGTTCTCGAAATACTTGAGTAATGTAGAATCCAGGCCCGAAGGGCCGTTGAGGGGGGGACCCGATCCGGCTCTGCCGGTCGGGGGGGCGACGCGAGCCCCTAGAAAGACAGTGCGTTTTGATGTCCTGACACTTTTCCCCGATTTCTTTTTATCCCCACTTAAAATTTCTCTCCTGGGCAAGGCAATTGAGGCAGGAAAGCTCTCCGTTTTTCTGCATGACATCCGCCAGTGGGCCACGGACAAACATCGAACCGTTGATGATCTCCCTTACGGCGGGGGCCCTGGCATGGTGATGAAGCCGGAGCCGCTCGTTGCCGCATTGGAGGCGGTGCGCGATTCCTCACTCAAGGGGCGTCGGATCTATCTCTCGCCGAAGGGGCGACATCTGAGGCAACAGGATCTGAAGGGATATCTCAATTGGGAGCAGATCGTTCTTTTGTGCGGCCGGTACGAAGGGATCGATCAGCGGGTCATCGATCATTCCATTGATGAAGAGGTCTCGGTCGGCGACTATGTCCTCGCCGGCGGCGAGGCGGCGGCGCTGGTTTTCATCGAGGCGGTCACGCGACTGATCCCAGGCGTATTGGGGAACGAGGGGTCGCTTGAAGAAGAGTCATTCACCACCGGCTCCCTGATCGAATATCCCCACTATACGCGGCCCGAGGAGTTTCGGGGCCTGAGGGTCCCGGAGGTCCTGCTCTCCGGGGATCACCAGAAGATCAGGGAGTGGCGGCGGTTGGAGTCAGACAGGCTCCTCAAAAGCAGAAAATGACCTTGTCATTTGGCCACCTGTTTGATAATGATCCGCCCCCTATATGGGTGCGATCGAGAAAATCAGGAGGGAAGGGCTCAAAAAGGGGCTCCCGGCATTTCGGCCGGGGGATACGGTTCAGGTCCATTGCAAGATCCGCGAGGGGGACAAGGAGAGGATCCAGCTCTTTGAAGGGATCGTGATCGGCCGCCGGGGAGAGGGGTGTGAGGCGAGTTTTACGGTCCGCAAGGTCTCCTACGGGGTCGGGGTCGAGAGGATCTTTCCGCTCCATTCACCGTTGATCGACCGGATCGAGGTGGTCAGTCGCGGCAAGGTCCGGCGCTCGAAGCTCTACTATTTGAGAAACCTTTCCGGAAAAAAGTCGCGTATTGCCGGGGGGGAAGGGGAGATTGGGGGAGAAACGAAGACAGTCGCCCCTTCAACTTGAACACGACCTCTATCGTCGCGGTTTCCTGCAAATCGTTGGTGTCGATGAGGTTGGGCGAGGTTGCCTGGCCGGTCCGGTCTTTGCTGCTGCAGTGATCCTGCCACCCGGTCTTCTGATCCCCGGGGTTGACGATTCCAAAAAATTGACGCCTCGCACTCGTGAGGGTCTTTTCCCAAAGATTACCGCCGTTGCGCTTGACTGGACGGTTGCCTCCGTCGGTCCGGAGGAGATCGACGAGATCAACATCCACAACGCCTCTCTGAAGGCGATGCTCTCTGCCGTCCTCTCCCTGAAGCGGCAGCCTGACTTTCTGCTGGTTGATGGCCGTTTCCCGCTGGGAACAAGCATTCCACAGAAGGCAGTCGTTCACGGCGATTCGTTGTCCCAATCCGTTGCGGCCGCCTCGATTCTGGCCAAGGTCCTGAGAGACCGATGGATGGTCTCGGTTCATCGTGAATATCCCGAGTTCGGTTTTGACTGCCATAAAGGGTACGGGACGAAGAGGCACTTCGAGGCGATCCGGAGGTTTGGGACAACCCCCCTTCACCGGAGGAGTTTTACGTCTTCTTGAGCCTCGCCTCCCTCTCCCAGATCAACTCGACCCCCTTCAGGGCCGAGAGGAGTTTCCCCTCCATCCCGAGCGGTTCAAGGATGTTGGGTCCCAGGAGAAAGCCATTCTTGAAGGGGGTTGTGACAGGGCGCGGAAAGAGGGTTGAGGGATAGACCCTCTTCTTCAGGGCCCGTTTCATGAAGAGGGGGAACTCGCCTGTCTCCGGGAAGAGCGACCCCTCCTCACCCGGCAGGGGAAAGACCATCCGTGGACTGGAGAACGGGATCAGCCTCTTCAGGCGGCCTTCGATCTCACGGTGAATCTCCTCATAAAGGGGGGGATTCCCGGAAGGGGGGTAACGATAGCTGACAGAGAGGAGCGCCTGCTCCCCCTTGCCGACAGGTGTCACATTCAACTCCAGATAATTGAGGCCGGTCAGCGGGGCGGTCGGGTCCTGGACGATCGCCAGATTCTCCTTCATCGGTCCCGGCAGCGCCTCTCTCTCCACCTCAAACTGGACGAGGTGCTCCGCCTCTGTGGCCGGGACCTCCCGGATCTTTCTCTTCACCCAGAAGGACCAGAGGTTCTGCGGCAGGTGATGGTAGAACGATTGAAGATTCAGATTCCCCAGGAGGTAACGGCATCGGGTCGGATGGCTGTACCGATTCAGTTTCACGCCGCGGATCTCTCGCCCCTTGGCGAGTATTTCGAATTCGTCTCCCGCCATCGGATGAATCAGGCCGCCGAAGTAGTCGAGCCTTTCAAAAAAGAGGGACTTCAATTCCCGCGCCCCTCCCCGGATCGTGAAGGTGGTCGCGTTTTCCGGCGAAAAATAAAGGACGAGCTGGAGTGTCAGCGGTTCCATCAGCGGCCCGCGGGAGAGGAACCGCAAAAAGATCCGGCAAAATCCCTGGAACTCCGGGGAGAATTTTTCCCAAAGTGCGATCACCTTTTCATCCGGGATCTCCTTGACCCATTTGTGGAAGAGGCGCGTCTCCTTGCGTCCGATCAGCGGGAGGAAACCGAGCAGGGGATCCAGGATCTTTTCCCGGAGCGCTTCAACTTCCTGAAGAAACTCCTGAAAGATTTCACGCTCACCCGGGAACTCACGGGCAATCTCCTTCAGCAGGAGATCGTGAGAGGGGGGGAGGTCGATCCGGTGCCTCGGCAGGATCATCTGGCAGGCGATCTTGTTCTCCTGCAGGACCTGGATCCTCGATTCGGAGATCATCAGTTTGGAGAGGAGGCTCTTGAAGGCGCGCGTCTCGAGTCCCGTGGCGAGGTTGGGGTTTCGCTCCGTTTCTTCCTCGTCGTCCAAAAGGAGGACATTCATCCCCCGCTTGGCCAGCAGCGTCGCCGCGATGACGCCGGAGAGGTCACTTCCCAAGACAAGAAGGTCGCAGAAGTTAAGGGACATAAAAAAAGCGGTCAGCTCTCAGCA
>CAYWRF010000075.1:0-9222 GCA_964460495.1 uncultured Pseudomonadota bacterium | reverse complement strand
GCATCTGGGCCTTTCTCAGCATCCTGGGAAAACATGGTTTGTCAACAAACTGCTAAGCGCCAAGGGTTCTGACTCTTTGCAGAAAATGGAAAGGCCTTTGATCAGAACAAGAGAAACGACTGTAATTCCGAACACCGCCCTGACGCTCCGCCCGAAGAATAAATGTAAGAGGTCATCCTCAATGCACCTTTCCAGAAGGCGGCCGGCAAGATCACGACGACCGACAACGTATTTTCTTGCCCTGACACTCAGAGGAGGGCCCGATTCCGGCGCAGAAGCAGTATCCAGCAAATCACGGAGCCCCTTTCCATCGCTGACCACGTCACGATGATAGCGATTTCCCTCCAGAGATCGCTCGATCTCTCTGTATGTCTCAAGTTTTCCTCTCACCTCGTACAGGAATTCATCCTCTCGCACATAGCGGGCCACCCCAAAGACCATCCCGGCCGTTCTTCTCACCACCTGATCCCCCTCCAGAACGACCAGCTTGAATCCCCTGCCGCCTATGAGGGCATCGAATTCCCAAGGAGTCATGACGAGAGGGTATCGGGCCTCCGGGACCGAATCCCATGGGACGGGAAGATTTCTCCAGAACTGCAGAAGGGGGACCGCAAGTGGCTGCACTGTCATATGACCCCTTCTCGGCCGACACTTAAAATCCGTTGCCTGGAAAAAAAGGATGAGCAGTGACAGGTTAGATCATGAACCGCGGGTCTTTTTTCCGGTTCTGCAAAAGGCTCCGGTAGGAGTCGTATCCCTTCGCCCCAAGGAGTCCCTTGATGTAGTTCTTGATCTTCTCGACCCCCGGCTGGTCAAAAGGGTGGATGTCGTAGAGCGCCCCCGTCAGGACCGTCTCCACCTCGCTCAAATAGAGCAACTGGCCGATCGTGTGCGGATTGATCTCTTTCATCAACAGGGTCAGGTTGGGGCATCCGGCATCGGTCAGCGCCGCCTCGGTTGCGAGCCTCTCGACCCTCAGGAGCTCGTCAACCGCCTTTCCTCCAAGCTCCGCAAGCTCCGGATGTTCCGGATAAGACTCCGGCACCCGGAGCGATGCACCCGCCCTTTCACAGGCAATGAAGGTAACTGACTTGTCCCTCGGCCCCTCCAGATAGAGCTGGAGCTGCGAGTGCTGGTCAATGGAGCCCTCCGCCCTGACCGGCGTGATCCCGCACCGGACCTCCTCCCCTTTGAGATTCAACTTCTTGCCGAGACTCTCCGACCAAAGCTGGGCGAACCACGAAACATAACCACGGAGACGGCTGTCATACGGCATGATTACGCGGATCCTCCGCCCCTTTTTTCTCTCAATCAGGTAGTGAAGCGCCGCTGACATCATGGCGGGATTGACCCAGACCTCCTCCCGTTTAAGCCTCTCATCCATCCGACGCGCCCCCTGCAGGAGTGCCCCGACCTCAACCCCGACACAGGCGGCTGGCAGCAGACCGACTGTCGACAAGACCGAAAAGCGACCGCCGACACCGGGCGGAACCGGGAGAGTTTCTATCTTCTCCCTCTCCGCGATCTGACGGAGCGGCCCCTGCCTCGGATCGGTGATGAAAAGGACCGACCTCCGGTACCTCATCTCACCGACATGGCGGAGGAGCCACTCCCTGAAGAAAAGAAAGGAGGCGAGCGTCTCGACCGTCTTCCCCGATTTGGAGACGACAATCAAAAAGGTCTTGTCCGGAGGGAGCGTCCTTGCGAGACGGTCCCAGGTGAGCGGGTGGAGATCCTCACAGATCTCCAGACGGAATTCCCGCCTCGAATCGGCAAGGGAATCCTGCAGACAGGAGGCGCCGAGGGAAGAGCCCCCCGTCCCGATCAACAGGACCGCCTCAAAGCGGCTGCGGATCTCCCCGGCCTTTGACAAAATAGTTTCGAGCGATTCCTCCTGATACGGGAGGTCCTGGAACGGCAGCTGCCCCAGTTTCCGGAGATCCGCGAGCCCGCGGGTGGTCTGGTTCAGGGTCGGGATCATCTCCTCGATCTCCCGGAGCTCGATCCCCTGCGCCCCGATCCTCTCCGCAAGCATGTTATTGAAGTCGAGTGTGATGTCGGTATGGAGCGGCATTTTATTGGGCGCAGATCACCGTATAGGAGGCGGTGCATCCCTTGGTCGTTGGTTGGACTTCCTTCCTCTCCTGAACCACCTGCTTGCAGGTCACGACCCCGTTCAGCCGGTTGACGGTCGCGCGCGTGGAGATAGCCGACCCGGAGACCGATGCGGGGGCGGCGGTAAAGACGCACTGATCGGCGGAAAACCCGGCCGGGATTGCGATCACATCCCCATCGGCGATATAACCGGCATCGGCCGAGATGTCACCGTTCGTGTTGGTGACAGCGACCCGGGGCAGGGAAGATTCCTCAACCTCACCCTCAGACGGAGCGGGCCCCATCTCCGCCTCCCCGGCCGAAACCCCGCCGCAGGCTTGTAAGGCAATTAAAAGAAGGAAGAGCCCCGTTCTCATGGTTACCCGATATACGATATACGAATCACGGACAACGAATTTTTTATGCCGCCTCCCGGAGTCGAACCGGGACGGCCTTGCGGCCATCGGATTTTGAGTCCGACGCGTCTACCAGTTCCGCCAAGGCGGCGTCCGCCTGAGGTGGACCCTCTATTTTCCATCAACTATTTTCGAGTGCTGTCAATGCCTCACAAGCTCCCACAACCGTGCCGGAGTAATCGGCGTCTCCGTCTCCCCCCGGCACGACAGCCAGCAAACATTACAAGGATTCGGCTTCTCCACCTTTTCCGGATCGTACTCGGTCCAGTGCATCATGACCGGCATCTCGGAGCATCGCTTGATGTAACCGTCCGGCGTCATCTGGATAAAATTGAGCCCCGCCCGGCAATCCTCTACAAACCCCTGCCGAAAGAAATCCGGGACCTTTTTCAGATAGTAATCGGCGGTCAGAATATTCCCCTGGCTTCTCTTTAATTCAAGCAACTCTTTGATCACCCCGCGGAGCCTCTCCAGCTGCGCCTCCCGAACACGGAACTCCGGTTTGTCATTCTTAAGCGACGTGTAGGAGCTGAAAGAAATTTTGACTCCCCACTCCTTGGCCTGCCGCGCCAGAGGGACGATATGATCGAGATTCCGATCCATGATCACCGTATTGAAGACCAGATTGTCATACCCCTTTTTGGCGAGCCTCGGGATCAGTGAGGCAAAGTGGCCCGTCAAACCGGGGAGTTTTCTCTCCTCATCGTGCCTTTCATCGATATAATTTCTGGAGATCGAGACCTGATCGACCCCATGATCCCATAACTCCCTGAATTTTTCCTCTGTCAGGAGCCCCCCATGCGTGATCACCGTGAGATAGGTGCACCAGGGACGGACCTGATCGATGATGTCGATGAAGTCCTTCCGGAGAAGCGGCTCCCCCCCATTGAGCGAGAGGACGATCGGGCGGAATTTTCTCATCACCTCGCCGTAATCTTTAAGCTGCGGGTAATCCTTGATCTCCCAGCAGGGGCAGAAGTCGCATTGGGCATTGCAGAGCTTGGTCACCTCGAGGTTGATCAGCCGGGGCCAGCCGGTTGCCTTGACCCGGAGAAACTTCCAGATCCCTTGAACCTTTTTTGCGGCGCTGAACCGTGAAGAGAGCATGGAGGGGTTTACTGACATATTCCTTCCCCCTTTACAACCCCTCTCGTTCAGTCCCTATTGAGATTGCACTGGATTCTTGATCTCCCCCATAAAGATCGGCAGGGCGGTGTCGTTATCGACAACCGCAAAGAAGAAGGGACGGTCGATCGTCATCCGGAAAGGCCCGCCCATCCCGCGCATCATAACCACCGTCGCAGCGGCAGCCCTCGTACCGATCTCATCAACATCAACAACCGCCTCATGAAGGACTTGGGAGAGGTGCTGACGAACGCCGGGGGCGATCCCCGAAAAATCAGCCCCCTCCTGGAATGCGTCTCGGATCCCCATCGACTTGAGAACGTCGTTCAATGTTATTCGAAACCCTGCCTTGAACTTGGGCATCGTGACCAACCCCTGCTCGGTTTCCCGAAGCCCTCTCATGAACATCCCCCAACTATCAGGGGTGATTGATCCCCGAAGCTCTTCAAGGTTTGACGATCGGTGCGGCAACAGGATCACCATGCTTAATTTGTCATCCCCGTATGGGATCCGGACCGCATCGAAGGAGTCGGTCTGGAGATGACCGAACTTGGCCGATTTCGCCATCATCGGGACCTGCACCGACTGGCCCTGATCGGTAACGAACGGTTGATCGCCAACTGCATTGAACCGATCGCTCCATTCCCCCTTAAAATAGATCGCGTTGGCGAGGATCATTAAGGTTCCCGGATCGATTGAATCGATCATCTTTGGGATCATCCCGTCCGTCCTCTCACCGATCCATCGGTTAATATCGCCAATCGCATCGGGCCCCAGGTTTCCGATCTGACCCTCGTACCCCTCCTGGATCGCCCTCCGGTAATCTGGAGCAAGCGTCATCCCGTCACGGGTCCAGACACCATTGGCAACCCTGAAGACAGTTTTTGGATCCCTGCTGCGGAGGTAGCCCATGAGCGCCCGGTTTCCTGCCTGAATCTGCTCGGGAGAAACTCCGTTCAGGCGCAAGGCACGGGCCATTTCGTCACGTGTCGTCCCCCTGGCCCCTTGATAAAGCATGCTCAACGCCGCTGCGACACTGTAGGGGGAGATGAAGATATTAGACCCTGTGGCGCCCTCAGCAACCCGTCTGAAGAGATCGATCCCAAACCCGGCATCTGCACGGACAATCGCAGGCATCACCTGACTTGAGGGCCCTTGAATCGGGCTGAGCAAGGATTCTGCGGCTTCCCCCGGCTGATATTCCCTTCTAGCCAGATAGATCTGCTTGAGTCTTGCCGCCTCTATGTTTGCAGTCTCCGCACGACCGGTTGCCAGATTGAGGTAGACGCCCCCCCACCCCTTTGCATCTTCATAGATCGCCAGGACCTCGGCAGGCAACCGCGAGGGGTCGATCTCTCTGGCCGACTCGAAATGGACCCCGAACCGATTATCATAACACCCTTTAAGCCCCTGTTCGTAGCTCCCGGAGGAGTCGACATCGACCCCCGCAAAATGAAGGGACTCATAGTGACCCCCCTCACCATATTTTATTTCAGCGCCCGCTGATTTCCGAATCCGATAGGCCGCCTCCGATTCAGTAAACCGGGTCTTTTGCGGGTTCGTAGCGCCGCAAACAGCCGCAAGGAGATCCATCTTCTTGTCGTTGCCAAACCGGTTCTCCCGGAAACCAACCGGAGAGGATCGGTCAGGAGTCACCTCAAAAAAGCTGTCCCGATGATCGATAAAGCCATCCGGCTTGCTGGATGAATCAGGACCATCAAGGGCAGCCACACCCCGAAAGTCTGGAAATCCGGTTGTCCTTGTTTGAAGTCCTGTTTCCTGGAGGACCCTGTCAACAACGGTCGGTGTTAGTCTTCGAAAAAGGTCTGGATTTGGGAGCGGCGGTGTCGAATCCTCTTCTTCCCGTCTTATCGGACCAACCGGCACCGGCGGGGCCCCCGCCGTGGCACAGGCAACCCCTCCCAAGGCAGCTGCGAGCAATCCGGCCAATCTGAAGGCAATTTGATGTCTCATAATTAATCCCCCTGTCGTTTGTTGTTTTCTATCTTTGTTATCGAACGACTTAAAAAAAGGTTTCGTAAAAAATAAAAAATTAAATAAGGTATAGATCTTGTGAAACCGCTCCGCCTCTTATTGTTTCTCGCGGCCCTCGGCCTCGCGATCGGGATCATCCTGCATCTGGGGCCGGAGAGGATCTGGGCAAATATCCGGTTGGCGGGATGGGGGATACTCCTGGTCTTCCTCGTCGGGTTTCCCCGGTTCCTCCTCTATACCCTCTCATGGCGGGTCTTCCTGCCGAAAAAGGCGTACAGCCTCGGGCGGCTCTATCAGATCAAGATAGCGGGGGAGCTGATTACGCGGTCGACCCCGGCCCATTTTGTAGGGGGGGATACCGCCCGTGTCCTCCTGATGGGGAAAAACCTCCCTCGCAAGGTTCAGGCCGGTTCGGTCATCATGGATCGGACCGTGATGACCCTCGGCGCCGCCGTGATGGTCCTCCTGGGGCTCCTGATCGGCTCCTTCAGACTCCCGTTGCCTTGGCCCCCCAAGCTCGCCCTCTGGGTCCTGGTCGGATCCCTCTTCTGGGGGCTCTCCTTTATTATCTCTCATCAGAAGAGGTCGGCGCTTGTTTCCCTGCTCAAGCTGATCGACAGGATCGGACACTGGATCCCGGATCGATGGAAGGGGCGGGCGGCCGAGGTCGACCTGATCATCAGGGGATATTACGACGAGGGGCATGGGAAACTGACAAAGGCGGTAGTGTATAATGTCTTCAGCCGGATCCTCGCCGCGATGGAGATCTATATCTTCATGCTCTTTCTCCAGATCCCGTTGGGTCCTTTGGACGCGATCCTCTTCGCCTCACTCGCCCTGCTGATCACGGTCGCCTTCTTCTTTTTTCCGGGGAATCTCGGTGTCAACGAGGGGGCGTATGGGCTCCTCTTCTTCTTTCTCGGCCTCGATCCGGCAACCGGAGTCTCGCTGGAGCTGCTCCGAAAGGCGAATTCGATTCTCTGGGTCGCCGCCGGCGGGGTTGTTGCCTTGACCTTCCGGTTCAAACGGCAAATCCCCCTTGCGAAGATGAAGACAATTGAGGAAAAAGACTCCTGATGACCGATTGCAATAAACTCCTCAAGGAATGGGCTATTGTCTGTCAGGCATTGGGGGATGGACGCCAGATTTTTATCGCTCGAAAGGGGGGGATCGCCGAGGAGGAGGGGGAGTTTGTCGTCGAGAATCCCGAGTTTTTTCTCTTCCCGACCTACCTCCACCAGAACCGCGAGGAGCTTGATCCACGAGTCCACCTGGAACTTGAGATGTGCGGCGAGCCGCGTGACGGAAAGATCCACCTGCGTCATTTCGCACGCGTCTCAGACCAGCTGAAAATTGCTCATCCTGACGGGGTGGGCCCCAGCGGGGCAAGCCCCCACGGGGCGGGCCCCCACGGGGCGGGCCCCCGTCTCTTTGACCGATTGAGGGGAGAGCATATCTGGTCGGAGAGACTTTTGCGAAACCGCTTTGATTGGGGAACCGGGCCGGGGCTGACTCTCCTGCTACTCCGAGTCTTTGAGCTGCCGGAGACGATCCGGATCCCGATGAGGCAGTCGTACGGCGGCTGCCGCTCCTGGATCACGATCGAATCCCCACTGACACTCCCGCAGGGCCTGAGACCGGTCCTGAACGATCAGGAGTTTTTTCTCAAGCGGGACTCAATTCTTCAGAAAACCGACTCCTATTGATAGGCCGGAAGATCGAGTGAAGAAGGTATCCTCACATCAAACCCCTGATCCGGAACTGGCATCGGACGGCTTCCCGCATAGATCGCGTGGCGTCCGTACTTCTTGTACCAATCGGCCACGTCGGCATTCTTGAACATATTCTCGATAATCTGCCGCCAGCCGACACCGGTGTTGTAGGCGCAGAAGGAGATCTCTCCCATCTGTGTCCCGTAGGGAATAATGCACATCTCGGTCCGCCGGAAGTCGTAGTTGAAGAGGTCCTGGAACCACATCCCCGCGACGAACATGAAATGCCATCGATCCTTCTGGCGCTCGCGACCGACCCCGTAATTCCCCTTTCCACCACGAAGCCCGCCGCCGGTCGTTTTGTCAAACTTGGTGAGAAAGTCCTTCAGGGTCAGATCCGAAGGGGCCTTGGAGACATCGTAGTTTTTGAGGACGGCGCAACCGACCTCCGCCTTGGTGAGCCAGGCCGGCTGGCAGGCATCGGTGATCTCCTGAACGTCTTTCATGATCTGGTCGATCTTCAGGAATTCCGAGAGCGGCATCCACTCCTTGGACCTCTTGTCCACAAAGAGCGCCATCCCGGTCCCGCAGTTCGGGTGACAGCCGCACTTCAAGGTGCCCCATTCCTGGTTGGGTCCCTTCAGGTAATCGGCAAGGTCCGAAAAGGGACCGATCGCCGAGAGCGGAAACCAGTCCCTGAGCGGTTCGGAGACGCCGGTCTGTTTTTTCATGTCGTGCGCGAGATGCGAAAGCGTGTAGCGCATCTTCTCCCGATCCTGATCGCTGATATCCTCATCCCGGCCTGTGAAAGAAACCGGCTGGAAGGAGACAAACGTGATCTTGTCGCAATTCTGAAGGGCGAAATCGACGATCGGCCCCACCTGATGGTCGTTAACCGTATTCACGAGGGTCACAACCAGGACCACGTCGATGCCGGCCTCGTGAAGATTGGTGATCGCCCGAAGTTTCACATCAAAGAGGTTCGAGATCTTTCGATGTTCATTATTTTCATTTCCGACCCCGTCAAACTGGAGGTAGGCGATCCGCATCCCCGCCGCATACGCCTGTTTGGCAAATTCCAGATCCTGGGCAAATTTGATGCCGTTTGTCGCCGCCTGGACGCTGAAATAGCCGACCTGCTTGGCGTAACGGATCGCATCCATGAAATAGGGAGAAAGCGTCGGCTCTCCTCCGGAAAACTGGATCGACATCTGCCGGCGCGGTTTGATCTTGAGTGAATTGTCCAGAATCTCCTTGACCTCATCCCACGAGAGCTCGTGCACGTAGCCGACCTGATTCGCGTCCATGAAGCAGGGATCGCACATCATATTGCACCGGTTGGTCAGGTCCACCGTGAGAACGGACCCTCGCCCGTACTGGATCGTGGAGGTGCCGTGGTTCCGGAGCTCGGTCAAAGGGGACTTGAAATCGCGGCCGGGATAGAGTTTCTCGATCCTCTTCAGGAATTCAGGATCGATCGCCATCACATCCTCGGTCTTCCCATGTTTCGGGCAATCCTTGACCATCAGAATCTTACCCTCTTGCTCCACGATCATCGCCTTCACCTCGCCCGGGTTTTCGTTGATTAAGTGGGTGAAATCCTTTTCTCCCGAGATGATCTTTTCGCGCACCTCCTTGACGCACCTCGGACAAAGCGAGTCGGTCGTTCTTGGCCACCCTAGCTGGGGAAATGTCTTTTCCTTTGTCTTCAAGAGGGGGGCCGGGGCCCAATTGGGTTGAAAACTCTTTCCCTGGTGCAGACGGTTGATGAGTCGAAACAAGGGCCAGAGGAGTTTTGCCAGACCGACCACAAACCGATCCAGCGGCTTGAATCCCCCCTGACGGAGCTTGCTGGACGAGAGGCGGTTTCCGTCCTTTGG
>CAYWRF010000074.1:0-9364 GCA_964460495.1 uncultured Pseudomonadota bacterium | reverse complement strand
CTCCGGGTCTGGTCACGGGCACTCCAGATCGAGGTCGCCGGCTTCGGAGTCCATGTCCTCTGCGCGCTTCCGGCCTCGACCGAGAGTCGGTTCTTTGACAACCTGATCGGCAAGCCTCCGGTCCAATTCGGCGCCCCGGGGCGGGTGATGACAGCCGAGGAAGTAGCCGAAAAGATCATGAAGGGATTGGAGCGCGGAAGACACGAACTCTTTTTGAACCTCGTTGGTGTGGCGCTGGAGGTGGCCAACCGGATCTCCAACCGGGCGGTGGATCGGGTCATCGATATCGCTAACAAGAGACAGCTTTCAGCAGGGAAAGGAGAGATCAAATGCCTTTAAAATTCGAAAAGGTCGCTATCACAGGGGGGGCGGGATACGTCGGCTCCGCGCTCGTTCCATCTCTTGTCTCCCGTGGATACGACGTGACGGTCCTGGACCTCTTTATCTACGGGGAGGATGTTCTCGGCCTGGAATCGGAACATCTCCACAAGGTTCGTCTCGACATCCGGGACGAAAAGGCCCTTTCCGAACGGTTGCGCGGGATGGATGCGGTGATCCACCTCGCCTGCATCTCGAATGACCCGAGCTTTGACCTCGATCCGGCGCTCGGTCGTTCGATCAACTATGAGGCGTTCCCGGGGCTCTTGCGCGCGGTTCGAGGGTCGGGGGCACAACGTTTCATCTACGCCTCCACCTCGAGTGTCTATGGTGTCCGTCCGGAAAAGGATGTCGATGAGGAAAGCCCCTGCGAGCCGTTGACCGATTATTCGCGTTACAAGCTGATGTGCGAGGAGATCCTCAAGAAGGAGGGGGTCGGGGACTGCGAGTATGTGATCCTCCGGCCCGCCACAGTCTGCGGGTACGCCCGAAGGCTGCGCCTCGATCTGACGGTGAACATCCTGACGATCAATGCCCTTGTCAAAAAGAAGATCACCGTTTTTGGCGGGAGCCAGCTGCGGCCCAACGTGCATATGTTGGACGTGATCGACGTCTATCGACTCCTGCTGGAGGCGGACGGGAAAAAGATCCACCGGGAGACTTTTAACGCTGGCTACCAAAACCGGTCAGTCTCCGACATCGCAGAAATGGTAAAAAAGGAACTGGCGGATCCGTCACTGACCCTTGAGTGCCAGCCGACAGACGATATCCGTTCCTATCACATCAGTTCCGGGAAAATCCGCCGGGTCCTCGGGTTTCAGGCGACCCACACGATTGAGGAGGCGATTCGGGATCTCGCCTCGGCTTATCGCGAGGGACGCATCAAGGATCCGCTCACGAACCCGCTCTACTACAATATCAAAAGAATGAAGGAGATCCGCCTTTCCTCCTAGCAGTCCCATTCTTTCCGTTGTGATTCCGGCCTTGAACGAGGAGGAGACCGTCGCGGAGGCGATCGGGATCGCCAGACGGGTGGCGGCGCGCCACGGGGTTACCTCGGAGATCCTCGTCATCGATGACGGCAGTACCGATCAGACCGGTCGCATCGCGGAGGAAAAGGCGGATCTGGTGATTCGACACCGGCGGTCGATGGGGATGGGAAAGAGTTACCTTGAGGGGGTCGAAAAGGCCCGAGGGGAACATGTGGTCCTCTTCCCGGGGGACAACGAGATCTCGGAAGAGGCCTTGTTCAACCTGATCGGGGGGATCGGCAAGGCGGACCTCATCAACGCCTATCCGAGCAATCCGGAGGTCAGACCCCTCGGCAGGCAGATTCTTTCAAAGCTCTTTGTTTGGATCGTCCGGCTCCTTTCGGGCTACCGGCTCCGCTACTTCAATGGACCGACGCTCTGCCGGCGGGATCTCACTCAGAGCAACCCCATCCGGGCCAGCGGCTTCGGGTTTAATGCGGAGCTGGTGACCCTCTTGCTCCAAAAGGGATGCTCCGTTCATGAGGTTCCCATGAGGCTTAAGCCCCAGCCGGGGAGGAAATCGAAGGCGTTACGAATTTTAAACCTCTTGAGCATCCTCCGAAGCCTCGTCAATATCGCCGCAAGCAGGCTCCGTAGGCATCCCTCTAGGATATCCGTTGAATCCTCTTCCCTCTAAACGGAACTTTTATTTCCTGATCGGTCTCCTGTGGGGATTGGGTATGATCGGCCTTTACTACTGGCAGTTTCGGGAGGCGATAGTGGGCGCTTGGGATTGGTTGTTTTGAATGAAAATCTTATTGTTAGGCGCAACAGGGTTGATGGGAACGGCGATCGAAGAGGTCGCCCGGGAGCACCGGCACGAATGCGTCTCGCTCGGTCACTCCGACATCGAGATCACCGATTGGAATGCCTTGGAGTCGGTGGTGGAACGCCTGCGGCCTGATCTGGTGATCAACTCCGCCGCGATTGTCGGTGTCAACCCCTGCGAACAGGATCCGCAACGGGCCTTTCGCGTCAACAGTCTGGCGGTCCGAGACTTGGCGAGGCTCTGTCAGGAGAGGGAGATCCGATTGGTTCAGACAAGTACCAACGCGGTTTTTGACGGGACCCAGGAAAGACCCTACGAGGAAACAGACCGACCGAATCCGAAAGGGGTCTACAGTGTCAGCAAGTACGCCGGGGAATGTTTTGCAACCTTTTGCGAGAGGCACATCATCGTCCGCTTTCCGACCCTTTACGGTCCCCGACGGAACCGGAAGGTTGGTTTTGTCGACAAGATGATGAACGACCTCCGGGAGGGGAGGGAGCTCAAGATTGCAGAAGACAAGATCGATTCCCCGACCTATAGCAGGGACGCGGCCGCACGGGTCCTGTCGATCTTGGAAATGGAAAGACCCTTCGGTCTTTATCATGTTGCCAACGATGGGGCCCCCAGCTATTTTGAATTTGTCAGGTTCTTGGCCGAGAGGCTCGGCTCCGCTAGCCGGCTCACCGCGGCCAGGGACCGTGATTTTGAGGCATTGGGTCCCAAGCCGCTCCGGACCGCCCTGCGGACAACGCGGCTCCAGCCTTTGAGGGATTGGCGCGAGGCCCTGACCGACTATCTTTCTCACCTCTAATGGTACCTGAGATTAGCATCATCATGCCCGCCTATAACGAGGGTGCCAATCTCGCCCGGGCGGTGGAGAGCGTGCTGGCGGCCTTTCAACGGCTCGATATAACGGGAGAACTTGTTATTGTCGACGACGGGAGCCGGGATGAGACCCCCTCGATCGCGCAACAGTTCTCCCAAAGGGATCCGTTCATTCGGATCGTCACTCATAAAAAGAATGAAGGTATCGGGGCCGCTTACATTGACGGTCTCAAAGAGGCTCGGGGGGAGTCGGTCGTCTATATCCCTGGGGATGGAGAAAACGATCCATACGATATACTCCGTTATCTGTCACTCATGGAGCACGTTGATATCGTGGTCCCTTACGTCTACAACCGAGAGGTCCGCTCTCTGGGACGGAGGATACTCTCCCGGCTCTACAAATGGATCGTCGTCCTGACCTTTGGACCCTTGTCAAGGTATCTGAACGGGACGGTGATCTATCGACGGAGTATTTTGAGGGATCTGGTTCCCCAAGCCCGCGGCTTCTTCTTTCAGACGGAGATCCTGATCCGGGCGATCCGCAGGCAGTATCTGTATGCCGAGGTCCCGGTAGCGCTGGGCAACAGGGGGGTGGGGCGATCCAAGGCGGTGACCTGGAGCTCTTTTTTGAGTGTGGCACGGAGTTACCTTAAACTGGCCGCCCGGATCCTTTGGCCCGGGAGAAAGGGGATGCCGATCGCGGTGGACTCTGTCACGGCCAGGAGGAAAGGGGCCTTTCCGACATCCGATTCATGGAAATCGTAGTTCTCTTCATAGCGGTCTTCCCGTTTGTTTCTCTCACCTATCGTGCGGTTAAAAAACCGCTGGAGCGGTTGGTCGGGTCTGGGGGCGCCCTGATTCTGGCCGTTCCATTGGGACTGGGGTTCCTGTCCCTCCTGATCTTCTTTCTCGGGATCCTCGATCTCCTCAATAGACCGGTCCTCTGGGGACTGATCGCCGGTTTGTACGGGGTCTCGCTCTTTGTTTGGAAGAGGGAGATCCTGTCGCCGCTTCAAGTCGGTATCGGGGCGATTAGAGGTCTTTGGAGGGGATCTGGAAAAACCGGGAGGTTGCTCCTCTCCCTCGGCGGGGTCTTTTTCCTCTTTAATCTCATCGGAGTCTTTATCCCACAGATCGGCGATGATGCCCTCTACTACCATTACGCCCTTCCGAAACTGTTCGTCCGGGAGGGGGGGCTCTTTTATTTTCCTTACAACTACTTCTCCCTCTCCCCCTTTAACATTGAGATGCTCTACACCTTGGGGATGCTGCTCCAGGGGGACACCGCGGCGAATCTCGTGAACGCCCTGATCAGCCTTTCGCTAGCGACACTGATCTACGGTCTGGTCAGAAGCACTCTGGGACGTTTGCAAGGGATCCTCTGGTCGGTCGTCTTTTATTCACTCCCGCTTACAATGATACAGACCCATCAGGGATATATCGACATCGGTGTCGCCCTGTTTGCGATGGCCGGTTTTTACATCCTCTTGATGATGGTCCGTCAGAAGAGATTGGATTGGGTCTATTTTGTCCTTTCGGGGCTCTTCTTTGGCTTTGCGGCGGGGTCCAAGGTGTTTGCGATGCTCTCCGCCGCCGTCGGGGCAGGGGCGTTTTTCCTGATCCACCTCAAGGGGGAATCGAGGCGGGCCTTTTCCGGTGCCCTCCTCGTCGTGGTCGTGACGGCAACGGTCGCCTCTCCCTGGTATATCCGGAGCTGGTTCCATACGGGCAATCCGGTCTATCCCGCCTTCTACCACCTCTTTGGCGGGGGACGAGACTGGGACGAGGCGGCCGACAAAAGGTACCACAAACTTTATACACACTCCCCCGATATTCCGACCGCACCGATGGGGCGTTCTCCCCGCGGACTCATTGCCGCCCCTCTTTTTCCCTACTTTCCCCGTCACATCGCCGGTCTCTTCTCCGAACTGCGGGAAAAATACAGCGCTTGGGCGAAACCGGTGCGAGATCTCTCCGGTTACCGGCCGGAGGTAAGTTTCCTCACCCTCCTCTTCATTCCCTTTGCATGGGTCTCCCTCCGGCGACGTCTCGATTGGAAAGAACCAGGTTTCATCGTTCTGATTCTGGGAATTTACCTGATGGCATGGTTCTTCCTCCTCCCTCAGGTGGTCCGGCACCTCCTGCCGCTCTTCGGTTTTATCTATCTCCTGGCGGGACTGGGACTAAAACGACTCTGGGGTTTGGGGGGTTTCCTGGTCAAGACCGGTTGTGTCGCCGCATTTTCCCTCTGGTTTGTGACGGCCCTCGGAATTCACTCGTATTATTACCTCCCGAAGGCCTACGGTGCGGTATCCAGAGAGAATTTTCTTGAAAAAAATGTCTTTTTCTATCCCTCGATCAAATGGCTCAATGCGAATCTGAGTGAAAATAGCAAATTGGCGATCGTTTCCGAAATACTACCCCACTATCTCGATATCCCTTATATCATTGTAGGACCCTCTTTCCGCCTTTCTGACTACAAGAGATCCGGAGATCTCTACGATGATCTTAAAAAGCGGGGAGTGACGCATCTCGTCGTTGTCCTCGATTTGCATGGGGAGTACGATCTGAAAACCCAATACACAAATCCGACCGTTATTACCTTCCGCTCTGACCGGCCGGTAGAGGTAACGGTAGAGGAGGAGAGAAGATCTCTGGAGCCTCTCACGGAGTTCCTGCGCGATCCCTCCCGGACCTCAAAGGTCTATGAGAGGGTGGAGAAAAGGATCCTTGGCAGGTCACCCCTCATCTACGGGGAGCCACCGATCCAGGTGGCGGTTTATCAGTTGAGGTAAAGAAAGGGAGTTTGGAGAGGGGAATCGCCGCGAAGAGGATCAAATATGGATCGATCGGGGCCCGGTAGCGAACGATTGTGATAAAGAGTGCCGTTCCGACGACGTAGGAACCGATCAGGACAAACAACAGGGAAAGATCGGGACGCGGTTTTTCCCGTGACCACTGGAAAAGGCCGATCAGAGAGAAGATCAGCAGCATGAGATAGCTCAAGGCCCCGACCCATTGGTGCAGGGTGGTTCCATGACGGTAGTTGGCGCGGAGGTGGGAGAAGGGGGCCCAGAAGAGAAATAGTTTCTTGATCATGTTGGTGACGAAGATGCCCGGTTTCTCTTTGATGTAATCGAGCGTGATCTTCATCAAGTACTGATCCCGTTCGTAGGTCAGGCCAAAGGTCTTTCTCTGGATTTCCGGGGTCTGCTCCCTAAGCGGAATCGATTCCGTGTAATCATAGTTCAGGTGGATCGGAATAGGCACTTCGATCGAGGCGAGCTTTTCCTCAAGCCCTTTTGGAAAGAAGACGGAGCCGTTCAAGATCGTTTCCGGGGAGTTTCCCATCCAGAAGGAGCGTCCCCCGCCGAGCGAGACCGGGATGAAATGGCCCGTCAGAAGGTAGTTTCGCAAGGTCCAGGGGAAGAGGGTGGCCGAGGCGGCAAAGAGAAAGAAGAGGCCGGAGAGGATCTTCCTTGCAGGGGTCCCTTGCGTGATCATGAGATTCCAGAACCCCAAAGGGATAATCAAAAACAGGGCGACCGGTCGACAGAGAGAGGCCAAAACCAGCAAGATGCCACCGGCGATCTGATATCCCCTTTTTTGAGTTTGCTGGAATGAGGCGAGGGACCAGACGGTAGCCAGAAGTAGAAAGATGAACAGGGTTTCGGAGAGGAGCATCCCGCAAAAGTAGATAAAGAAGGGGTATAAGGCGTAAAGGGCGCCGGCGATCCAGGCGACCCTCGAGGAGCGAAAGAAGAGCCGGGCGAGTGAGATGACGAGAAAGGCAGAGGCGGTATCGATCAGGCATTGCAACAGGCGGATGATAATCAAATGAGCGCCGGTCACGGAGTAGATCCCGGCCAGAAAGAAATCGTAGAGGGGGCCGCGCGGCGTGATGTCATACTCGCCGGTCGCGACGAGGTGGCGGGCCATCGCGTCGTAGTCGATCTCGTCGGGCCAGTGGAGCTCGTTCGGCAGGGTCAGGACGAATGAAAGACGGAGCAAAAAAGCGAGTGTGAGAAGGATCATGAGGAGGCACTTATTGTATCGCCTTTTGACATTTTTGATCTGCATAACTGCTGCCTTTCTTTTTATAAGGTATTATGCCGTCACGTATGATCTCCTGGGACCTTATCATCGTTATAATGACGGTGACGATCTCTTTACATTATAAGCGCTTGGATTCCTCCACGGTACGTCTATTCCGAGGATGAATCAACCAGGATTTGGTCTTTATGGTCTCCTCTCCTGGTTTCTTTTTTTTCTTTACAAGGTCAAGGTGCTTTCTGTCGGTTCCATGGAACAATTAGCGATTCATTACTTTCCGCGTCCGTTCTCGGCGGGGAAAAAAATCCGGATCTCTGATGGATGGGTGGGCCTCTGGGCACTCTTCAAGTATCGTTTTCTTCGCACATGACGAAAGGAATCCTTTTTTTAATCGCCGGGACCATCGTGCTGTGGCCCTATCAGATGGAGGTCCGCGGTACGTCCCTACGGTTCTTTGCTATCGGTTTCCTGTTGTCCCTGATACTGGGAGGTTTTCTTTTGCTGCAGGGGGGACGCTGGAAGTCCCTTTTTAGAAAATCCCTGATAATCTATTTACTCTTCGCCGGCATGCACGTCATTGGCTATCTGTTCGGCGGGAACTCCATTTGGGAACTTTCCCACAACTCCTATCTGACCGAATTCCTCGTCTCCTTTTTCTTCTTTTTGCTGGTCATCGGCTTGATAGAGACAAGAGAGGCGTATGGGCGTATGGTTCTCTGGATCGTTCTGGGGACGTCCGCCTTGGCCGTTATCCTCCTTTACCGGCATCTCTTCGTGTTTGACGTGACCTTTCTCACCCAATTCTTTTCCGAAGAGGGCTTCCGGGGTCTCGGAGCGTTTAACAAGAACACCTTTGCCTTTTTTTTGTTGCTTTTTTTTCCGTTTGCCTACTCCTATTTTACGCACAAGAGAAATTTACTGGGCACACTCACGGTTCTCGTGATGGGTGCTGGTATCGTTTTTGTCCTCTCGAGGATGGCCCTTTGCGCCAGCTTTCTATCGATGGCCCTCCTCTGTCTTGGGGGTTTTAAGAAGAGACTCTACATCGTCCAACTGGCGATCCTTTCCGGGGTGATTCTTCTCGGATGCCTTCTCTTCCAGGTGGGACCTCAACATTACATGGTCTGGAAGAATACCGCCATTGACGGCATCCCCAGAGATCCCTCAGAATTTCCGCTGGACAAAAGTTTTAAGGGAAGCCGCTGGAGATACGTCAGGAAGGCCCTCGAGGGTTTTGGGGATAAGCCGATCCTGGGGCATGGTCTCAATACCTTCTCACTCGACCATAAGCAATATTGCGTAGGGGGGGACGAGCATTGTCTCGAGACTCGGGGAGGCGGAAGCGTGTTTTGCTCGCTGGAAGAAGAGGCCTGCCAAGCGATGACGGGAGGTGGGACCTTGATCCGTTACCCCGGAACGCATAACGATTACGCGTTGATTCTGTATGAACTGGGTGCTACGGGTCTCTTGCTTTTTTTGGGAATCTTTTGGGATTTGCTTCGACGATTGTGGCAAGCCCGCTCCTACATCAACGATTCAATTCGATGGGTCTGGGATGGTCAAATCGCCTCACTCGTGGCGATGTTTTTTGCTATTAATTTCATTAATGCCTATTATACTATCCCCTTTTTGTTTCTCCTGGCGGGTGGATATATTCTTGCGCAAAGGGCTTCTGAAACGGCATGAGAAATATCCTTCTCCTTCTTATTTCCACAGCCCTTTCGCTTTTCCTGGCTGAGCTGGCGACCCGGTGGTTGAAGCCCCAACACCTGATTACCCTTCGACCGGATCTCTGGTGCCCTGACGAGGGTCTGGGATGGGTCCTCTGCCCCAACGTTGATGCCTCGGTTGATATGGGGGATGGGCCGGCCCGTATCCATACGGATGCAGAGGGACATAGGGTTGGCTCCTCTCGTGACTCTGAAAAACCGGATGTCGAGATCTTGGCGGTTGGGGATTCATTTGTCGAGGCGATGCAGGTTGGGGCGCATGAGACGATGACGGAGTTGTTGGGCATTCTCCTCACCGATCGGCTCGGCCGGCTGGTCACTGTTGTGAATGCGGGGGTCGCAAGCTGGAACCCGAACCAGTACCTGATTCGTGTGAGGCGTGAGCTTCAGAAAAATCCGGCCTATGCGATGGGGCTTGTCTTCCTCTATCCGGATAATGATGTTGTTCCCGAGATCCAGGATTTCTTCCCTCCGAAAAAGAGGGGAGTCCCCCACCGTTTTCGGATTCCCGATTCACCCGATCGCCGGGAACTCGTTGATGCCCTCCTGTACCCTGTTAACGATTATCTGGAGAGGTG
>CAYWRF010000073.1:0-9496 GCA_964460495.1 uncultured Pseudomonadota bacterium | reverse complement strand
GGACCCTCACGAGGAGTCCCCTCCCCTTTTCTCGGACCGGTATGCCGGCTTTCTCCTGGAGCGGGTGAAGAGCCATCTTTCCGAAGGGTGGTGGTGATGGAAGACTACCTCCTACTCAAGGGGTCGGCGGACTACCGGAAGGCGTCCGACACCCTCCTGGCCTCGATTGACCGCGTCTTTCCATCGGCCCCAAGAACCGGGGCAATCACTTCTGCAAGGCGGCTTGAGGCGACTGCCATCCGCGACTTCTCCGGTCAGAGAGATCTGGACGAACTGCGCGCTGATTATCCGGAAACCTTGAGGCGCATCGGCCAATACCGCTCACAGTCCCTCCTTCTGAAACGGTTGCTCCGGGGCGAACTTGACGAGCCTCTTTGTCCGATCGCCCGTAAACGTTTTCGACCGAACGTCGAAGAGGCCTATAAAAGATTCTCGAAGGGAGCCAAGGCGGACGATTCCCGGCGGATCTTTCAGGTTTTCAATCGTTTCATGCGGGCGGCCAACTTCGTCTCGGTTCATCTGAACAGCCCGCAATTTCAGGTCTCGCGAGGGCCTGAATGGAAAGGATTTGAGGATCGGATGAAGACAGAGGCCCTCCTCGTCGCACTGGAGGTCGCCTCCCATCACCTGGATCTCACCTCCATCCAGGCGAACCAATTGGCACCGCCGGAGATCTGGCATGACCAGATACACAAACTCACAAGTCCGAAAGATGTTCTTTCCGGGATCGTCGATCCGATCCAGAACGCCCTGGAACTGTACGCCTTCAAGAATAATTCCCGTCGGTCTCAGATCCCGGAAGGGGACCTCTGCCTCATCGATGAAGTGCTGAGCCATCTTCGGGACTGCCGCGTGAGGATCCGCCACTTCACCGGCCTCTGGCAGTACTCCGATCGGGCCACCGAACCGCCTCGCTTTGTCGGAGTTACGCCGATAAGAAGGATCGGCCGAAAACGGGGGGCACAGTGAACCGGGGCCTCATTTTACAAAATATCTTGTTGCCCGTCCCTTGCCGATGACGGTCAGGCGGTTCCAATCGACCAATTGTCTTAAATCCCGCGTCGCCATCCGGATCGAGATTCCAAACCGTCTGGAATAGTGCGAGGCGGTGACATATTTGTTTTTTTTGAGATATTCGAGGATCTTTGACTGTCTGTTGTTCTGCAAAATGTTCCGGGTCCGAAATAATTCAACCTGATTGAGGGTCCCCTCCAACACGCTCCTGATGCCATTCACGTAATACTCAATCCACTTCGTGAAATCGGTTTCGTTTCGACCCTCGTAATAATTATGCGAATAATCCTGCTGCAGCCCCTCGTAATACGAAGCCCTGTCGTCGGCATAATAACGATCGATCGGTACGATTTGCCTCCAATCATAACCCTTGATCTGCAGAAGATACAGGCTCAAAAACCGCGCGGTGCGGCCGTTGCCATCCACAAAGGGATGGACCGTTACAAATTGACTATGGAAGATCCCCGCCAGGATCACAGGATGAACTTTCGCCGTATTAGCCCACTGGCAAAGGTCCCCCACGAGTGAGGGAACCTCTTGCGGCTCGGGGGGCAAATAGACGAGCTTGCCGGTTGTCGAATCATAAATGGCATTCTGCATATTCCTGAACCCTGCAGGAACATTTTCCGAGGCTGCCTGGTCCAGAATTCTTGAGTGACATTTCAAAACAAGCCCCTCATCAATCTTTTTACCGTGTTGACGGATCAGCTCAGGTGTCTTTTGAAGCAAACGGAAATAATTTTTCACCTCCTTTTCGTCACGAGGCAAACCGTAGGATTGATGCCTTTCGACAACCCCGGAAACCTGTTCCATGGACAATCGATTCCCCTCAATCCGGGTTGAAAAATGAGTCAATGCGACGAGACACTGTTTCTGGATATGATCCAGCACCTGGACGGGGATGCTGAGAAGACTCAAGGAGGCTGTCAGACGTTCCAGGGCCGAGAGAGTCAGGGTTGTCTGGTCGGAAATGATGTATTTTGGCTCAAACATCAGGAAGAATTCTATAATAGAATCGAGACAGAATCAAGACACTATCAGGCAATTAAGAGCTAAAAATTGAGACAACCTGTTTTGAGCCATGAGCCCCCTTGTGAAGGGAGGGCTCAACCAACCCGCCTGGGGCCGGTGCTGCTAGCCATGCCTGGATCCCTCTGACTGACATACAATCAGATCTTCGGCCGGATTCAGAAATGATTGCGTCCAATTTGACTTTGCGGCGGATCGCGTCATAGGTAGAGGGTGTGAAGATTGCGGAACGTCTCAACCAGCTCCCCCCCTACCTCTTTGCGGAACTTGACCGCCTGAAGGCGGAACAGATCCGGAAGGGGGTTGATGTCATTGACCTGGGGGTCGGCGACCCCGACCTTCCGACCCCTCCGCATATTATCAAGGCGCTTCAGCAGGCGGCCGAGGACCCTGCCAACCACCAATACCCCTCCTACACCGGGATGAACCGGTTTCGGGAGGCGGCAGCGGAATGGATGAAGAACAGGTTTGGTGTCACGCTCGACCCCCTCACGGAGGTTGTCTCGCTGATCGGCTCCAAAGAGGGGATCTCGCATTTCCCGTTGGCCTTTGTGAATCCGGGGGATGTGGTCCTCATCCCCTCCCCCGGTTACCCTCCGTATACAAGCGGAGCCCTCTTTGCCGGCGGCGTCCCTTATTTCATGCCGCTCAAACGGGAGAATCACTTTTTGCCGGATCTCGGCGCAATCCCGCCCGACATCCTCAAGAAGGCGAAAATCCTTCACCTGAATTATCCGAACAACCCGACCGCGGCAGTTGCCCCAGCCTCTTTCTTCGAGGAGGCGATCGCCTTTGCGGCCCGGCACCGTCTGATCCTCTGTCAGGACGCCGCCTATTCCGAACAGTACGATCGGCATCAACCCCCCTCGACCCTCCAGTTTGAGGGGGGGCGCGAGACGGCGATCGAGTTTCACTCCCTCTCCAAGACCTACAACATGACCGGCTGGCGGATCGGGTGGGCCTGCGGGAACAGGGGGCTTGTCGAGGGGTTGGGAAGGATCAAGACAAACATCGATTCGGGGGTCTTTCAGGCGGTCCAGTGGGCCGGAATCGCCGCACTCGAAGGGGACACGCGGTGCACGGAGGAGATTCGTGCCGTCTACCGCAAACGTCGGGATCTGATGGTGAAGGGGCTGACCGCCCTCGGATGGGATGTCGCCTCGCACGCCGCGACCTTTTACCTCTGGGTCGCCGCGCCAAAAGGGCTGCATGCCCAAGGTTATGACTCACAAAGGTTTTCACGAAAGGTCCTGGAGGGGACGGGGATCGTGATCACACCGGGCGTCGGTTTTGGAGAGGCGGGAGAGGGGTATGTGAGATTCTCCTTAACAAAGGAGGAGAATCGTCTTAAGGAGGCGCTGAACAGGCTGGGAGGATTAAAACTATGAGGGTCTATATTGGGGTTGGCTCGAATCAGGGGCGGCGGATTGAAAATATCAACCGGGCATTCCAGCTCCTGGAGGAGAATGGAGAAGAGGTCCGGCGGATCTCTCCGCTCTATGAAAATGCCGCCGTCTGTCTTCCGGGAGAAGAGATGCCGGAGTTTGTCAATGGTGTCTTTGAGCTGGAGACAGGGCGTTCCCCCGAAAATCTTTTGAACCTCCTGGAGGATCTGGAGAGGGAGCTCGGACGAGAGGGCAAAGGGGACAGGAGACCACGGCCGATCGACCTCGACATCCTCTTCTACGGCGATCAGGTCCTGGAATCGAGGAGACTCAAGGTGCCACACCCGGAGATAGAACGGCGGTGGTTCGTCTTAAAGCCCCTGGCCGACCTCGCGCCGGACCTTGTCCATCCGATCCTGGGAAAACCGGTGAAAGAATTGTTGCAATCGCTCAACCGATCTTTGTAAGACTCCACCCATGCAGCTCTTCATCGACACCGCAGACGTCAAGGAAATCCGTGAATGTTGGGAGATGGGGCTGATTGATGGCGTCACCACGAACCCGACGCTCGCCGCAAAGACCGGCCGGAAATACGACGATACGCTGAAGGAGATCGCCTCGATTATCGACGGCCCGATCAGCGCGGAGACGATCTCGCTCGACTTCGACGGGATGATGAAAGAGGCGTACCACTTTGCCGGGATCCACAAAAATATCGTCGTGAAGATCCCGATGACGCCGGTCGGGATGAAGGCGGTCAAGGCCTGCACCATAGAGGGGATTAAAACGAACGTGACCGTAGCCTTTACCGCGAATCAGGCGTTGCTGGTTGCCAAGGCAGGCGCCACCTATGTAAGCCCGTTTGTCGGGAGGCTCGACGATATCTCCGAGGAGGGGATGGAGGTGGTCCGGCAGATCCGCCAGATTTACGACAACTACGACTTCAAGACAAAGATCCTGGTCGCCTCGGTTCGGAATCCGATCCATGTCCGCGACGCCGCCCTGATCGGCGCCGATGTCGCAACAATCCCCTACTCCGTCATCCTGCAACTCGCCAAACACCCATTGACGGATATCGGGATTGAGAGATTCCTGAAGGATTGGGAGAAGGTGCCGAAATAAACCTTAGTTTAGGTCAGTCTTGACAAGAATGCCGTTGATTTCGGTCGCGTCGATCGTTTCCCTCTCAGCTTTGGGATAAAGAGTCAGGAGATAAACAGCCTTCTCATTTTCTCTCACAAGATAAATGACACGAAAGCCGCCACTTTTGCCTCTCTGCATGTCACGAGATCCCATCCTTGCCTTGAAAACTGGGCCCAGACATCCTCGGATTCTATCTCCAGTGGAAAGAGGTAACTAGAACCTTATAATTCATCCAGAACGTCCCGAGCTGGGCGCACACGTCTATTCTTAACTTGCTTCAGGCCTTCCACTACCTGCGCGGTGATACTGGCACTTTCGAGTTCCCGAAAACGAAGGTATTCCGCAAAATCAATGATTCTTTTAGCCGATTGAGTCACAAATAAATCTCCACTTCCTCCAGCTTTTTAGAGAACCGGGATCTGCACAACTAGTTTCTCCTAAATTCTCTTCAACTCCCGAATCACCTGCATACTGAAGGTTCAACCGGGGGGCGGGACCTCCTCTCATGTTTTATTTAATAATATCAAGCATGTATAAACTATATTTTCTTTGTTAAGGTGAAACTTGAGCCCCAAAAGTGCCGATAATCAATAGGAACTGACATTTTCATTTTCGGTGTGCCGCAATTCCCGAAAACGGGTGAGACGGAAATCTTGTCCGCCCTGTTCCGAAAACTTCGTCAGGGGGGATTGACTAGGGTTTCGTGACGCTCGATCAAATTCTTGCCCAAGCGGCCCGCCGCGAGGGGTTTCGGATCCTGCCTTAGGACTTCTTCAGCCCCCTCAACACCTGTCTGGCGACCACCTGCAGCGTCTCCATCACCCCTTTTCCCTTTGTTGCGATCGACTCCAGATGCGGGGCCTGGCGGCCGTCGAGGGCGCGGGTCATTTCCGGGACAGGCACGATAGGATCGAGGTCCCGTTTGTTCAACTGAACCACCATCGGGACCGTTTTGAAATCGGAATCCCCTTCGGCCAGAAGCTGCCGGAGATTCCTCCAGCTCTCCAGGTTGTTCTCGAGCCTGTCAACCTGCGAGTCGGCGACAAAGACAACCCCGTCGACCCCCTTCAGTATGATCTTCCGGGAGGCATCAAACTGGGTCTGGCCCGGCACCGTGTAGAGATGCAGACGGATGTTGAACCCCTTGATCTTGCCGAGCGACAACGGGAGGAAATCAAAAAACAGGGTCCTGTCCTCCTTCTCCGTCAGCGTCACCAGGCTGCCGTTTTGCCCGCGGGAGACAGAAGAGCAGATGGAGCGGAGATTGGTCGATTTTCCGGAAAACGGAGGCCCGACATAGACAATCTTGCAGTTGATCTCCTTTGACTGGGGGTTGAGGAAGGACATGAAGTGAGCTTAGAGGGTATTGAAGCCAAATTGCAATCATTTTTGGAAAAGCACTTGGCAATTAGCTTTTAGCTAACAGTCTGTTGACAAACTATGCTTTCCCAGGCTGTTGAGAAAGTCCCCAGATGCAAGGCGCCCGCAAAGGCCCGACTGAGGCGTACTTAACGGTACGTTGAAGGAGGGCCTGCAGCGGGCAACGCCGCAGATGGGGCTTTGTCAACAGCCTGCTAACAGCCAAAAGCCAAGAGCATCAATAATCCCTCCTAGTTATCAGTGACCGCGCCAACGTCTGTGCATCGGTATACTCGAGTGTCCCGCCGACAGGGATCCCGGAGGCGATCCGGGTGAGCCGGACCCCCAGAGGCGCCAGAATCTTCTTCAGGTAAAGGGCGGTTGCCTCCCCCTCCGGATTCGGATTGGTCGCAAGGATCACCTCGGCAAAACCACCCTGACGGACCCTCTTGACCAGCCGATCGAGTTTTAACTGTTCCGGGCTGACCCCCTCCAATGGGGAAAGTGCGGCATGCAGAAGATAATAAAGACCCTTATACTCCCCGCTCTTTTCAAGCGACAAGAGGTCCTCGGGCCCCTCCACAATACAAAGAAGGTGGGGATCCCGCCCCTTGTCGCGGCAGAGACTGCAGGTCTCCTCCTCCGTCAGATTCTGGCAGAGGGAACAGAATCGGGTCCTCTCCTTCACAAAGATCAGCGCCTCGGCCAGCTCCCGCGCGATCCCCTTCTCATCCCGAACAAGGAAGAGGGCAAACCGGGTCGCCGATTTTTGCCCGATGCCGGGGAGTCGTGAAAGCGCCTTGATGAGGCGGTCGAGTGGATTCATGAGACCGACTTCATGGAGACAGGATGAAAGATCGAAACCGCCTCCTCAATGAGCGAAGAAGACGGGGCCCCTCCCAACGGGGCAGGCCCCAACGGGACAGTCCTCTCTGATAACCGGAGGGCGAGGGGGCGGCCAAAAAAACGTTGCAACTCCGCCTCCAGCTGACCCCGCCGTTCCCTCTCCTTGATCATCTCCAGATGGATCGATCCGGTCGGAAAGGAGACGGTCACCTGATCGTCAGCGAGATCGGCCGAAGAGCCCTGCTCCAGTATCGACGAGAGCTGGGGCCTTATCTCCCGAAGCCTGTGGAGAAACTCGGGCCACCCCTTTGCCTCTGTCGATGACACCGGTGCCGGCGGCACCGGTGTCACTTTTTTCACCGGATTAAAAAGGGGCGCCTCCTTAAAATCTTTTTTCGGAAGGGGTGAGTCCTCCTCCATTCCGTCTAATTTTTGAAGAAGCGTTTCGACAGACTGGATCTCGCGGTAATGGCAGAGCCGGAGGAGAAGGACATCCAAAAGGATCTGCGGCAGGGAGGATCGAAGGAGGTCCGGGATCCCCCTCTGAAGGAGCCGAAAGAGCTGATCGAGGGAGTCCTCAGAGACCGAACGGGAGGTCTCCTTGAGGGTAGCGATCTCATCGGGCGGGAGGTCGAAGAGGAGCGGGTCGTCACTCACGCGAACCACCAGGAGATGGCGGAGATATTCGAGAAGGGCGAGGGCGATCCTCTTCGGCTCGAGCCCCGCCTCCCCCGCCCCCTTGAGATGCGAGAGGAGGGTCACCGGATCCTGGGCAAGGATCGCCGAGGCGATCTCGCGGACAAACCGTCTTGGCGAACTCCCGATCACCAACTCGATCATCTTCAGGTCCAGATTCTTTCCGGAGAAGGAGGAGGCCTGATCAAGAAGCCCGACCGCGTCCCGAAGACCACCGAGCGATTCCCGCGCAATCTCAAAGAGGACCGGTTGATCCGACTGAATCGCCTCCCGTTCCGCAATAAAGCGGAGCCTCTCGACAATCTGGGGGCTCGGGATCGGCCGAAGGTCAAAGCGGAGACACCGGGAGACGATCGTCGCCGGCACCTTGTGCGGCTCGGTTGTCGCAAAGACAAAGAGGGCATGAGGGGGGGGCTCCTCGAGCGTCTTCAACAACGCATTGAACGCGGCGGTGGAGAGCATGTGGACCTCGTCAATGATGTAGATCTTGTAACGTCCGCCCGGCGGGAGATACCGGATCCTCTCCCGGAGGTCGCGGACATCCTCCACCGAGGTATTGGAGGCGCCGTCGATCTCGAGGACTGCCAGGGACCGGCTCTCGGCGATCTCAATACAGGAGGGGCAGGAGCCACAAGGGGCGACGGTCGGCTTCTCCCCCTTCCCGCAGTTGAGCGATTTGGCAAAGATCCGGGCGAGCGAGGTCTTACCCGTCCCGCGCGGGCCGGTCAGGAGGTAGGCGTTGTGGACCCGACCTTCCGTGATGCAATTCTTGAGGATCTGGACGGTCGTCTCCTGTCCGATCACGTCATCAAAGGTCTGGGGGCGGTATTTGAGGGCAAGAGATTGGACAACCATAACGGGAGCCGATTACCGATTGTTACCCCCTTTTGCAAGGGGAAGAAAAGTGGATACGTTAAAATGTCGATACACGATAATCTCTTATTTGACTCAGGTCAGGCTAACATTTCCAGTCATCATCAATCAAAATTCCAACCGGTTCTTGATGCGCTCAAGGATTTACCCTCATTTTACAAATTTTCGATTGAGGGACATACAGATGACGTACCAATCCAGACGTCACAGTTTGCGTCAAATTGGCATCTATCGACTGCCCGTGCCATGTTGGTCCTCGATATGTTCCTCCAGCAAGGATTCCAGGAGACTCGACTCTCTGTTCACGGATTTGGCAACACACAACCACTTGTGCCAAACCGCACAAAGGAGGGAGAAGCAATTCTGGAAAATCAGAAGAAGAATCGTCGCGTCGTGATCCGAATTCAATAAGACATCACTTCACCAATAAAAAAACCCCGAAGGGGCTTTTTTATTGGTGCGGAGGGAGTGGGATTCGAACCCACGATACGTTTCCGTATACACGCTTTCCAAGCGTGCGCCTTCAGCCGCTCGGCCATCCCTCCGTTACTTGAACACCTTTGTCGGCCCGTACTGGCGCCTGAATAGCCCGCTCCGGGCATCCTGACTCTGCACCGTCATCCGGCACCCATCAGGGATCTTGTAATAATCCACACACTTGAGACAGAGCCATTTCTCCAGAAGGCTCTTGTTCCCGTGCTCGTAATACTCCACATCGGAATAGCTCTTCTTGCAGGCCTCACATTCGGTCCTTAAATGGTGATCATGCTTCCCCTCGATAAATCCAAGGGATTTCTTCTCCTTCTGAGGAGGCCTCTGTCTCTGAGGCCCCTGTCGGCCTGACCCCTCAACCTTTTTCTTGCTCACGAGCCCTGCCTTCAGGAGGGCCTCCTGGAGTGTTGTCGTCACGACGGTGATATAGAAAAAAGGGGGGCGGTTGACAAGGGTATCCAGTTTGCGGAGGCGGGAGGATTCGAACCTCCGATACCCTTACGGGTATGCCTGTTTTCAAGACAGGTGCCTTCAACCACTCGGCCACGCCTCCTTAATGTATCATCACAAAAGGGGCTTCCCTGAAAGCCCCTTTTGTTCCTCTATTTGTGGTACGGCATACTAGCGGCAAAGCTCTTCTTCTGCAAGGTTCCTGTTTG
>CAYWRF010000072.1:0-9509 GCA_964460495.1 uncultured Pseudomonadota bacterium | reverse complement strand
CCGCATCAACAAAAAAGCCCCCGAAGGGGCGTTTTTGTTGATGACGTGATGAGGGATGAGAAGCCGACCCGAAGCGCTGCCAGCGGCAGAAAAGCGAGCCTAGGCCTACGCCGAGGCGAGCGGAAGCGAGGGCGGCCGGGTTCCGGAGGAGGAGCAAAGCGACGGGGGAGGAACGAATCCCTCCCCTTCCGCATCATCTCCCCCTCAATTTGAAGAAAAAATTGCTGAGAATGGCGGAACATTCACGGACCAGCAGGCCTTGATGAACCCTCATTCGATGCGGCAGTTTTCGATCGCCCGGCAGGTCGTAGACCGACCCGCACGCCCCCGCCTTCGGGTCCGGGGCGCCAAAGATCAGCGCCTTGACCCTCGACTGCATCAGCGCCCCGACACACATCACACACGGCTCGAGCGTCACATAAACGGTCGCCTCCGGAAACCGCCAGCTCCTGAATTTTCGCGAGAGCTTCTTCAGGAGGATCAGCTCGGCATGCCCCAGAGGGTCGTGCGTCGACTCCCTCAGATTATGCGCCCGGGCAACAACCTTTCCCTCCACCACCGCCACCGCCCCGATCGGCGCCTCGCCCTTGGCAAAGGCCTTTTCGGCATCCCGCAGAGCAGCACGCATAAATTTTTCATCCTGTTCTTCCATGAGTTCCGGAAGAGGATAGTCAAACGAAAAAGGTTTAAAAAGATAAAAAAAGTGGTATCCCTGAGTTTGTTGACAAACCATGTTTCTCCAGGCTGTTGAGAAAGGTCCCAGATGCAAGGCGCCCGCGAGAGCACGACTGAGGCGTACTGTGTGTACGCCGCAAGGAGGGGTCGAGCGGGCAACGCAGCAGATGGGCCTTTATCAACAGCCGTGGGCCCGTAGCTCAGTGGATCAGAGCATCGCCCTTCTAAGGCGAGGGTCGCGCGTTCGAATCGCGCCGGGCCCGTAAAATATGATCCGATGTTTGTTCACCCTGCTTGTCTTCATTCTCCCTGTGGGAGGCGTCCAGGCTGGACCGTCCTCGGCGACGCTCCTCGACCATCTGAAAGGGGCCTCCCGGGAATTGAAACCTCTCCTGGATCAGTTGGAGGAGCTCGAATGGGCTGCCGAGGGGGAGCTGAAGACCCTCGTCGCCCGGCTCGAGGACCGGTATGAGACCTTTGAGAAACAGCTTGGGAAAAACCTCTTCGATCCCGAGGAGTCTTTTCAAAAACTCCTCGCGCGCGCCTTCGGGGAATGGCGGGGAGGCGTGCCCCCTCGGGGCGAGCCCCCCTCTGAAGAGGATCTGCTCCGGATGGGGCTGGAGGTTGAATCCCTGGAGATCCGACGTGAGAAGGCCGAGGAGCAGCTGAGGCAACAGGATCTGCCGGCGATCGCCACCTCCCTCTGGACCGCGGAGCGAAGACTGGTTCTGCGTTCCCTCGCCATCCTTTCAGGGGAGCTCCTGGCCGCCACGAGGATGCGGGCGGAGGCGATGGTGGCAAAGACCCGAATGGAGCTTCAAGAGGCGACACTCCGGCTCGATGAGGAAAAGAGGCGCCTGCTGGAGGAGATCGCGATGCTCCAGGGCGAGGCGATCGATCCCCTTTTGAAGAAACTCAAGGAGACCCTCTTGAGCGAAAAAATCCTCCAGATCGATCAGTACCTGGAGGGGTTGCGGTTGAAGATTGGGGGCGAGAAGATCACCGCGGAGCTCTCACAGCCGGAGCTTGACTGGAACAGGCTCTTCCAGATGCTCCGGCGTGAACGGGCAAGACTCAAGACGCTCCTCCGGGAACGCGAGGTGGTTGCAAAAAAGAAGGGACTCTTTGAGAAGGAGCTGGCGGCGCTGAAAGAGGGGGAGTTTCTGAAGACCCATCAGGCCGATTCGTTGGGGAGTGCGATGAAGGTCCCGCCGGAGGTCGAGGAGAAACTGAAAATAAGCCAGGAGATCGTGACGCTCGCTGCAACCGAGGAGGTGGAGACGAAGACCGATGCCGAAAGGCAAGAGCGTGTGGTCCGGGCGATCGAGACCCGGATCGGCGAGATCCCGGCGATCCGTCCGCTGGTCCAGAAGATCAAGGGGGCCGAGACGACTATCCGTCAGGCGATCCAGACCGTCTTGCAGTTTGTAAACTCCCTGATCCCGAAGAATGAGAGTTCACGGCCGAGACCGGAACGCTTGATCCCTCCAAAGGGGAGTCTCGGGTCCGACTTGGTCATCCCGTTCACGAAGACGGAACCGGCCTCGATATTCCGGGCGATCTCCTCCGCCTTTCCAAGATCCCTCGTCCAGAGACTGGCTCCCAACCCGTAAGGGGTCCGGTTGGCGAGCTCCAGCGCCTCCTCCTCATTCTTCACCTCTATAAAGGAAGCGACCGGCCCGAACGTCTCCTCGTCAAAGGCCGCCATCCCGGGATGGACCGCCTTCAGGACGGTCGGGAGATAAAAGAATCCCTTTCGGGATGGTCTCTCGCCTCCCACAATGCAAACAGCGCCGCGACGCCGCGACTCCTCCACCTGACGCAGAAGATTTTGCAACAGATCTTCTCGCGCCAAGGGACCGAGGTCGGTTTGCCGATCGATCGGATCCCCCACCCTCTTCTCCTGCAACGCCTTCAGAAAGGCCTTTTCGAAATCTCCGGCGATCTTTCCGACAAGGATGAATCTCTTTGCGGCGATGCAGCTTTGGCCGCAGTTCAGGAGCCTCGACCGGATCGCCTGCGGGATGCATTTTACGAGATCGGCATCGGGGAAGACGACAAACGGGTCTGATCCCCCCAACTCGAGCACCGTCTTCTTCAACGCCCGGCCGGCGATCGCCGCCACCTGACTCCCGGCCCGATCGCTGCCGGTCAGCGAGACCGCCTGGACCCATGGCGATTCGATGAGTGTGGCGACATCTTCATTCGCAATGAAGAGGGATTGAAACAGGCCGTCCGGAAACCCGACCTCGCGAAACAGTTTTTCAATTGTGATGGCACAGAGCGGGACATTCGGGGCATGCTTCAAGAGGAGCGCGTTTCCCGCCATCAGCGCCGGGACGCCGCATCGAAAGACCTGCCAGAAAGGGAAGTTCCACGGCATGATGATCAGGACGACACCCAACGGATCAAAGCGGACGTAACTCTTGCCGGCATCGGACGGCAGCAACTCCTCCTTCAGGAATTTTTCACCGTTCTCCGCAAAGTATTCGCAGCCGCGCGCGCACTTTTCGATCTCCGTCTCCGATTCGACGATCGGCTTCCCCATCTCCTCCGTCATGATCGCAGCCAGCACCCCCTTCTCCTCCCGGAGCCGCGCCGCCATCTTCAGAAGCAGACCGGCCCGTGCCGAGAAGGGGGTGGAGCGCCACTGAAGAAATGTCTCACGCGCCTTGCGCGCCCGCCCCTCCGCCTCGTCCCCTGTCAGTTCCGGATAGGTCCGGATCAGCTCTTCAGTCGCCGGATTGAGTGTGCGATAGGTCATCAGGAATCCAGGCGTCTCTGAAACCGCCCCATCACCGCGTTTACAAGGAACAGAAACAGAAAAACTCCCATGAAGGTCTCGAGGACCGTCAAAAACTTGCCCAACGGGGAGACCGGAACGATATCGCCAAAACCGACGGTCATCAGCGTCATCATCGAATAGTAGAAATGATCCAGGAAGCTCCTCGGACCGATGTTCAGGACCGCATAGAGGCGGTTAAAGAAGTGAAAGTAAAAGGCAAAGATCAAAAGAATATCGAAGATCGAAAAGAGGATCGCGACAAAGCGCCAGCGGATTCTGTCCTTTTCAGGAACCTCCGGAGAAAGGAGGCGAGGCCCGAAGAGCAACGACATCACATTCAGGGAGACGATCTGGAGGATCCTCAAACCGCCGACGATCACCATCACCCACCCCACCCAATGGAAAACGAGGCTGAGAGAGATCAGCAGAACGATCATGAGGGTCGTCCCGACGAGATAGACCTCCAGATGCCGGATCAGCAGATTGCCGCGAGAGAGGCGGCAAAGCCGGAAGACGGAGAGCATCGTCCCGCGCACGACCGCATCAAAAAACCGGTAAAAGAGGGAGAGGATGAGCGAGGTTTCGGACACGGCACTCCTATCATCGGATAATTTCCGGATCGCGTGCAAGTAAATTCATGTAATTTGCCGCATCGCCTCGATCGGCTCCAGTCGTGACGCCCTCCAGGCGGGATAAAGGGCGGTCGCAAGATTGGCGACGACGACAACAGCCAGAAAGGCGCCGATGGTGGACCAATCGAGCCGCGGATAGACATGGGAACCGACGAGAAGATTGGAAAAGGTCGAGAGAAACCGTGTGAGATCGATCCCAAAGTGGCCAAAGAAGCTGACCGCCGACATCCCGGCCAAAAGGCCGCCGAGGGAACCGATCAGACTCAAAATAACGGTCTCCGTCACCAGGAGCCCGATGATCCGGACCGGCCGCATCCCGAGCGCCATCATCAGACCGAACTCCTTCACCCTCTCGACGACCGACATCAGCAACGTGTTGAGGATCCCGGCAGTCACGACCGAGAGCACGATCAGCAGCACCACAAAGATCATCCCGTCCTGGAAACGCATCATCTGGGCCATCATCGGGATCAGCTCGTCCCAAGTCATCACGGCAAGCTCGGTCCCTGACGGGCCGAGACCTTTTATCCCCACCTTCAGGTCCCTGACGATCTCGGGGATCTTCTCCCGCTCCTTCGCCTTGATCGCAAACTTTGAGACGCGCCCCTCCATGCCGAGCAGTCTCTGCACCGTCTCAAAAGGGAGAACGACTGAACCGCTGTCGAGCTGGTCATTGCCGATCGTCATCGTCCCGACGAGCGTAAACGCCTCTCCTACCAGCGCCCCATGGATATCCTGCACGGTGACAACCACCTTCTCTCCCAGCTCCACCCCGAGGATCTCGCGCATCTTTTCCCCCATGAACAGGGCATGCTCTTCATCCGGCCTGTAGACGCGGCCCTGGGTGATAGGGATCCGGGTGCCGATCGCGAGCTCCTGCGGGATATCAATCCCGTTCACGAAGCTCATGATCGAGGCGTTGGGAGAGGCGACGATTCCCGACCCAAAAACCTCCTCGGCAAACCCCTGAATCCTCGGGTCTGATTTCAGGAGCCTCCGAATCGCCTCCGGGTCTTCAATCATCCCGTTCGTGTTGTAGATATTCTCCATCGACTTGTGGACGATCGAGATCTCGCTCGTGATGATCGAGACGATGTTGTCGACCATCTGCCCCTGCGCCCCGGAGGCAAAGCCCCGCAGAAAAACCATCGCCCCGAGACCGATCGTGATCGCAGCGACCAGGATCGCCGCCCTCTTCCTGTTCCTCAAAATGTTCCGGAACGCCATTTTAAATAGAATCATATCACCCTGCCTGTCTCATTGACTCCAACGGCGCCAGCCTCCCGGCCTTCCAGGCGGGATAGAGGGAGATCAGCAAATTCGATACGACGACGACACCGGCAAAGATCAGGGAGTACGAGAGATCGAGCCGGGGGAAGACATGCCTCCCGATCATCAGGTTCGAGAGCGCCGTGGTAAAGCGGGTCAGATCGATCCCGACATGGCCAAAGTAGAAGACCAGAACCGCACCGAGGAGCCATCCGGAGAGGGTGCCGACGAGCCCGAGGCAAAGCGATTCAATCAGGACGAGCCGGACGATGCTCCGCGGCCGCATGCCGAGCGCCATCATCAGGCCGAACTCGCGGATCCTCTCCAGGATCGACATCATCAGCGTATTCAGGATCCCGACCGCAACGACCGAGAGCACGATCGCCATGATCACAAAGATCATCCCGTTCTGAAAGCGGATCATCTGCGCGATCATCGGGACCAGCGTCTCCCAGGTGACAACCTTCAGATCGGGACCTCCGAGCCGCCGGGCGAGATCCGAGGTCACCTCCTGAAGCGAGTGATCCGGATCGATCTTCAGCGCAAACTTGGAGATCCGATGCTCAAATGAGAGCAGCTTCTGCGCCGACGACTTCAGGAGGATCACCATCGTGTTGTCGACCTGGTCATTGCCGGTCTCAAAGGAGCCCACCACGGTATAAGAGCCGGCGGCGAGAGAACTATAGTAGTCTTGGGCGGTCAGGACCACCGGGTCCCCCACCTCGATCTCAAGGGCCTGCCTCATCTTTTCGCCGACGATCACACTCGTCTCGTCAGTGTTGGCTAGACCCCCCGGGGCAAGGCCCCTCCCGCGGACCACCTCGCGGCGGGCATCGATCCGCTCCTCCGCCTCCGGATCAAGACCGATGATGTAGGTCCCCATCGACTTCTTTTCGCTGGCGACCATCCCCCCCCCGACGATCCTCTCGGCGTAGGCGAGGACGCGCCGGTCTTCGTTCAGGATCGCGCGGATCGGATCGGGGTCCTCAATCGCCCCGTTCGTGTTGTAGAAATTTTCGAGCGCCGCCGGGACGATCTGGGCATCCGACGTGAGTGTCCTCGTCAGATTCTTGACCATCTGCCTCTGGGCCCCGAACATGAACCCGCGGAGGAAGATCAGGGCCCCGAGCCCCACCGCAATCGCCGCCAGCGTGATCAGAGACCTCTTTTTGTGCCGCCAGATATTCCTGAATCCGAGCCTCAAGAGGAGGGGCATCGTCCTAGCCCACTTGAAATCCGTTGCAAATTCAAGAGGGAAATGATGGGGAGAAGGACGGATCTGGGAGATATCTCTTTTGCGATGAAAAACCTGGCTGAACGATACGACGGGCTTCATGTTGTTGGGGGGCCAGAAGGTATCGATAAGTATCTTGCCCACTCCTGCAAACTTAAAGTGGATGACCTCAACTGGGCGGAGGCGCGCCAGGTCGGACTGAGCGAGGAGGAGCAGTTTGTCCTGACTTATTTTGCGGATATTGAAGGGCAAACGATTTTTTATCTCCGTGACTTGCTGAACACCCGGGCCGCCGAGAACCCGGAGGTGACCGCCTTTCTCACCATGTGGAACTACGAGGAATTCTTCCATGGATGGACGCTGACAAAGCTCTTGGGGGTTTGTGGTATTCCTTTGAGTCCGGGGAGGATTGCGGAGGTCCGACGGAGTTCGTCGGCAAAAGAACGGCTCCTGGCCTTTGGAGGCAAGCTGGCTGCCAGGATCCTCCCGGACGATTTTACCGCCCTTTATATGGTTTGGGGGGCGATCAACGAGTTGACCACCCTGAGGGGATATGAGGCGGTGGAACGGCGGACCCGCAATCCGGTGTTAAAGGAGATCTCGGCGAGGATCGCTAAACAGGAGCGCCGTCATTTTGCCTGGTACTTTAACAGCGCCAGGGAGCGATTGGTTTCAGGTGGGAAACGTCAGCGCCGTGTTCGGTGGGGACTCGTTAATTTTTGGACCCCGGTGGGACAGGGGGTCAAACCGGAGGGTGAATTTCGGCGGGTGGCTGCCTCGCTCTTCTCCGACCCCGAGGGGCCTGAGATCCTGAAGAGGATCGATGAGACGATCGCCACCCTCCCCGGCCTGGAGGGCCTCAATTTGATGGAGAGATACCTCTTCTTGTAAAAATAAATAAACGGCGCAAACTAAATTCAAATCTAAATAAGTTAACTTGGTTAACAACGTCCCCTATTGTTCTGAAAAACAGGAGAGTCACCTACAAGTTAATAGATAGCATATTGACTATAAATACAATAATTACAACTTGAGTATAATATATTGTATCTTATTTATATTTCTGATAGTCTCTCAAACATGGTTCCGAGAACCTTATCTTTGCAAACACCGGAGGAGGTCCGGCAATCGTTGGCCAAGCGATTCAAGGCGCTCCGTCTGCGAAGGGGATGGAAGCAGGAGACCCTGGCGGACCGGTCCGGGGTTTCGCTTGGATCCCTGAAGCGTTTTGAAAGCCTGGGTGAGGTTTCTCTCGCTCGCTTGTTACGGCTCGCGCACGCCTTGGGATGTTTGGATGAATTAAACAGTCTGGCCTCACCGCCCCCCGTCGGCAGTATGGCGGAACTGGAAAGAGAAGCGACCAAGTCGTTCCCCAAAAGGGGAAGAAAATGAAAAAACTTGAGGTTCGTTTCACCCTCGATCCAAAAGAGTCGTTTCCGGTCGGAACACTGGCCGAGGAGAGCGGTCGTCTCTTTTTTGAGTACGCCCCCGAATGGTTGGGCAGGGGGCTCAATCTCTCCCCCTTCCGATTACCGTTCGAACCGAGTTTGTTTGAGCACAAGGATCTGTCGTTCGGCCCCCTGCCGGGACTCTTTGACGATTCCCTGCCCGACGGCTGGGGCCTCTTGTTGATGGATCGTCACTTTCAAAAGTTAAGAGTCGATTCTGTTTCCCCTCTCGATCGTCTCGCCTGGCTGGGCACTCGCACCATGGGGGCGCTGACCTATCATTCCCCTTCCGAAAAACTGTCGCGGCCGCTGCGACGGTCCACTGGACCATCGGTCGGCCTTGACTTGTCGGGACTCGCAACACACGCCCAGGCACTGCTCACGGGAAAGGCAAGAGACGTCTTGCCGCAGTTGTTACAGGCCGGCGGGAGTCCGGCGGGAGCGAGACCCAAAGTGGTGGTTGGTATCAAAGGGGATGAAATCATTTCGGGGACGCAGGATTTGCCGGAAGGTTTTGATCCCTGGATTATCAAATTTTGCGCGAAGGCGGACCTGCCGGATGCCGGGCCGATCGAACAGGCCTATTCCCTGATGGCGCGGGCGGCGGGGATCACCCTGCCGGAAACGAGGCTCTTTGAAACGAAGGCCGGTTCCTTTTTTGGAATCCGGCGTTTCGACCGAAACAGAAACCGCCGGCGCCATGTGCACACATTGGGCAATCTTATTCATTCCAACTTTCGGATTCCGTCCTGCGACTATGCCGATCTGCTTCGAGTGACAACCTTGCTCACAAAAAACCAAAATGACGTCAAACAGGCGTTCCGCAGGATGGTCTTTAACGGGCTGGCCCATAATCGGGATGACCACGTCAAAAATTTTGCCTTTCTTTTGGATTTTGAAACCGGGGACTGGTCTCTTTCCCCCGCCTATGACGTGACCTTCAGTTTGGGACCGGGGGGCGAACATCAAATGACGATTGCGGGTGAGGGAAAAAATCCGCAAGCGGCCCATTTCTTCGAAGTGGGCAAAAAGGAGGGGCTTTCTCAAACCGTCATGAAAGGCGTGCTTGAAGAAGTGCTATCGGCCGTGGCGTCATGGAAAAAGTCCGCGAAAAAAGCGGGGGTGAGCGCCTCCGCGATAAAACGGATTTCCGGCTATCTATGATTTTACTGTTCAGCGCAAAGAATGGAGGTCTCAAGGTTATTGCAGGAAATCTTACAGAACAGGACCTTCTTTCTAATAACGATGGAAGTCTCGATTTTCTATTGAAGGACTCTGCAGGAAAGCTTTATCAGCTGACAGCGTCTCCTAATCAGGACTCACTCAGGTTAAGAAAGTCAGTTGCTGTTTTTCAGGCCTTAAATAGGCCTTTAGCTGTTACGGTAAATGACCAGTCCCTTTGACTCTCGGAGGTTGACCCCTTTTTTCATGGTACCTATAGCAATTGCTGGAAATGGGTTAGAACT
>CAYWRF010000071.1:6738-9621 GCA_964460495.1 uncultured Pseudomonadota bacterium | reverse complement strand
GCTAAATAAAAGCTCACTCAATCGCGGCACCGCGTGAGTTTCCACGCCACTTTAGAACTACCGAGATGTTTTCGCGAGTTCCGCAGGGGCCGGAAAGGGTGAAACTGAGGGATTACTGAGGGCACAATTTTTAATTTGACCTCAAAGCCAAGTCAGTTGAATATTGAGAGACGAAAGGCGGCGTCCTGCATCAATGCATTGATGGGAGGAACAATATGAAACGAATCATAACAACTACCGTGGCATTGCTTTTCCCTGGATTCCTGTTGGCAGGAGAGCCACAAACCGTCAAGATGAAGATCGAGGGGATGACCTGCGGGATGTGCGAGGCGAAGGTCAAGAAACAGCTCTCATCCCTCTGCAAGGAGATAACGGTTGATCGGGAAAAGGGAGAAGGGGTTTGCAAATTCGAATCACCGATAACCGCCGGTCAAGTCATTCAGGAGGCGAACAAAACAGGATATAAGACGTCAGAATTGAAAAACTGACATAGCGGGCGACGCGGTTCGTTCCTCCCCCAGCGCCTATCGGCGCTTCCTCCGGAACCCGGCCGCCCTCGCTGTCGTTCGGCCCGGAGTAAGCCGGGCCTCACTTTTCCGCCACCGGCGGCGCTTCGGGTCGGCTTCGAACCCCTTGTCTGGTGTAAAAACACAAAAGCCCTACAAGGGGGCTTCCGTGTCTTTAAGCGGGCGACGGGGTTCGAACCCGCGACCCCGAGCTTGGGAAGCTCGTGCTCTACCAACTGAGCTACGCCCGCAAACTGGAGGCTTCTATAGCGAGAACGAATATCCCAGGCAACTAGAAAGAACTCCGGGAAAAAGTGGCTGGAATCAGCCTTCTCTATTGTTTAAGATCTCTACCATGCCTCGCACCTGTCCCCTCTGCGGCAAAGAAACCCTTTATCGAGGAAACGCCTGGAGACCGTTCTGTTCGGAGAGATGCAAGATGATCGATCTGGGTAAATGGATTCGGGGGGACTACGCTATCTCCGAATCAACGTGCAACCGCCATTTCCGCCAATTGCCCCATCCACGAGGGCAAGGGTCAAAGCGGCGGTGCTGCCGTCACAGAGGTCGCCGATGAAGTCACCATCGGCATCCTGCTGCCCCGGATTGAATCCGAGGGGGCAACTGTCGGTGCCGTTCGGAATCCCATCCTCATCCTGATCGGCATTTGGATCCAGACTCTGGGTCGGAGAAGGGGGAGTCACTTGAAGAAGCGTGTCACACTCAATCCCGACCGCATTGTCCGGGTCGAGCGGCTCACAATCGTAATAGTCGGTGATCCCGTCGAAGTCGGTGTCCCAGTCATCCGCGTTCGTGTTGGTTGTTTCCCCCTCCATCTCATTTGACAAACCGTCCCCATCGCGATCAGGATCGCAAAGATCCCCAACTTTATCGCTATCAAGATCTGCCTGATCGGAGTTTTCTGCGGAGGGGCAGTTATCGATCCCGCTGTCGACCCCGTCTCCATCATCATCCGCAGACCAGACGGCAGGGACAAAAAAGAGGGTCACCACGACGAACCCGACTGAAATTACCTTCAACATTGATATCATTGGCCCTTTCTTAAATGATTATCGCGGGTCCGTCAAAAAAGTTGCGAAAAACTTTCCGCCACCTATCCCCTCTATTTGACAGGGGTTTTTGAAACAGGATAGATTAGGCCCATGTCCGGGATTGATCCAACCCTCGATCTTGAGGAAGAAATTGTACGGTTGAAGAGGTCGCGCAATGCGGTCCTCCTTGCCCACTTCTATCAGGAATCGGAGATTCAGGACCTTGCCGATTTTGTGGAGGACAGCCTCGGTCTCGCACGACGGGCCCAAGAGACCCGGGCTGACCTGATCGCCTTTGCCGGGGTTCATTTCATGGCAGAGACCGCCAAGATCATGAACCCGGCAAAAAAAGTCGTCGTCCCCGATCTCGATGCGGGATGTTCCTTGGCCGAGAGCTGCCCACCGGACCAGTTTGCGGCGTTCAAGGCAAAATATCCGGATCATCTGGTCATCTCCTACATTAATTGCACCGCCACGATCAAGGCGATGAGCGACATCATCTGCACCTCTTCCAATGCGGAGAAGATTGTCTCACAGATCCCGAAAGATCAGCCGCTCCTTTTTGCCCCCGATCGCAATCTCGGCGCCTGGCTGATCAAAAAGATCGGCAGACCGATGACCCTTTGGAACGGCACCTGCCAGGTCCATGAGATCTTCAGCGAGAAGCGAATCGTCCAGCTCAAGGTCCGTCACCCGCGGGCCAAGGTGATCGCCCATCCGGAGTGTGAAGAGCAGGTGCTTCGTCATGCCGATTTCATCGGCTCGACCTCGAAGCTCTTGAAGTTCGTTCAGGAGAGCGAGGCGGAGGCATTCATCGTGGTGACGGAGGCCGGGATCCTTCATCAAATGGAAAAATCGGCCCCCGGCAAGAAGCTGATCCCCGCCCCGCCCGAGGACGAGAAATGCGCCTGCAACGAATGCCCACACATGAAGAAAAATACGCTGGAGAAACTTTATCTCTGCCTGCGGGACCTGAAGCCCGAAATCACGATGCCCGAAGAGCTCCGGATCGCCGCCCTGAGGCCACTGCAGAGGATGTTTGAGATGACTGATTCCTAAAACTTAACCATCTTCTTCCACTCCCCTTCCGAAAGGATATTGACCTTACCCCCCTTGGCCTGAAGCGCCTTGGCCTTCTCCAGTTTTGAACCAGCGCCACCACCACCTCCGACCACCAGATAATCGAGATCCTTGGTCACACCGCCGGTGATCTCCCCTCCCCTTTCCTCCACCAATTTTTCCGCCTTGCCTCTTTCTATGGAGAGAAGAGACCCGGTGAAGAGGAATTTTTTCCCTTGGAGGGGTCTTGCTTCCGTCATGCGTCG
>CAYWRF010000071.1:0-6728 GCA_964460495.1 uncultured Pseudomonadota bacterium | reverse complement strand
TGCCGTGTAGGGGGCCTTCCGATCGCGACGCGCGATCGCGATCGAGGCGAACAGGTGAAACCAGGCGTACGTGCCTTATCAATTTCTCAATGAGCCCTCTCTTTCGCCTCAACCCCTCCACCACCTCCTTCGCAATCACCGGTCCGATCGAGTGAATCGCCGAGAGCTCTTCTTCCGAAATCTTCAGGACCCGATCGAGGGCTTTGAACTCCTTGACCAGGATCTTGGAGGTATGTTTTGCAAGCTCGCGGATACCCAGAGAACGGAGAAGGAGATCGAGCGGCAACTCGCGTTTGGCCTGAATGTTCCCGATCAGCTTCGTTGCCAGGACATCCCCCATCCGTTCGAGCTCTAAAAGATCCTCCTTCTTGAGCCGATAGAAATCGGCCGGGTCTTTCAGAAAACCGTTGTCGTAGAGTTGCTCAATCAACTTCTCGCCAAACCCGTCGCATTCAATCACCTTGATGAAGTGCTCGAGCTCCTCCATCTTGGCCTTCCGGCAACCTTCCTTGTTCGTGCAATAAAGAAAATCATCCCGGATCTCCGTCGGCTTACCGCAGGAAGGGCATTTTTGGGGTGGCTCAAACGGAGCGCCACGACCCGCCTCCACGACCGATTCGAGATTCGGTATCACCCCTCCCCTTCTCATCATCAGGGTCTTCGACCCTTTCCGCAGGCCCAACTTTTTCATTAACCCATAATTGTGAAGGGAGACGTGTGTGACAGTCGCCCCGGAGAGCTCGACAGGGTCAACAATCCCAACAGGAGTGATCACACCGGTTCTAGCGACACTCCACTCGACATCGCGAAGCGTCGTCGTCCCCGAATCCCCCTGAAATTTGTAGGCGATCGCATACCGCGGGTGGTGCGCGGTGGAGCCGAGTCGCTCCTGTTCGGCAACGAGGTCCGTCTTGAAAACAACGCCGTCGGTCTCGAAGTCGTAGGTCTCCCGATTTTTAAGAAACCCGTCAAAAACCTGTTGCATCTCTTCCTTCCGGATCCGCCTTGACGGGGTAACCGGAAACCCCAACTTCTTCAAGGACTCGCGCTTCTCCCACTCCGTTTTCAGCGGCAGGCCGATCAGGTCGTAGGCCCAAAAGGAGAGTTGATAATCGCGCGTCTTTCGGGGGTCCTTCTGCTTGATCGCGCCGGCCGCAAGGTTGCGCGGGTTCGCAAAGTCCCCTTTATATTTTTTGAAGACAGAGAGTCGCATGTAAATCTCGCCTCGAATCTCAATGCTCTTGTCGGACCGGTCAGACCTGTCTGACTCGTGCAGGGAGATCTTTTGAGGAATATCGGCAATCATTCGTGCATTGGCGGTAATATCCTCCCCGATCATGCCATCGCCGCGCGTTGCCGCGAGGGTCAAGTGACCCTTTTCGTCATATCGAAGCTCCGTGGCACAGCCGTCAATCTTGGGCGAGGCGACAATATCCCCCTCAAATTTGGAGGACCAATCCTGAAGGTCCTTTTCGTTATAACACTTGTCGAGAGAGAGCATCGGTGACAGATGTCGAACCTTCGCCTTTTCGGAAAAATCGCCCGGGATCTCGCTCAAGACGGCAGAGCCCGGCTTCAACTTTTTCAACCTTTCAACAAGGCGGTCGAATTCGTAATCAGAAATTTCGGGCATCTGCTTTTCAAAATAGAGACGGTTATGGCGCCGGATTTCGGATTCAAGACCTTCGATCTCAGACGGATCTTGCCGTTTCATCGTGGATGCGGAAGAAATTGATCGGTCCTTGCGAAGAGATGCCCCAAATGCGGGTGGCAATTCACACCGAGGATCCAGGTCCGACGACCATTAAAGAAGAGCGATGTCACAGAACCGTTGTCGATCCGGATCTTCAGGAGATCGTCCAAGGGGAGTTCCAGGTATTTCACCAGGATCGCCTTGATCACATCGGCGTGACTCACCACCGCGACACGCCCCCTTTTGTGTCGGCGGCGTATCGCCTCAATCAGTCTCGTTGATCGCCTGTAAACCTGCCGGACACTCTCCCCCCCGGGAGCCCGGGCCCGGCTGGGCGTGTCATGATAGAGGAGGTAGTTCCTCTCCCCGGTCAGCTCGTCAAAATACTTGCCGACCCACCGGCCATAGTCGATCTCGGCGACCTCCCATGCCTCCCGGAGAGAAAGCCTCCGTCCCTTGACGATTCTTTGGGCGGTCTCCCAGGCGCGCCGGACTGGGCTCGCGTAGACCGCCTGCAGTTCAATACCGCGAAGCGCCTTTTGCAGCCGATCGGCCTGGTGCCGTCCCTGCCTGTTAAGCGGGATCGGGAGGTGTCCCATCACCTTGCGGGAATGATTCCAATCGGTTGCCCCGTGCCGGATCAGAAGGATCTCGAGCATATCCCCTTATACAAAGGGAATCAGCCAGACGCAACTTTATGTTTTCCCCAAGAGTTCGCGAAGTCCCCACTCCAGGCCGGTTGTTTGACCTGCCCTGGTGAGTCGAAGGTCATCCGCCGCCCTCCGGATCCCGATGGCGAGGAGTTCAAAGAGAGTGGAAGAACAGGCTTCCGGTGGGAACAACTCTGCAGGATAGGAGTATTGGAGGGGAGGATTCTCCGCCAATGGCAACGGAACCCTATTCCTGCCTCCCTGCAGGCCTTCCACCCTTGTTTTAAAAGAAGCGGGTCGCAATCCGGCACGATGAATGTCGATCGAGCTGCCGGATCCGGAAAGTAAAAATGTGTCCTGTTCGAAGGTCACTCTATGTCTGAGGGGATCCCCGCGGCGACCTGTCGCCTCCAGACCTCTCGGATCTCCTCGAAAGTCATTCTTTCTCAGGATCACGACGCCACCCCGTGACTCTGGCCACTCGGTGGCAACAACCGATTGGCAACGATGGAGGAGCCGTCCCTCCGAGAATCGACGGGCATCAACCTGAAGCCCCCTTTCAAGCCGACGGTCACCAAAAATAGCGCCTAACAGGAGTTCTTCCGGATTTGTTCGATAACGACTCGCCGAGATCGAGAGCGAGCCAGACCCTCCCTCCAGAGGCATCACCCATATTGCCCCCAACCTCTTCCTCCACCCGATCCTCCTGCTCACCCCTCTTGGCAACTCACCCAACAGGGCCAGACGAACAAACCGAACAGCCATCTCTGGGCGAAAGGCTAAGTTAAAAAAAGAGGGGCTTGGCGCCATGATGACCCGATCTTCGCACGAGACCAAAAAAGATTGCTACCTTTTTTAAGTCAGAATGGGTCGAAGATTCGCCTTGTCATGGCGAGATTTCATGCCTATTCATGATTTGTTATGGATCAACCGGTTCGAGCAATCCTCTCAAACGGCCTCCGCGTCATCCTCCTGGAAAAACGGGATGCCCCGGTCGTTTCCTGGAATCTCTGGGCGAATGTCGGGAGCGTTAATGAGACCGACGAAAACGCCGGGATTTGCCACCTGATCGAGCATATGATCTTCAAGGGGACCGGCCGCCGGCCGGTGGGACAGATCGCCAAAGAGGTGGAAGCAGCAGGCGGCGACATGAACGCCTACACCAGCTTTGACGAGACAGTCTTCTACATCAACATGTCAGCCCGCAAGATGGATGTCGGCCTCGATGTGCTGGCCGATGCCGCCGCCGACCCGACCTTCGATGAAACGGAACTGACACGTGAGAAGGAGGTGGTGGTCGAAGAGATCTCACGCGCGGAGGACAACCCCTCGCAAATGGTGAGCGAAGACCTTTTCACAAAGGCCTATACGGTCCACCCCTACCGCAGGCCGATTGCGGGGGATCGGAAGACAGTCCGGGGGATTTCCCGTCAGACCCTGCTCGAGTTTTATCGGAAATGGTACGTCGGTTCGAATCTCATCTTTGTCGGTGTGGGGGATTTTGACAGTCATCAACTTGTGAAAAAGATCGAATCGCTCTTCTCGACAATCCCCGGCGGAAATCCGCCATCCCAGACGATCCCGGCCGAACCGCCTCAGAGAGGGGCGCGATTCACGAGCCGCGGTATGACCGTGATGGGGTGTTATCTCGATCTCGCGCTGCCGATACCCCACTTTACCCATGAGGACACGCCGGCGCTGGATACCCTCTCCCAGATCCTTGGCGGTGGGGCCAGTTCCCGTCTCGAACAGAGGCTTCGGGAAAAGATGCAGGTTGTCACACAGATCTCCGCCTCCTCCTATACACCGCGATACCCCGGACTCCTGGTTGCGGGGGCGGTGTTGAAGGACGCCCAGCCGCTGCCGGCGGTTGAGGCGATCTGGGAGGAGATGAGAAGACTCAAGGACGAAAAGGTCGCCTCGGTCGAGTTGGCGAGGGCGAAGGAGAATATCCGCTCCTCACGGATCTATGAGAAACAGACCGCCCAGGGGCTCGCCCGGAAGCTCGGTTTTTTTGAGGGGATTGCCGGCAGACTCGAATACGAGGAGGAATACTACCTTCGCATTGCCGGGTTGACTGCCGAGAAACTGCAGGAGGTCGCCCAGCGCTACTTTTATCCGGAAAGGATCACGCTTTCGGTCTGCCACCCCAAAGAGAAATCGTTCGAGGGCCTGGGGGAACGACTCTCCCGATTTCCCCAGAAGGCGACCCCCGTCACAAAGAAACCGAAGACCCCGATCCACAGGTTTCTCCTTCCCCACGGGATCAGACTCCTCGTGAGGGAGAACCGATCGCTGCCGCTGGTCGCGATCCGGACGGCGATCCTGGGGGGCTTGAGGGCCGAAGAGCGGAAGCTGAACGGGATCTCCCATCTGATCTCGCTCCTGATCACAAAGGGGACGCTCACCCGCACCGCCCGCGAGATCGCTGAGGAGCAGGAAAACATGGCGGGCCATTTCGACGCCTTTTGCGGATGGAATCTGGTAGGGGTCTCGGGGCTCTTTCTTTCGGAGAAACTGACCGAGGGGATCGGGCTCTTTTCGGACCTCCTGATGAACCCCTCTTTTCCGGAGGAGGAGATCGTGAAGGAAAAGGAGGCGACATTGACGGCGATCCGCAATCAGGAGGATCAGCTCCAGACCGTCGTCATGAAGAATTTCCTGGCGGGCCTCTACGGGAAACACCCGTACGGGATGCCGCTCCTGGGGAGCGCCGGAACCGTCAAGGGATTGAAACGTCCCCAGATCGTGCGTTACCTGCAGGCGACCACCTCTCCCCGCAATATCGTGATCGCCGCCTCGGGTGACCTTGATCCGGTCGAATTGAAGACCCGGATCGAGGAGAAACTGAAAGGTTGGCGGACGACAGGCCGTCACCGCCGCCCCCCCCGGTTCCAGCCCTTGGGACGTCCGGTTGAGACAGAGGAAATGCGAAAGGAGAAATTCCAGGCCCATCTTGTATTCGGATTTCCGGGGACCACGATTCGCGACCGCGACCGGTTCCCGCTCGAGGTCCTGAACGCCGTCCTCGCGGGACAAGGGGGCCGTCTGTTCCTTGAGCTTCGGGACAAACAGGGGCTCTGTTACGCAATCTCCTCCTCCTCGCAGGAGGGGATCGAACCGGGCTATTTCCTCGTCTATATGGGGTGCGATCCTGCAAAACTCGAGACGGCGCTTGCGGGTGTCAGGCGCGAACTGGAGAAGGTGACCCAGGAGATGGTTTCAGAAGAGGAGATTGATCGGGCCAAACGGTACCTGATCGGCAACTACGAGCTTGAGTTGCAAAAGAACAGCTCCGTCGCTGCGATCCTCGCCTCAGATGAGATCTACGGGCTCGGATGGAAGGAGCTGTTTCGCTACCCCGAAGAGATCGACCGCGTCAGTCGCGACGCCATCCTCCGCGTCGCCAAAAAATATCTCCGGCCTGAGCGATCAGTTTTATCGGTTGTCAGGCCGTAGGGAGAAATGTCCGCCACGGACAATGCCCACAATCCGGCTCGCGGGACTTGCACCAGTTCTTCCCGATGTTCACAATGAGTGCATGAAGTTCATTAAAGAGGGGGCGATCGGTTGGTAAATGTCGCACAAAATAATCTTGAATCGCGTGATAATCCTCCTCCTCCGAAATCACCTGATGCCGCACAAAGATCCGCTTAGTATAGGCATCGACGACAAAAACCGGGTGATTGCCGGCGTAGAGGAGGATTGAGTCGCAGGTCTCCGGACCGATTCCCTTCACTGACAAGAGCCTTTCACGGAGAGACTCGGTTCGCTCGGCGAACATCCGATTGAGATCGCCATCATATTCATCAATCAAAAATTTCAGGAAAGACCGGAGTCGTTTTGTCTTGATATTAAAATAACCGGCCGGTCGGATGAGCTGGGCCAGTTGAACCGGCGGGACGGCGTAAAGCCTCTTCGGCTCCAGGAGATGGCGAGCCTTGAGATTGGTAATCGCCTTCTCCACGTTCGTCCAGTTGGTATTTTGCGTGAGGATCGCCCCGACACAGACCTCAAACGGGGTCTCGCCGGGCCACCAGTGCTGAGGGCCAAGTTTCTCCAGGGCAGTCTTAAAATATTCAACTAAGGAAACCATGGGGGTTGATTAGATTAAAAAAAGATTTTCCGCAACGACCGGAGGTGGTAGGCGAAAAGAGGTGTATGCGACTCTTTGGTCTCGTCCCTAATGGTGTTCTTATGAGGGCCTTGGGCCATTCCTCCGCTGTCGTTACAGCCGCGGTTGGACGGGGAAGAAACGGTTTCGACGAAAGGACCCTCAGGGTCTTGATCAGCGGCAGGCGCGAGGCACCGCAGGCCCTCCTCCGACCCTACACTGGTCGGTGAACCAACGCCGTTCTGATGGATTATTGCAGGACCTTACGCGG
>CAYWRF010000070.1:0-9726 GCA_964460495.1 uncultured Pseudomonadota bacterium | reverse complement strand
GGTCAGGGAGGCGATCGTTGCCACCCAGATCGAGCAGAATTTGAGCAAGAAACAGATCCTCTACCTTTATCTGAACCAGATCTATCTCGGCAATCGCGCCTATGGCGTTGCGGCAGCCGCCCGGAACTATTTTCATAAAAACCTGGAGGAGCTTGATCTGGCCGAGATCTCGCTGATCGCCGGTTTGGGCTCCGCCCCGACCGATTTTTCACCGGTCAACAATCCGGAGATGGCCCGCAGGCGGCAGGTTCATGTCCTCACGCGGATGCATGAGAACGGCTACATCTCCCGGAGGGAGATGGATGAGGCGCTGAAAGAGAAGCTCTTGATCTACCGGAACGGGACCGACAAGGAGTTCAACAGCCAATATGCCCCCTGGTTTGTCGAACAGGTCCGGCAGGCGATCACAAAAACTCTCGGGGAAGAACCGCTCTATTATGGGGGGCTCAAAATTCAGACGACACTGAATCTTGCTGCAAACAAAGCGGCGGAGACGGCGATACGGACCGGTCTTGAGGGGATGGATCAGCAGAGGGAGTTTCGGGGACCAATCGCCATCCTCAAAAAACCGGAGATCGCCCCCTTCATCAACAAGGTGGCCGAGGAGATTGAACTGACAGCCGGTGTCCCGATCACCTTTCCTGTAACGGAAAGGGAGGAGCCGAAGAACCCGACAGTCGACGGGAAAATCTATAAGGGGGTTGTCGTCGCAACCGACAAGCAGGGGAATTCCCAGATCCTGGTCGGTCACACAAAGGGGACTATCTGGGCGAAGGACCGTGGTCGTACCGGGCGTCCTCTCAAACCGGGGGAGGTCTATTGGGTGAGGAAGCGGGCTGGACCGCCTCAGGCGGGGGATTCGTTCCGGATCGATCAGGAACCGGCGCTCGAATCGGCCCTCTTTGCGATGAACCCGCTGACCTTCGAAATCAAGGCGATGGTCGGCGGATATAGTTTTCAGAGGAGCGAGTTCAACCGTGTGACACAGGCGTTCCGTCAGCCGGGGTCCGCCTTCAAGCCGATCCTCTACGCGGCGGCGCTCGACAAGGGATATTCGCCGAGGTCGGTCGTGACCGATGCGCCTGTAGTCTATCAGGTCGGGAATGAATACTGGAGCCCGCGGAATTACGGCGAAAAGTTTCATGGTGGCATGTCGGTCCGGTCGGCGCTCGCCCATTCGATCAACATCATCGCGGTCAAGGTGATGCATGATATCGGGATCGACTACACCCTCGCCTATGCCCGAAAGATGGGGATCACCTCCCCCCTCGGACGCTACCTCTCCTCGGCGCTTGGCTCCAATGATGTCACGCTCCAGGAGCTTGTCCGTGCCTACGCGACATTCCCGTCCGGTGGTGTCCGGCCAAATCCCTTCTATATCCGACAGATCGAGGATCGAGATGGAAAGGTCCTCGAGGAAAACAAGCCGGCCTCGCTGAATCCGGCAAAGGTCTTCGAGATCCAGGCCCAACCGATTGATCCGGGCGCCCTGAATCCGGCGCTGATGGAGGAGGGGGAGAAGGTGATCAAGGCCGACCGGTTCAATCTCTCCGCCAATGACAAAAAGATCCTCTACGGCGCGACGATTCCCCAAGGGCATATCCTCTCGCCACAAACTGCATTCGTGATGATCCATATGATGAAGGATGTCGTGGAAATCGGGACCGGGTGGAAGGCAAAAGAGCTCGGACGGCCGGTTGCAGGGAAGACCGGGACCACCAATGACGAGACCGACGCCTGGTTTATCGGGACGATCCCGAATCTGATCGCCGGTGTTTGGGTCGGTTATGACGATCACAAGCCGATCGGCCCCAAGATGACGGGGGGGGTCGTCGCGGCGCCGATCTGGCTCGACTTCATGAAGGAGGTGACGCGGGACGAACCGGTCCTCGACTTTCCGGCCCCCTCCTTTATAGATATCGCCCGGATCGATTCGATAACGGGCGGTTCTGCCGGCGCCGTCTTCCGGAAAAAACCGGTTGAAGAGGCGTCTCCCCTGGCCGGTCAGCCGCCGCCGAGCCGCGGGATCGATTTTCTGTTTGAGGATCTGAACAAATTGTAAGGGTTAAAACCTGCTACGAACGACGCACGAACGAATCCGAAAGACTCATGAATCTCTCAACACCCGAAACAATCCAGTCGCTGAGCCTTTCGATACGCTGTTGCAGCTCTACTAACGTGGAGACGTCGTTCTGATACGGAGAGAGCGAAAATGAGTCTGCATCGCCGGACCGGAACCGGCGGTCTTCCAACATCGCCTGATTGCAATCCAACCGCGTCCTGATCTCGTTCTGACACCTTCCCAACTGTCTTCTCAGACGCACAAACTCTGCCTCGAGGGGGCCGGTTGTCGATGCGGCACTTGCGCTCGCTTCCTGATATCGTCGGAGCATCATCCGGACTGTAAGATTGCCCGTCCGCCTTTCCAACCGATGGACCCTTCCCTGCAAGCGGAAGACAGCCCTCGGATCTGCTCCCCACATCGAGCTCCCCTCCTGGACCCTTAAAAAGGCATCCGCCACCCTGGTAACTCCTTTCCGGACAGATCGCCCTTTGGCCGCGGCAAGGACCGTGAGGGCCAGCCCGAGGCCACAGAGGAGCCCTTCGCGCCAGGAGATGTCTGTAGTTTTAGAAATCATTTCTCAAACAGGTTCTCGGCTCTCAGTCAAAAAAGTTGCTTGTCCCAAGTGAAGATTCTTTAGATCACCTCGAGACACTTTTCAACACTTTCGGTCAACCCCTGGAGGCTGTAGCCCCCTTCAAGGACCATCACCATCTTTCCATCGCAATATTGATCGGCAACAGTCCGGATCATCGCTGTCATTCGGGCAAACCCCTCGGCCGTGACGTTCATCCCGCCCAATGGATCGAGACGATGGGCATCGTAACCGGCAGAGACCAGAATGATGTCCGGTTTGAAATCGCGTGCCGTCGGGATGATCTCCTGATCAAACGCCTTCAGGTATTCTTCATCCCCCTGACCGCCGGAGAACGGGATGTTCAGCGTGAATCCCTTTCCCTTCCCCTCCCCCTCCTCTTTTCTCGCACCGGTCCCGGGATAAAAGGGATAGCGATGGGTCGAGATGTAAAAAACATCAGCCCTGTCATAAAAGGCTCCTTGCGTGCCGTTGCCATGATGGACATCGTAATCGACAATCAGGATCCTCCGGATCCCCTCTTTTCTCAGGGCGTATTCAGCGGCAATCGCGACATTATTGAAGAGACAGAACCCCATCGCACGGGCACGCTCCGCGTGATGGCCGGGGGGGCGTACAAATGCAAAAACTCGGCGCATCACAGGGCCGGGGATATTCTCTCCAGACTGCTCGCCGGAACCGGCGGTTCGTCTGGCTCCCTGGCCAGCCAGCCGCCCGCCTGCGCTCTCGGCCCGCTCACCTTTAGAGGCCGTTGTGGAGCGGGCCTCCGAGAGCTTCCGGCGGCAGTCCTTCGAGAACATCCCCGGCCCTGTGATCCAATCAACGGCATGGAGCATCCCCCCCACGGCGAGACAGGCCGCTTCCCACGATTTGGGTGAGACAGGGGTGTCGGGATCAAGTTGGATGTCGTGTCCGGCACTCTCCTGAATCCGCCGGATATATTCCGTGTCGTGGATCACCGCGATCTCTTCCGGGGTGGCGAGGCGTGGTTCCAAACGGATCAGTTTCTTGCCGATCGGCCGTTCATCCAGAACCTTCTTGATTGCGAGGAGTCTCTCCGGCCTTTCCGGATGCCACAGGCCGGTGTCGTGCAACAGGTAACGTTCATCCCAGATGACGGCGGTTTGATTCACCCGACAAAGACTACCCGAACACCGTATTCTTGCAACATCCCGGCACGAACCGAGTACCAGAGGTGGCCGGGACGCCCCATCAGCTGCTCCAGATGTCGAATCACCAGGATCGCGTTATGAAACCGGGATGGATCAAAGGGGCCGTCCAGGAGCCTTCGCCAGGTTTCCGGAGTAAACCTTTCAAGCCCGTGCCGACGATCGGAAACATCCCGATCCCCCAAAATTCGTCGTGCCTCGACTGGAACAGAGCACTCAAACCCCAGGTCTCCGCAAGTCCGGAGGCGGTGGTGAGACGCGCGGTTAAACTGTCGAGACGCACCTCAAACTCACCACCCGAGACACGCGGACGGGTATCGTCGGATGAGGTCTCTGCCCTGAATTGTCGACTGATCGGCCAAACCATAGACAGCAGGGGCTATCGACCGGAAGTCAAAAACGTTGCTCTTGATTAAGGACGCCGATAGACCACCGCATGCCCACCGCGAAACAGGTGGGCAAATGTCCCGTCAGAGGCGGGGACTGCCTTGGCCACAAAGGTCACCCCCTCATCGACCGTCAGTTGAAAAAAGGCCGGATCAAAAAACTGATCCCCGACAACATCACCCGATAGGCCCTGTCCACCCACCAGCGGGGCGAAGACGTTATCGGTCAAAAAAACCCCGCCGGGTCTCAGGGCGTTCCGGATATTGATCCCTGCCAGGACCCTTTCCGGCTCGCTCCAGTAGACCATCGTGTTGAAACAGGCAACGAGGTCATTGGCCAAACACTCGTAATCAAGAAGTCCCTTCTCCAGACCCCTCACCTTTTCGAAACCACCGACCATGCAGGCTCTATCGGAGATGCCGGCCGAAAGGTTGCTTAAACATTAATGAGCCCTTGACCTACCCAATTTGAGTCGCGCATGCACTTTTGATTCGGGCAGATCCGGCTCTCCGAGGCGTTCCCGGATGAGATGGACCTCTTCAAGATCCTCTTTGTAAATCAGATAGTGAATCAAGGCCGAACGGACGACCTCCGCCTTTGTCAACCCCTTGCCACGGGCCTCTTCCGTAATTCTTTCAAGAAGGTAGTTGTCGATTTTTAAAGGCAAAGGTTTCATCGATAGGCTCCTTGCCGGTGTACGATATTCGTAATTCTCATATTCCTTCCCTCGATCACAAAAAGAATCCGATAAGGCCAAGCCCTCTTGCTCCTGTAAAATCCCTCGACACCCCGTAATTTCTCGACCTTGAAAAAGTCACCTTCCTTGATCGACTCAATCGCCTTGAGTACCTTGGCCTGCGCCTCCCTTGGGAGACCTTCCAATTCCTTCACCGCAGAAGGCTTGTAGAAGATCTCGTAGGGCATCACTACCATAGTAATACTATGTTATATGCCCTTCAAGAACATTTTTTGAGACAGTTCTTCCTGCTCGTGACCTTATTTTGACAAAGTTTCATCCCCAACATATAGATCCCCCATGTTCGGATTGGGAACCGGCGAACTCCTGATTGTCCTTGCACTCGCCCTGATCTTTATCGGCCCGGAAAAAATCCCCGAGTTGGCGACCCAGTCGGGAAAGTTGGTCCGGAAACTGAAGGCGGCGATCGACGACATCAAGACGGACCTTAAAGGATGAATGAGAAGAGACAGAGTCTCGTGGGGCACCTGACGGAACTCCGATCCCGACTGATCCGGGTTGTGATGGCGATCGGCGCCGGGATGCTCGTCTCCCTCCTGTTTGCGAAGGAGATCTTCCGCTGGCTTCAGAGGCCGCTCCTCCGCCTGCTGGACCACGATTCCCCATTTATTGTCACGGGACCGATCGAGGCCTTTGTCACCTATCTGAAGGTCGCAATCCTCTCCGCCCTCTTCCTCTCGGCCCCGTTCATCTTCTGGCAGATCTGGCAGTTTGTCGCCCCGGGACTGTACCGGAATGAAAAGAGGCTCGCGTTCCTCTTTGTCACCCTCACCTCCCTCTTCTTTGCCGGCGGCGCCCTCTTTGGCTACTTTGTGATCTTTCCCATCGGCTTTAAATTCCTTGTATCGGTTTTGGAGGGGACCGGGATCCAGTTCCTGCCGCAGATGGAAGGATACCTCCGGTTCATCACCCGGATGTTACTCACCTTTGGACTGATCTTTGAGCTGCCGGTGGTCCTCACGCTGCTGGGGAGGATCGGTGTGGTGACGTCGGGGCAACTCTCGCGTGCCCGCCGGTATGTGGTGGTCCTGGCCTTTCTACTGGCCGGCATCCTGACACCGGGACCCGATGTCCTCTCGCAACTCCTCCTCGCACTTCCGCTTCTTGCACTCTACGAGATCTCCGTGATCGCGGTCAGGTTTGTTCAAAGGACCACATTCTCCCGATAGACCCCAAAGACATTTCTGAGTCGATCCGAGATCTCGCCCAAGGTCGCCCCAGACTTCACAGACTCGAGTATGAACGGGATCAGGTTTTCCGGGCTGCGCCCCTTTTCTTCAAGCGCGGTCAGGGCCCTCTCCGCCTTTTTCGGATCCCGTGCCGACCGGAATCTTTTCAACCTCTTCACCTGTTCCTTTTCAATCGCCGGGTCGACCCGATGGATCTCCACCGGCGCCGATTCCTCCTGTCTGAACTCGTTCACACCGACGACGATCCTCTTTTTCTCCTCGATCTCCTTCTGGTATTGATAGGCGGCCCCCTGGATCTCCTGCTGGACAAACCCGGTCTCGATCGCCCGGAGCATTCCCCCGATCTTCTCGACCTTCTCAATCAACTGAACGGCCTCCCTCTCAATCCGGTCGGTCATCTCCTCGATCACAAACGAGCCGCCGCACGGGTCGGCGGTGTTGATCACACCCGACTCGGAGGCGATCACTTGTTGGGTCCGGAGCGCAGTCCGAACCGCCGTTTCTGTCGGGAGGGCAAGCGCCTCATCGTAGGAATTGGTATGGAGAGACTGCGTCCCTCCAAGCACCGCCGCCAGCGCCTGAAGCGTCACCCGAACGATATTGTTCTTCGGCTGCTGGGCGGTCAGCGAAAAGCCCGCGGTCTGTGTATGAAATCTCAGCTTGAGCGATTCCTCTTTTTTGGGCTGGAATCGTTCCTTGACGAGACGGGCCCAGAGACGCCGTGCCGCCCGGAATTTTCCGATCTCCTCCAAAAAATTGTTGGGGACGCCAAAAAAGAACGAGATCTGCGGGGCGATATCGTCCGGATCCAGCCCAACCTTTTTCGCCGCCTCAAGATAGGCAAGCCCGTTCAGCAATGTGAAGGCGACCTCCTGGACCGCGGTGCATCCCGCCTCCCGCATATGGTAGCCGGAGACGGAGATCGCATTCCACTTGGGGACCGACCTTTTGCAAAAGAGGAAGAGATCGGTGATCAGCCGGAGTGACGGCTCCACCGGATAGATGTACGTCCCGCGGGCGATATATTCCTTCAGGATGTCGTTTTGGATCGTCCCGCGCAATTTTTCCCACGGGATCTTCTGTTCCTCCGCCACCGCCAGATAGAGGGCGAGGAGGATCGAGGCGGTCGCGTTGATCGTCATCGAGGTCGAGACCTCACCCAGCGGGATCTCGCGAAAGAGGCTCCGCATATCGTCCAGGGAATCGATCGCGACGCCGACACGACCGACCTCTCCTGCCGCCATCGGGTGGTCGGAGTCATACCCCATTTGCGTCGGCAGGTCGAAGGCGACCGAAAGACCGGTCTGCCCCTGTTCTAAAAGATATTTGAACCGCCGGTTCGTCTCCTCCGCGGTCCCGAATCCGGCATACTGCCGCATCGTCCAGAGACGGCCGCGATACATGTCTTTGTAGATCCCGCGAGTGAAGGGGAATTGACCCGGTTCATTCAAATCTTTTTTGTAATCCATACCAACTCCTGCCCCGCCTCCACCGTTTCGCCCTCCTTCACCGCAATCCGGGCCACCTTGCCTGACCGGGTTGCAACGAGCTCATTCTCCATCTTCATCGCCGAGACCACGACCAGACCTTCTCCTGCCTTCACAGAATCCCCTTCCTTGACCTTCACCAGAATCACCCGACCCGGCATCGGGGAGGTAATCGTTTCAGGCCCATTTCCTTCCGCCTTTTCGCTCACCACCGCCACCTGGGGAGACCTCACAGGGATCAGGTGGCCATCGACCTCGACCCGATACCCATTCTTCTCCTCACGGACAAAGACCTCGTAGGAACGACCCTCAACGAGGAGGGAATAATGACCCGGTCCAAGGACTCGATAGTCCGGAGGCTTACTCACGAAGCCCCTCCTGGCGGGCGATGGTATGCCATTCCGACCTCACCCCTTCACCCCGATCGTGATTCGCGATCGCGATCGAGGACGAAGTCCTCCGATGAATCTCCACCGCCATCTTGGCAATCTCCTCATACCCTTGATGCATCTCGCGCTTCAGTTCCGAAAGAGAACGCTCCACAAAACCGGTATCGTAATCCCCCTTCTGAAAGGAGGGGTGACGGAGCAACGCGAGATGAAAGGTGAGATTCGTCGTGACCCCCTCGATCCGGTATTCCGCTAACGCCCGTTCCATCCTACCAATTGCCTCCTCACGTGAGCCACCCCACGTAATCAACTTCGCAATCATCGGGTCGTAATAGACGGAGATTTCGGCCCCCGCATACATGGCCGAATCGACCCGAACCCCCGGCCCCTCCGGATTCCTCAAGAAGTTGATCGTCCCGGGACAGGGGATAAAGTTGTTATCGGGGTCTTCGGCGTAAATTCTGCATTCCAAGGAGTAGTTTAAATCCCCCCAACCCCCCTTTGTCAAAGGGGGGCAAGGGGGGATTTTCCCCCCCGCCGCAATCTCAATCTGCGCCTTCACCAGATCAACACCAGTCACTTGTTCGGTCACCGGATGCTCCACCTGGAGCCGGGCGTTCATCTCGAGGAAATAGAATTTCTGATCCTTGTCGACCAAAAATTCCAATGTGCCGGCATTTTCATATTTGGCGAAACGGGCAATCTTCCTGGCCGCCTCAAAGAGTTTCTTTCGGGTGGAGAGACGGATAAAAGGGGAAGGAGACTCCTCAACGATTTTTTGATGCCGTCTCTGAATTGAACATTCGCGTTCTCCCAAGGCAACGACGTCTCCCTTCTTGTCCCCCAGGATCTGGACCTCGATGTGGTGAGGCTCCAAAATATATTTTTCAAGATAGAGAGAGGGATCTCCAAACGATTGCCCCGCCTCCGATGAGGCGAGATGAAAGGCTGATTCCATCTCCTCCGGCTTGGTGACCTTGCGCATCCCCTTGCCGCCACCGCCGGCACGGGCCTTCAGGAGCACCGGATAACCGAACTTTTTTGCCAAGCCCTTCGCCTCACCTGCATCCTTCAAGGGACAATCGATCCCGGGCACGATCGGAACCTTTAACCTTTCGGCCACAATTCTTGCCGAAATCTTGTCACCCAACGCACGCATCGAATCGCCACGCGGCCCGATGAATTTGATTCCGGCCGCATGACAGGCATCCGAGAACCCGGCGTTCTCCGAGAGAAATCCGTATCCGGGATGGATCGCCTCTGCCCCGGTCTTCTGCGCAATTTCCAGAATTTTGTCGGCCCTCAGATAGCTTTCAGTCGCCGGGGCAGGCCCAAGGAGGTACGCCTCATCGGCAAATCTCACATGCAGCGCTGTCCGGTCGATTTCGGAAAAAACGGCGACCGTCGGAATCCCCAGATCCCGACAGGCCCGGATCACCCGAACGGCGATCTCGCCGCGGTTGGCGATGAGAATCTTGCTGAACATGACCCGGGTTTAAGCCTGCGGGACAACCTTTGGCAACTTTTTTTACAACCTGTCGTGATATTTTTAGAATACCTCTCAGAAATTACAGCGGAATATTCCCGTGTTTTTTCAGCGCAACTCTTTTCTCCAGCCGTCGAAAGCAAGGTTGCGATGTCCTTCACGACTTGGGGTGTTGAACAGGGGAGAGAGAATTCATCACTTTTT
>CAYWRF010000069.1:1735-9812 GCA_964460495.1 uncultured Pseudomonadota bacterium | reverse complement strand
TTATGACCAGGCGGTCCTGACGGCGGCCGACATCTTTAATGAAGAGACAAAAGACCCGACCGGCGGGGCGTTTGCCTTTTACTCCCCGACCGACCGTCAGTACGAGACGCTCCTGGGGGCGCTGGAGACGGGGGACCTTGACCTCCCGATCAATGCCGGCACCTCGGATGCGAGTTTCCCGAGCCTCGCACCGATCCAGGTCCTGATCCTCCCCGGTATCGCCTCGGCGACGACGCTCGATTCGAGACCCTCCTTTGTCTTTGTTCGGGAACGAAACGAGACGGAACCGGCGGTGACGGATCAACCCTGACTTTCTCAACTTGACGATCACCCCTTTTGATAGATAGGAGGCTTGCCGATGGGTCAGCAAGAGGAGCTTCGATACCAGCCCGGTTTCGGGAATCACTTTGCGACAGAGGCGGTGAAGGGGGCGTTACCGCAAGGGCAGAACTCGCCTCAAAAATGCCCGCTCGGTCTTTATGCAGAGCAACTCTCCGGATCGACCTTTCTCGCGCCGCGGTCGGAGAACCAGAGGAGCTGGCTGTACCGGATCGTCCCTTCGGTCAAGCATGGCGACTTCAAACGGATCGATACGGGACTCATGAGAACCGCCCCGTTTGAAGAAGGAGTTGCGACACCTCAACAGCTCCGCTGGGATCCGCTACCGATTCCCTCAAAACCGACCGATTTTGTCCAGGGGTTCATCACCTTCCTGGGAAATGGCGACCAGCAGGCGTTCAACGGCTGTGGTATCCACCTTTATGCGATCAACCGGTCGATGGAGGACCGCTACTTTTATAATGCCGATGGGGAGTTTCTTGTTGTCCCGCAGGAGGGAGGGCTCCAGTTCTTTACAGAGATGGGGAGCCTCTCCGTGAAGCCGGGGGAGATTGGTGTCATACCGAGGGGGGTCAAGTATCAGGTCACCTTATCCGGAAAGGGGGCGCGCGGTTATATCTGTGAGAACTACGGCCCAAACTTCCGACTCCCGAACCTTGGCCCCATCGGCGCAAACGGCCTCGCGAATCCGCGCGATTTCCAATACCCCGTTGCCAGGTACGAGGAGAAAGGGGGGAACTGCGAACTGGTCGCAAAATTTCAGGGGGCCCTCTGGGCGGCGCCGATCGACCATTCCCCACTCGATGTGGTTGCCTGGCACGGAAACTACGCCCCTTGCAAGTATGACCTTGCCCTCTTCAACACGATCGGATCGGTCAGCTTTGATCACCCTGATCCTTCAATCTTCACGGTCCTGACCGCCCCGTCGGAACTCCCCTCGTACTCCAATGTCGATTTTGTGATCTTCCCCCCGCGATGGCTCGTTAACGAACATACCTTTCGCCCCCCTTACTACCACCGGAACATCATGAGCGAGTATATGGGGCTGATCTTTGGAGTCTACGATGCGAAGCCGGCAGGGGAGGGGGGTGGATTTGTCCCGGGCGGGGGGAGCCTCCACAACTGCATGTCGGCCCATGGCCCGGATGCGGAGGCGTATGAGAGGGCCACCGCCTCCGATCTCAAACCGGCAAAGCTCGACCAGACCTTGGCCTTCCTGTTCGAGAGCCGCTATCCGTTCCGTCCGACCGATTTTGCCTTAAACGGCGGACTCCTCCAGAAGGACTACATCAACTGCTGGCAGGGGCTGAAACCCCGCTTTCGCCCGCATTGACAGGATCAGGAGATCGGCTATAGCCGACCTATGAGGTCGGTTGTCAGCGGGGCGTTGTTCTGCCTTCTGATCGGCGTGGGATCTCCTCCTCTGGCTGCGTCGCAGTTGAAAGGGGCCTTCCCGCAAAAATTCCTCTCCCCGGAAGCGACCCGGCTCTTTACGGAAAACTTTCAGCTCTTCGGCGATTATGTGACCCGGAAGACCGGGATCGGCATAAATATTTCGCCGCTCCCCGATCCGGATTCGGTGAAGAGGGCCTTTCAGAGGGGTGAGATCGACTTCTTCTTTGGCCTCTCCGATCTTGAGACCCTTTTCTTTGAGGGCGAGGGGATCGGCGAGCCGTTTCTGACCGTCTCCCCGTTTCGGGACCTCCCGAATAACACCTTTCGTCACCTGCTCATTGCGCGGGACAATCCTTCCTCAAGCAAGGGATGGAGACTGCGTCATGTCGAGGACTACGGAGAAAGGTACAAGGGGATCACCCATCTCCTCGCGGAGCTCCTGATACGCGAGGGGCTGCCGATGAGGCTCGACCGCCATGATCCGCGCGATGAACCGCCCTCCAGAATCCAGGTGGTGGAGTACGGACAGAGCCGGAACCTCCTTCTGGATGCCTTGACGGACGAGAAGCTGGCAGTCCTGGTCGATGAGGAGGCGTACCTCATGATGAAACGGCGGAACCCGAAGGTAGGGGAGACATTGAAGATCATCGAGTCGCTTTCGCCGGTCCCGGTCGCCCCCCTCTTTGTCCGGAGGGATCTCGCCGGAAGGGAAAAGATAAAGAAATGCCTCCTGGGGATGCATCGGGATCCGGAGGGGGATGAGATCCTTAAGTCTCTGCGACTTGGAAAATGGGTGGAGGTGGCCTCCAGGGATTTTGAAGAACTCCGCCGGCTGGTGGAACGGGCCAGACGGCTCGGTATCCCTCTGGAAAGGGGGTCCTATGCGGCTCGTCACTAGATTTATCCTCGCCCTGTCGACGGTGGTAACCGTTTTGGCTGTCGCGATCTCCCTCTATCTGATCCGCAGGGAGGAGCGGGATCTCACGCGGGAGGCGGAACGACAGGCATCGGTCCTCGTCAAGACCCTCTCACTCGGACTCAACTCGGCGACCTTTCTGGAGAGACGCGACCTCCTCATCGACTACTTCGACCGCCTTGCCCCGGAGTCCGAGGGGCATATCCTGTATGTGATGATCACCGACCTCAATGGTTTTGCCTGGCTCGACACCTCGAGGGGGCGGGAATATCAGATCCTCCAGGACCCGGTGACTGAGGAGATCGGGAGGCGACTCGCGACCGAGCGAATCGTTGCAAAGAAATTCTCACACCCCAACCTGAAGGAAGAGGTCCTCGAGGTGGCGACACCGATCGTCGGTCACGACAGGGACCGCGGGATCCTCCGGATCGGCTTCTCCCTCAAACCGCTTCGGGATCAGATTCGTACCGCTGTGCTCAGCTCTCTCCTGATCGGTCTTGTCTCTCTCACTGCCGGAATCCTCCTCTCGGTCTTCCTGGCCGGCGGGGTGACCCGGCCGATTTCGCAGGTGATCCATTATGCCCGCAGGGTCTCGCAGGGGGAGCTTTCAGGTCCTCATCCGGGCCTCAACCGGACAAGGGAGATCGCGGAACTTTCGGAGGCGATCGAGAGGATGAAACGCGATCTCAAATATATCTACGTGGGCGGGCTCTTCCGCGATCTCTCCCACAGCCTGAAATCGGATCTCTCTTTCCTCTATGCGGAACTGGAACTGATCCGTGAAAAAGGGGGGACACGTCCCATTGGGGATGTCCAGGCACTCGTCGACCGGCTCGATCGAATGACTCAACAGATCGAGAAATACAAACAGTTTCAAAAACCGGCCGACCTGAAAAAGGGGCGTATCGAGACGGCCGTTTTCTTAAAAAATTTTCGGGACCGCCTCTCGGAACCGGACCGGACCTCCCTTCAGATCGAGATCGGCGAAAAACTCCCGGCGATCCTCGCCGATCCGGTCTATCTGGAGCGGGCCTTGGGCCATCTCCTGAAGAATGCGCAGGAGGCCTCGGAGAACGGGCAGCCGGTCGTCCTCAAGGCGGTGGAGGAAAAGGGGCAACTCTGTCTCACCCTCATCGATAAGGGGGTTGGAATCGGTGAGGAGGAGATGAACAGGATTTTTGAACCGGGCTTCTCAACCAAGGGGTCAAGAGGCGGTGAAGGGCTCGGACTCGCATTGGCCCGGATGATTATCGAGGACCTCCACAATGGGCGGATCGGGATCGAGAGCCGTTCCGGGGAGGGGACGCGGGTGAAGATTACACTTTCGGGTGACGCTTAAATGAGACCACTCCTGATTATAGAAGATGACCGGCCGCTGGCCGAGGGCCTGAAAAATCACCTCTCCGATTTTGATGCCCGGATTGCGACCACCCCTGAGGAGGGGGAGGCGGCGATGACTGAGATTGCGCCGTCGGTTGTCCTCTCGGACCTTGGCTTTCCAAATGATGTCTCGGTCGGGCTTGATCTGATCACACGGCTCCTCCGAAGAGACCCGTCGGCAAAGATCATCGTGATGACCGGTTTCGGGAGTCGGGAGGTGGGGACCCGTGCGGTCGAGCGGGGGGCGTACGCCTATATTGAGAAACCGATCCGGGACTTTCAGTCACTCCGGGTGATCCTGGAGGCGGCTTCTCAAGTCGCCTATCTGGAGAGGGAGATCCGGGACCTGAAAAAGGACCCGAGGCCGACGGGCCTCGTGAATCTGATCGGTCACTCCCCCGCGATCGAGTCTGTTTTTCGCCAGATCCGCGAGGTGGCGGCAGTCCGGACGACGGTCCTGATTGAGGGGGAGTCCGGGACCGGAAAGGAGCGTGTCGCACGCGCGATCCACGAGTTGAGCGAGAGAAAGGGGCCGCTGATCATCCTCGACTGCACCGCGATCCCGGAGAACCTGGTGGAGGACAAGCTCTTTGGGCATGAGAGAGGGGCCTTTACCGGCGCAAGCGCCGAGATGAAGGGGGCGCTCGAGATGGCGGATCAAGGGACACTCTTCATCGACGAGATCGGCGAACTGCCGCCCCCGCTCCAGGCGAAACTTCTCCGATTCCTGCAGGAGAAGAGCTTTCAGCGGATCGGGAGCCACAAGGAGCTTGCGGTCGATGCGCGTGTTGTCGCCGCGACCCATCGCGATCTGCGAAAGGAGGTCGAGGCGGGACGCTTTCGGGAGGACCTCTACTGGCGCCTCAATGTCTATACGATCCGTCTCCCGCCGCTCCGGGAGAGGCGGGAGGATCTCCCGATCCTGGTCAGCCACTTTGTGCAAAAATATTCGGAAGAACTGGGGAAGGGGATCTCGCGTGTCGCCCCCTCAACGCTCGCCAAGCTCTCCGGTTACGATTGGCCCGGGAATGTCCGCGAACTGGAGAACCTGATCCAGCGGGGGATCCTCGTCGCGAGCGGGGCGGTCCTCCTCCCGGAGCATCTGAACCCGTTTGGGGGGGAGGCCGAGGGGGGGCTTCGCCTCGCCGACCTCGAGGCGCGCTGGAAGGGGCACTGGATCCGTGAGGCGCTGGCGCGGAGCGGTGGGCGTCTTGAGGAGACCGCCGATCAGCTCGGGATCTCAAAGCGGCAGCTCCAGAGATACACAAGGCAGTTCTCGATCGAATGGAAGAAATATGTCGGGATGATCCTGATCGGTTTTTCCCTGTTCGCCCCCAGCGCCTATGGCGAGGGGACAAAGAGGCTGACCCTTGATCAACTGATCTCACGGGCCCTCGAGACGAGACCGGAGATCGGGATCGCCGACTCCCTGCAGGATGAGGTGAAGGCGCTGCAACTCAAGGCGCGTGCCGCCTCCCTCCCGCACCTCGACCTCACCTCCAGTTTCCTCCGGTTCGACGAGTCCCCCCATGTCACACTCGGTTCGTTTGAGACCGAGGCGGTGATCGACATGAGGCGGATCAAGGAGGAGTTTCCGGTCCTCGGGGCAGGCCCCGATCAGGTCTCGGTCCCCATCCAGTTTCCCGATACAAGGGTGGGTCTCTTTGGGGCAAATCTCTTTTCGACCGGGGTGACACTCAGGCAGCCGCTCTTTGCCGGAGGGAGGATCCGTGAGAGAAAGAGACAGTCGGACCTCGGGCTCAAGATGGCGCGGCTGGAAGGGGAGCGGACCCGGCGGGAGGTCGCTTCCCGCGTCAGGGAGCTCTACGTCAGATGGCTCTACGCCGCGAAGGGGAGACACCTGTTGAGCGAGGCGGCGAAACGTGCGGTCATTATTGAGCGTTTTCTGAAAAACCTCCATGAAAACTACCTGCCTCGAGAGGGGGAAAAGGGGGTGGGCCGTGAGGATTGGCTCCGGGGCTCGGTCCTTGCCTCGCAGATCCTTGCGAAGAGGGATCAGGCGCTCGCCCAGGAGGAAATCGCCTTGAAGGATCTTCAGAATTTCTGCCGGGTGGAGGGGGAGGGAATCGAGGAAAGGGTCCCCGAATTCCGGATCCCCCCTCTGACAGAGGCGCGGGGGAGGATCGAAAAAAACCCTGCGGCGGGGATACTCGCGGGACAGGTCGCGCTCGCGACTTCGGAGATCCGGTTTGCCCGCGGGTCGCAACTTCCCGAGGTCGGGCTTGCCGGTTTTGTCAGCTATACGCTCGACGACTCCCCGTCAGAGCCTTTCATCGCTGGTGGCGGGGTGACCCTGCGTTTCCCCCTCTTTGACAGTTTCGATAAGCTCGCCGAGGTCCGGCGGGCCCGATCGCTCGCCCGGAGAAAGGGGCTCGAGTCGGAACGCACGCGAGAGGAGATAAACGAGGCGGTTGAGTCGCTCTATCTGGCAAAGGGGCATTACGAGTCGTCGATCGGGAGGTTCAAAGAGGCGGAGGCGAGGGCCCGGGAGAGACGAGAGATGGCCCAGGAGAGTTACCTGATGAACTTTGGTGATTATGAAGACTACCTTGAGGCGTTGAAGGATGAGATCGAGGCCGCAGGCCTGCTCCTTGCGGCCGAGCTTTCTTACCATGAGGGGCTCGTCAAACTCGAATCGCTGATCGGGGAGGAGGCATCGCCTTGAAAAGATCCTTGGGTGTCGTTCTGTCTCTTCTCCTGATCCTCTCCTGCGGGGGGGAAGAGACGGAACCGGCCGAGCCGTCCGCCTCCGCTGAATCCGGTTGCGCCCTTGAGCGAGGGGGCCCCCTCCCTGAAGGCCTTTCAGGGGCCTATTCCCTTGAGGAGGTCGCAACCTACGAGAACGGGCAAAAGGTTGAAACGGAGGAACCGACTGAGGCCAAGACAATCCGCCTGACGCTCTCGCCTCAGGATACCGTCACCCGGCTCTCGGTCCAAAGCAGTTGGACAACCGATGCAACCACAGAGGCGGAGGGGCGTGTCACACTGGAGGGTTCCGATCAGCTCGCCGTGACGGTCGATTCCTCCTCGATCCCGTTCGTCTTCGCCGGGGCAACCTACTGCCTGCGACTCGAGGAGGGGGCCAACTCGCTTACGGTGATCCTCGAACTCTCCTCAGAAAAAAGCCTTCGGTACAGGTTCGCCACGAAGATTTGACCGCCATTTACAGGTTTGCCTCCAGCAAGGGGTCTGAAATTCGGTAGGTTTGTTCTGCTTTTTCAACAAATCCGTAGTCAATCATCCTTTTCAGCATTTCACTCAACTGGGTATCTGAAGTCTGTGCCTGCTTCTGGATCTCTTCCCACCGGGCCCCTTCTTTCATTGCCTCGAGGATTCTCAGGTATTTTTTCTCGGAACGGGCAGCAAAGCCAAGAAACTCTGCGTAGGCAACATGTTTCCCGTCTTCAATCGTTTTTTGGAGGGCTATTTTATGGGAAAGCCGGAGCCGATACCAACCATATTTTGTCAACCATCCAATGATTCCATCGAGTGATCGAATCGCGTCGAGAATTTCCTCTTCCTTTATAGGTGTATCCAGTTTTTTTGACCCCTCGCGCAAGAAACGAAGGCCTTCTTCTTGAGTCAACCGGCGTGTTGAAAGTTCAAAAACAGCCCGGCCATAGAGTGGGGCCTTGGCATTCGCTTGCCCAAGAAAATGGATCAACATTCCTTTTTCGGAGCCTGACACAATCATTTTAATCTGAGGGTAGTTGTCAAAAATGGAGGCAAGAAGGTAATCAATCTTCATTGTTTTGAGGAGCTGAACCTCGTCGATGACGAGCGTTATTTTTTGTTTGTTGAGGAAGTCCAGGTCTTTTTTATGGAGATCCAGTGACCACGAAACCCCTTTCAAGGAGACCCCTTTTATTTGGAACCGTCTCAGCTTGCTGACCTCTTCGGAGAGCTTCAGAAAAAATTCGTTTCGGGAGACGATTTCCCGGCCATCCAGCCAGACATATTTTTTTTGTGATGAATTGAGGACAACGCGGATGAGGCTCGTTTTCCCCGTCCTTCGAAGCCCATGGA
>CAYWRF010000069.1:0-1725 GCA_964460495.1 uncultured Pseudomonadota bacterium | reverse complement strand
GTGGGGATCTTCGAGGGCCTTCTTCAGCTCCTGCCGCAAGACCTCAAAGTTGTAGAAGTCTTCGAGCTTCTGTTTCGCCTGAGGGTCAAAATACATCGACTCTCCTCATAAGGGTCTGTGACTTATACCTAGTATTAGTAGCTAATACTTATATGTGTCAGGTTGTCAAGGGAGTGCACTCCTGAGGGTCAAGGCCTTACATCGGAATAAGCCTTCAGTGCACATTCGCCTCTTCAACAGAGTGACAGATCTGTCACTCCGGTCACGATCTCCCCGATGAAACAAGCTGGCACGATCTTTGCTAGTCAATTGAGGCATGTCACTCGGTTTGGCCGACAGGGTCCACCTCTATCTTGAAAATTGCGCCTATCCACTCCTTGTTCGATCGACCGATGAGCTTCCGGGATCGGTGATCGGCCCCAATTTCCTCTCCCACTATGGAATCCGGAAAGCGCCCTGTTTTATGCCCGTGAAATCTCAAAGTTTTTAGGGGTGCTGCTCCTGGGGATCTCCCTTCTTTATGAAATATGATTACTCACCCGGAGAAGTGGCCCAGAAATAACCTTTACGCGCGAAGCCACGAGGAGAGCACCGCAGGCGTACTTGGCAGTACGTCGAGGATGCTCGACGAGTGGCGACAAAGCGTAAAGTTATTTATGGGACACGATTCCACGCAACAATATCGGTTGACTTGCGATAGCTCAGGGTGAAAGGAGGTCTGGTATGACAAAGATGTCCATCGCGGTTGGTCTTCTGATCCTGCTGATGGGCGCCTGCAGCGGGGGCAGTGATGAGCCGACCCTTCCGGGTATCGGGACCGACCCGAGCGTGAGCGTCGTCGAGAATATCGAGTACCGGCTGGTGGAGGTGGGCCCGAACTGCGTCGCGAGCCTCTTTGCCCAGACCGCAATGATCAGCCAGAACGGGACGAAGATCACCGCGACCGCCTCCGGCCAGACGATCGCAACCGGGACAATCGATTCCAACGGGAACGTCCAGGTGACTGTCCAGCCGACAGACCAGTCGGAGGCGCCGCTCAGTTGTTCCGGTCTCTTCAATGCCGGATCATTTGATATCGCCTGCGCCCTCGCCCAGGGGAAGTCGTGCGACTTTGTCTACACGAGATCAGACCTCCTTTAAACGTGACAAATCTGTCACCGTGAGGCTTGGCCCAACCGGGCCGGGATGACATTGCTGTCATCCGATTCGTATCCCCCCCGATGAAAAAATGGTGGCATGAGGATTGCTACCTTGTCTGGACATGCAATCCCAAACCGTTTGCCTGATCCGGTTCCTTCTGGTCGGATGTTTCACTTGGCTCTCCTTTTATGGTGGCATTGGGGGATGCTCTCATGAGGGTGGTGGTTCCCCTGCAGCTGAGAGGTCCACCCCTCCCCCAACGATTCTGAACACCAACCCGGGTAACGGACAAACTGGCGTACCGACCAACGTCACCATCGCGGTCACATTCGGGATCGAGATCGACCCTACGACAGTCGATCCGTTCACATTTATTGTCTCGGGAGTCAGGGGAGAGGTGACCTACGATCCGGTCGGTCGTCAGGCGGTCCTGACCCCAGAAGAGACCCTGACCCCCGGAACGACCTACAACGCCATCCTGACCTCAGGTATTCTGGATCGTAACGGAGGGGCTATCACCTCCTATTCGTGGTCTTTTACCACCGCCTCCTGGAACGATCCGGGCACCACCCCCCCTGGCATTGC
>CAYWRF010000068.1:0-9819 GCA_964460495.1 uncultured Pseudomonadota bacterium | reverse complement strand
CATCACCACTGCGCTGAACCTCCCTGTCCATATCACCATAATTGGCCACGCAGTGGTTACCCCATGCATCGTAGTCGTAGATGGCCACTCCATTATTGGCACTTGCTTCATAATTGTAACGGCAGGTGAAACTACATGGCACATGATTTGCCCAGAGTTTCTGGACTCCGATTACCGTCATTATCAGGATCAGGAAACTTGTAAGTGTTTTTTTCATACTGATCGGTGCTTAGAGCAAGAGGCGTGCCAGGCGTTGAAAGGGTTGCTTAGAAGGCTTCTAATAGCCTTGATTTAATCGTCTTTTTTAAATGGGTCGAGTTTTTGTCCCTCAGGCAACGACAGGAATGAACGGTTCGATTTCCAGACCGGCCAGTTCGATTTTCGGACAGCGAGGAGCCTGCCGGAGTATTATTCCGACAGGCTCCTAGGGAAAGATCAGGAGCCAAACTCCGGTGAGTCCTATATTCAAGAGGGCGAGCGGGAGCATCCCCTTCCAGCCGAACGACATCAGCTGGTCGTACCGGAACCGGGGGATTGTCCAGCGGACCCAGACAAAGAAGAACGAGAAGAGGGCAATCTTAAAGAGAAAGCAGGCGACCTGGCAGGCGGCCGCAAAGAGAGCCGGAAACCAATCCGGGAGGATTGGGATCCCGATAAAGATCAGGAAGGCGCCGAGGCCGAGACCGAAGAGGATCGCCGGGATCCCGAAAAAGAGGACCTCATAGTCCCGGAGGTCACGATACTTCCCCCTTCTGTACTGTGAGACCAGAAGAAGTCCGGCAAGGACTGAGAAGGCACTGATCGCAAGACCGAGGAGGTGGGCATAGATCGCTGCCCCTTTCCTAAGGGCCTCTGTCGTCAGGAACGGGACCTGCCAGCCGCCAAAGAAGAGGGAGACAACCACCGCCGCGGCAACCACCATCGCGGCGTACTCCGCCATGAAGAAGAGGGCAAACTTCATGCTGGAATACTCCACGTGATAACCGGCCACCAACTCCGACTCCCCCTCCGGGAGGTCGAACGGGATCCGGTTCGTCTCGGCGAAGACCGCGGTCACAAAGAGGATCATGGCGAGCGGTTGTTTGAGAAAAAACCAGTTCCACGGGAGCGGACCCTGCTGACGCACAATATCGTTCAGCGAAACCGACTCCGCCACCATGAAGATCGCGACAACCGAAAGACCCAAGGCAACCTCATAACTGATCATCTGGGACGAGGCCCGGAGCGCCCCCAAAAAGGAGTACTTGTTGTTTGAGGACCAGCCGGCGAGCATCACCCCGTAAACCGCCAGTGACGCGACTGAAAAAATATAGAGGAGGCCGACATTCAGATCGGCGACCTGCAACGGAATGACCCACGAACCGATCTCCAAGGTGTCGGCAAACGGGATCACCGCGACCGTCACAAAATAGATAAAGAGGGTCAGAAACGGCGCGAGGATGAAATAAAACCGGTGCGCCCCGGCAGGGACAAACTCCTCCTTGGTCAGGAGCTTGATCACGTCCGCCAGATTATGGAGCATCCCACCGAGCCGGATCCCGAGGATCTGCGCCCGGTTGGGGCCTCGTCGATCCTGGATATAGGCGGCCCCCTTCCGCTCAAACCAGATAAGCAGCGGGATGAAATTGAGGACGATGACAGGGACGAGGATAACCTTCAGAACGGTGATCGCTATTTCCATACGATTCCTGAGAAGAGTTCCCTCGCCATCCGCGCCTCACCCGGCGGCGGAAAGGCCGGTATGATCTTCTGACTAATCCCCTTCTTGTTTGTAAACGTCCCCTCTGACTCCGCCCAGGTCGCCACCGGGAAGATAACATCGGCATACTCAAATAAAGGCTCCCGGTGCGTGACAAAGAGCGCCACCTTCCTCTGTTTTTCCATCGAGATCCTCTGGATCGCCGACTCCGGCAGACCGCCAAGCCCGACAAACCCCTGATACCGCCGATCCGCCTCCTTCAAGGGGCGCATCCCGAGAGACTCGACCCCGGCCCGGTTCGGGTTTTTGTCGGGGGAGATCAGGAAATCGTCCTGAGACGGGTTTGGAACCTCTCGCGCCTGATAATAAAAGTCTTTCACACCGAGTCTTTGCAGGGAATCCTTAACGGCAAGGTTGTCCTCCGTGGTGAACTCCGCAGAACCAATCCCGACAATCGCACCAGCCTCAATCCCCTTAAAGGTGATCCTGAATCTCTCGATCGCCGCCGCAAGCGGGGCGACCGAAAGCCCCCTTTCCGTACGGACAAACGGATGACGGAGACGGTTCTCCGCATTGACCGGCCGATAGGTGAACCTCCCCTCGTCACACATCCAGAGGTCATTGACCTCTTTATTCTCCCTCGGGAGCAGGCGATAGATCGTCCCCTTGTTGTGCTGCACCTTGATGCTGCAACCGGTCGCACAGCCGGGGCATACCGAGTCGGTTGACTTCAGGAACCAGACCCGTTGCTTGAACCGAAAATCACGGCTGGTCAGCGCCCCAACGGGACAGATATCGACGGTATTCATGGAATAACGGTTCTCAAGTCCCTTGCCGGGATAGGTGGTCAGCTCCGTATGGTTCCCCCGCTCCGTGAAACAGAGCTCATCCTTTTTGGCAACCTCCTGACAGAACCGGATGCAACAGGAGCAGAGGATACACCGTTCCATATCGAGCATCACGTTGGGTCCCAACGGGATCGCCTTCTCCTTGTGGACCTTCTCCTCCTCCATGCGCGAGACCTTCAGGTCATGCTGCATATAGTATTCTTGTAGTTTGCATTCCCCCGCCTGATCGCAGACCGGGCAGTCAATCGGGTGATTGACGAGGATGAATTCAAGCACGGACTGCCTCGCCTCCAGAACACGGGGGCTCCGGGTTTGGACCACCATCCCCTCGGTCACCTTTGTATTGCAGGCGATCTGGAGTTTTGGCTGTTTCTCGATTTCCACCATGCAGACCCGGCAGTTGCCGGCGACCGACAGCCTTGGATGATAGCAGTAGTGAGGAACCTCCGCCCCGGCGAGACTCGCCGCCTCGATCAGATTCATCCCCTCCGGGGCCTCAACCACCTTGCTGTCAATCGTCAGCTTGGGCATAGACTTTGGAACTCCCAAATGATGCTCTATCAGTAACAATGACTCTCTTTTATCGTCAATAACGGATTACGGTAATAACGGAAACCAGCGATCGGCACTCATGACGGTCGTCAGCCCGCTCCTTTTTTCCACATCCCTTGCAGAGACGATCTGCAAGGCCCTTACTTGAAAACGATTGGAGAAATATTGCAACGCCTCACTCGGCTGGGTGTCGGACACCTTGGCCTCAACCAGAAGCCAAGGCTTCCTGTCAAGGGTCATGCAAAAATCAACCTCACGCCGGTCCCGATCGCGAAGGAACCAGAGCTCGAACAGACCAAACCCCAGATCCCGCCAATAGTGGACCGCCTTCCATAAATGACTTGCCACGAAATTTTCGAACCGTTTCCCCTCGTCTTTGATCTGGGACCAGTCCCAGAGATAAAGTTTTTTCTCCTTGTGAATTGCCCTCTGCACCCTCTGGGTGAAGGGGCCGAGAGTGAATGTAATGTAGAGTCTTTCAAAAACCCGAAGCCAGTCTTGGACCGTATTATAGGCAACCTGGAGGTCCTCCTTCAAACTATTGACGCTCAAAACGGAGGCGACTCGGGACGGGAGAAGGATCATCAGATGTTCCACAAGACTCAGGAGCTGGATGTTGGTCAGATCGACGATATCCTCACGCACTAGGAGGTCGTTCCGGCGCAGGGACCAACGGTTATGTGCTTCTTCCGACCCCTTGAAAAAAGGTTCCGGGAATCCTCCCCATTTGAGCAGATTTTGAAATAAATCGTGTCCACCGGTGCTCACCGACGCCGCCAGAAGGTCATGAGGTTTAAGAATCTTCTGGGGAGCAGACAACTCACCCATCGTGAGTGGGTGAAGGTGATAAAGAAAATGTCTCCCCAACAAACTGTCACCACCTCTTTGGTAAACATCAAGCCGGGCGCTGCCGGTCACAAGGATTTTCAGGGTTTCGTGATACTTGTCATAGACCCCTTTTAAAAAGTTCTTCCAACGATCGTACTTATGCAACTCGTCCAGGACCACGAACTTTTCCTGAAGAAATTCCTTGGAGAGGATTGACTGACGATCCTCGGCGAGGTCCCAATTGTAGTACTTTCCCCCTGACTTCTCGAGAATCTTCTTGGCCAAGGTCGTTTTTCCGACCTGTCTCGGTCCGGCCAAAAGGACAAACTTTTCCTGAAGATCCTTTAAAATTGAGGGCGCCAGGCTCCTCTCATCCATCCTGTTCATATACCACTGAAAACTTGGCATGCCAAGTTTTCATTTGGGTGGAAGCTTCTTGTTTCCCTGACACACAGGTGTGTACTGGAGGTCAACAATATCGGTGTTTCAGGGGCAACTTTCACTTCACAGGGGCCGAGAAGGGATTTAGCAAAGGCACTGTATGGATCCAATGAGACCCAATATATTTGAATCTTTCGATTACCGGGCATTCCTCAGGGCGCTCTATCTTTATAAGAAGCAGAAGGATCACCTCTCCTATAGATCCTTCTCACGGGCCGCGGGCTTTCGATCGTCCAATTTTCTGAAGCTTGTGATCGATGGCAAGAGGAATATCAGCGAGTCGGCCATTCATCGATTTGCCAAGGCCTTACGGCTCACCAAGGGAGAGACCGATTTCTTTGAGGCGCTCGTCCTCTTCAATCAGGCCAGGACCTCAGAAGAAAAGAAGCACCACTATGAAAGGATTGCACGGTTCAAGGCGTACAACGACTACAAGGCGCTGGAGGTGAATCAATACGCCTACTTCTCCAACTGGTATTTTGTCGCCCTTCGGGAGCTGGTGCTTCTTAAAGATTTCCGGGAAGACCCCAAATGGATCAACCGGAAACTCAAGGCCAAACTGCACCCGGAAGAGATCCGCCGGGCGGTCGAGATCCTGATCGACTTGAAGCTCCTCAAAAGGGATTCGGACGGCAGGCTCCGTCAGACGGCAGAAAAGATTACGACGACCCCCGAAATGGGATCGCTCGCGATCATCAACTTCCATCGGGAGATGCTCCATAAGGCGAGTTTTGCCCTCGAGGGGAGCCGGACGGCGGAGAGAGACATCTCCGGACTGACCGTCTCCATCTCAAAGATGCAATTTGAACGGATCAGGGAACGGCTGAACCAGTTTCGACAGGAGATCCATGCGATCGCGAACGAGGAGTCGGAGCGGGAGGCGGTCTACCAGCTTAATCTGCAGCTCTTCAACCTCTCGGAGGTCCCATGGCGTTAAAGAGAATCTTCACGATCGCCCTGTTTCTCTTTGAAATCGGTTGCGGCGGGGCCGGCACCGAGGTGGTGAGTCCTCCGAACCCGAACGAGGGGCCCGGTCCCCAGTCGATTGAAACCGATTTCTATGCCGTCTCCCTCAATCTCCCGGCCGGTTGGAGCTTTACCGAATACGGACCCGGTGCCGAAATTGATGACGGTGTCTTTGCCGACGCCGATCCGGAGACGATCACCGCGGCCCATCTCGCAAAAGAGCCTTCCCGATTCACCTTCTTCTTCTCCTATCTCGATCGGAACGAGTTGCTCGTCGATTACGTGAGACAACGACGCCCGACCGGCGATCTCCAGATCACCGAGCAGGATTTTGGGAGGAGCCTCGCCACGGGGATCCTGTTTATGCAGGAAGAGCCGGGGCCACGCGGCGGTTTTCTGTTCGACTTCTATGTCGAGTCCGAGGGGGCGGTCCTCTGGATGAGGGCCGAGTTTGTCGGGACCGATGAAGAGAAAAACCGGACGCTCGACGAATTCAACGCGATCATCGAATCGGTAGAATTTGTGCCGAAAAGGAGGACACCATGAAAAGATTAATGGTTCTGCTGGTTCTTGTGTCGGCACCTCTCTCTTTATCAGCTCAGGAGCTGGTATCCAGAAAAGGGTTCCTGATCGGTTTGGGTCCGCTTGCCGGCTACGAAACAAGCGGGCTTGAAAGATTTGGAGGAGGTCTTGAGCTCCGGATAGGCGGCGCCTTCAACGAAGAGACTCTCCTCTATTATGAGAGTTCCTCCTTTTTTACACAGAGGGATGGAAACGAGATCACTCAATTTGATATGCAAGCGAAGTTCCAGTATTTCGCTTGGGGTAACAACTACCTTGACGTCGGTGCCGGGACCTCCGGGGGGGAAACTTGTCAGAACGACGTCTGCAGCCTTTCTTCGGTCGGGTTCGGCTTCTCGGGAGGGGCCGGGCATGAATTCCGGCTGACACAGCGGTTCGCCCTCTCTCCCGAAGTCACACTGAATTACAGGCGGCTTGATGGCGTCAATTATTTTACCGGAGGGATTCTCCTCCATTGCGGATGGTATTTTTAGAAAGGAGTCCGTTATGAAAAAATCACTGATCGTTGTCACAGCAGCCCTGCTCTCTGTCGGTTGCGGCGGGGAATCGGTCAAGGAACAACTCACCTCGCGGGGGAGTTTTGTCCTGAAGATCCCGACCGGACAGGAGATCGAGACGAGTTGCAGTTCAAGCGGGAGCCTTACGAGCCCGATGAATCCGGATGACGAAGAGCTCGTTGTCCTGATCTCATTTACCCCGACCGCGTTTTACATCTCGGCCAACAACAAAGTTTATATCAGAGGGACCTGGAGGGAGGTCGATGGCGACACCATTGAGGTGACCGTTGAAGACGTTGATGGAGTGAGGACACAATCGGTCCAGGTTGAGATCGATGTCGATGGTGAGATCCTCAACGCCCGTCCGACAGATCCCTGCTCCGCACTCGACTCGTCATCAGCGACGGAGGCGACGGAGGTCCAGACCGAGGGGCAAACCCCACCGAGTCCCAACAGAAGCTCCTCAACCGGGGTTAGTGACACACCGTGACCCGATGTGCCTTTCAAACTCATCCCGGAACTTTCCGATGAAACTGGCAATCGGCATCGCGAGGGCATCGGCCAAGACACAGATTGTGGCGCCGGTCATTTTTTGTCCGATATCGAGGAGCAGATCGAGGTCGGCCGACCTCCCCTCCCAACGGGGCGTGCCCCCTTCCTCCATCCTCTTCAAGATTTGATAGGCCCAGCCGGTCCCTTCGCGGCACGGCGAGCACTGGCCGCATGACTCATGTGAATAAAATCGGGCGAGGTTCATCAAGGCACGAACCATGCAGGTCCCCTCGTCGATCACAATCACACCGCCGGAACCCAAGAGTGACCCTTTTGATTGAAGCGACTCATAATCAAGATTTACCTCTTCAACCTCCGCGGCGTTCAGGACCGGAACCGATGACCCACCCGGAATCACCGCCTTCAGGATCTTTCCCTCCTGCATCCCTCCGCAATATTCCCGAATCAGCGTCCTCATCGGCGTCCCCATCGCGAGTTCGTAGACACCCGGTTTCTTGACCGGACCGCAGACCGAAAAGAGTTTGGTGCCTGGGCTCTTTTCTGTCCCGAACGAACGGTACCGCGCCGCCCCCTCCTTTATGATGAACGGAAGGGCCGCCAGCGTCTCCACATTGTTGACGACCGTGGGACAATTGAAGAGCCCCTGAACCGCCGGAAACGGCGGCTTGATCCGCGGGTAGCCGCGATTCCCCTCCAATGAGGAGATCAGCGCCGTCTCCTCGCCGCAAATGTAGGCCCCGGCCCCGCGGTGGACAAAGAGATCGAGGTCGTAATCCGAGCCAAGTATCTTTCGCCCGAGGGCACCCTTCTGATATGCCTCCCGGACCGCCTGTTCAATTCGCCGGAGCGGGAGCTCGAATTCACCGCGAATATAAAGGTAGCCGGTACGCGCCCGGATCGCATAGGAGGCGATGATGGCCCCCTCGATCAGCCGATGCGGATCTTTCTCCAGAATCGGGCGATCCTTGAATGTCCCCGGCTCGCTCTCATCGGCATTGATGCAGAGATAAACTGGTTTTCCGGTGTTTTGCGGGACAAACCCCCACTTCATCCCGCAGGGAAATCCGGCGCCGCCTCGACCCCGAAGGCCGGAGTTCTTGACCTCCGCGATCACCTCCTCCGGTTTCATCGAGAGCACCTTGGCCAAAGCCCCATAACCGCCGGTCTTTTCGTAGACGGCAAGCGTCCAGGACTCGGGGAGATCGAAATTTTTTGTAATGATTTTTTCCGCGCTCATCTCAAATTTCCCAGGATTTCATCCACCTTCTCCACCGTGAGCCCCTCGTAGTATCTCTCATTCACCATCATCGCCGGGCCGGTCCCGCAGGAGGCGAGGCATTCGACCGTGGTGAGCGTGAACTTCTTGTCCGGCGTCGTCTGACCCTCCTCAATCCCCAACCTTTCTTTAAGATGCCCGATAATCGAATCACACCCCATCAGGGCGCACGGGAGTGTCCGGCAGACCTGCAGGTGGTACTTGCCGACCGGTTCTTTCAGGAGCATCGTATAAAAAGTTGCGACCCCGTAGACATGGGCCGGTGAGAGATCGAGCCGCCTTGCGATCAGCTCCATCACCTCGTTCGAGAGCCAGCCGAACTGTTCTTGTGCAATCCAGAAGACCGGCAAGAGGGCCGCCTGGCGGGTGGGGTAGTGTTTAAGGGCTTCTTGAATTTTTTGCTCTGATTGCTCTGAGAATTGCGTCATACTTTATGAACCCCTGAAAAAGCTCCAGATGCGAGGCGCCTTGAGGAGGCGCGACGCAGGCGTACTGTTGTTGTACGTCGAGGAGCCGCCGACGAAAGCAACGAAGCAGATGGACTTTTGCAGGGGTTCATCTATCCAGTTCCCCCACAATAATATTCAAACTCCCCAACACCGCCACCGCATCCGCGATCATCCCCCCCTGAACAAGCCGGGAATAAGCCGAGGCGAGTGGAAAACAGGGCGGCCGAACACGAACCCGGTACGGGCGTCCGCCGCCATCGCTGATGATGTAGAACCCAAGCTCTCCATTGGCCGCCTCCGTGGCGGAATAAACCTCCCCCTTGGGGACCTTGATACCGTCCATCAGGAGCATGAAGTGATTCATTAACCCCTCGATGCGGGTATAAACCTCCTGTTTCGGAGGAAGCGCCACGCGCGGGTCATCAAGCATCACCGGCCCCTCCGGCATCATCCGGAGCGCCTGGTCGACAATCCGCGCGCTCTGCCTCATCTCCTCAAACCGGACCATCAGCCGGTCATAGGTGTCGCCGACTGTTCCGACCGGGATCTCAAAATCAAACTGGTCATAGTGGTAATACGGCTCGGCCCTACGGAGATCGAGCGGGACCCCGGTCGCGCGGAGACAGGGGCCTGTAAAACCCCAGTTGATCGCCTCCTCCTTTGAAATGATCCCGATCTTTTGGGTCCGATCCATGAAGATCCGGTTCCTCTCAAGCAAACCGGAGACCTCGCGGATCGCCCGATCGAGGTCCTTCAGGACCTTGCGGATCCCGCCGGCGAAATCCGGAGAGAGATCCCGCATCACCCCGCCGATCCGCGTATAGGCGGTGGTCAGTCTCGCGCCGCAGAGTTTCTCCGTAAAATCGTAGATCGCCTCCCGGACGTTGTAGAAATACCAGAAATTGGAGAGCGCCCCGAGGTCGACCGCCGCCGCCCCCAGACAGATCAGATGGTCCATGATCCGCGAAAGCTCGCAGACAATAACACGTATGAACTGGGCCCGCTCCGGGATCTCGACCCCCAAAAGTCTCTCCACCGCCCGGCAGTAGCCGACATTGTTTATCATCGCAGAGCAGTAGTTCAGTCGATCCGTATACGGGATCACCTGCGTCCAGGTGGAGACCTCCGTATGTTTCTCAAAGGCGCGATGCAGATAGCCGATCTCCGC
>CAYWRF010000067.1:5145-9838 GCA_964460495.1 uncultured Pseudomonadota bacterium | reverse complement strand
CGGGTAACGCGGGGATCGCGGACATCGCCGAATGTCTCGCGATCCAATCCGATGACCTGCCGGCACTCCTTTCCGCTGCGCGTGAGAAAAAGGTCGACCTCGTCGTTGTCGGGCCGGAGCTCCCGTTGACACTTGGGCTACAGGACCTGTTCGAAAAAGAGGGGATCCCTCTCTTTGGGCCGTCAGCAATGGCAGCCCAGTTGGAGGGATCCAAATCTTTCACTAAGAATCTGGCGCGGGAGATGGGGGTCCCAACCGCCTCTTACGAGAGTTTTGATCTCCGGGAGAAGGCGATCGATTTCCTGAGCACCCAACCCTATCCCGTTGTGGTGAAGGCGGACGGTCTTGCTCAAGGGAAAGGGGTCCTGATCTGTCAGGACCGGCAAGAAGCGGTGCGGGCGATCGATCTCTGTCTGAAGGAGCGGCTGTTCGGAGAGGCGGGCAGGCGTGTCGTGATCGAGGAATTCCTCAAGGGGGAGGAGGCCTCTTTCCATGCCCTCGTCGATGGAGAGGAGATCCTCCCGCTTGCGTCATCTCAGGACCACAAAAAGATCCATGATGGGGATCAGGGGCCGAACACAGGCGGGATGGGGGCGTACAGCCCGACCCCGCTGCTTACGCCGGAGGTGGAAGAGAAGGTGATTGCGGAGATCATCCGCCCAACACTGAAGGGGCTTGCCCGTCAGGGGATCCATTATAAAGGTGTGCTCTACGCCGGACTGATGCTGACGGCCAATGGGCCGCGCCTTCTCGAGTATAATGTCCGATTCGGAGATCCGGAGACCCAGGCGCTCCTGGTTCGCATGAAATCGGATCTGGTAGAGCTGATCCAGGCGGTGATCGATGGGGGTTTAAAAAAGGCGAGGGTCGACTGCAAGGAGGGGGCGTCTGTTTGTGTCGTCCTCGCGGCAAAAGGGTATCCGGGGGAGGTGACGACCGGAGATGAGATCAAAGGTCTTGACACCGCCGCACGGATGCCGAAAACAGTCTTGTTTCACGCCGGGACAAAAAAGATTGAAGGCCGTCTCGTGACGGCGGGCGGCCGGGTCCTCGGTGTGACCAGTTGGGGAGAGGATCTTCGAAAGGCCCGCGAGGCGGCATACCGGGCCTGTGAAAAGATCTGTTGGAAGGGGTTGCATTACAGAAAGGATATTGGGCTAAAAGGGTTAAATTCGAATATCGAAATTCGAAACAAATCCTAAGCACCATTTGAAATATGAAGAAACCATTGGTTGGCATATTGATGGGCAGCGATTCGGACCTTGAGGTGATGAAGGAATCGGCCCTGATTCTGAAGGATTTCGGGATCCCGCATGAGGTGGTGATCGCCTCGGCACACCGCTCCCCGCGGCGGACGATCGTCTACGCCAGCTCCGCGGAGAAACGGGGTCTCAGGGTCCTGATCGCCGGCGCCGGTCATGCCGCCCATTTGGCCGGCGTGGTTGCCGCCCACACGATACTGCCGGTCATCGGTGTCCCGATCGACTCCTCTTCACTGAAGGGACTCGACTCGATCCTCTCCACCGTCCAGATGCCGGGAGGGATCCCTGTCGCGACGATGGCGATCGGCAAGTCGGGCGCCGCCAATGCCGCGATCCTTGCCGCCGAGATCCTTGCCCTGAATCATCAGCCATTGAAGAAACGGCTCTGCCGCTACCGTAAACAGATGGAGCAGAAGATCCTGGAGAAGGATGCCCGGATCAAACGGGTCGACTTATGAGCCTCCTTCTCAAGATCGATCCGGAGAGACCGGACACAGAGCAGATCCAGACTGCTGTTCGAATGATGCACGAGGGGGCGATCTCCGCCTATCCGACAGAAACCTTCTACGGTTTGGGGGTTGATGTGACGAACGAGGCGGCGATCAAGAGGCTCTTTGACCTCAAGCGTCGCGATTTTGGAAACCCGATAGCGGTGATTGTGTCAGGGCGTGACATGCTGACCTCCATTGTGCGGGAGGTCCCCGACAAGGCGCTCCTCCTGATGGACCTCTTCTGGCCCGGCCCGCTCACGATCCTCTTCAGGACAAACGACAGGATCTCCCGCCAATTGACCACGAACACTGGCAAGATCGGGATCCGTATCTCTTCGCATCCGGTTGCGACCGCCCTTGTTCGGGGGCTCGGCCGCCCTTTGAGCACCACATCGGCCAATCTCTCCGGCTTTCCTCCTTCCACACATCCAAGACATCTGCGAAGCTACTTTGGCGACAAGGTCGATCTCACGATCGATTGCGGAGAGCTTCCGCCGTCGCTCGGTTCGACCGTCGTCGATGTGACCGAAGAGAAACTTGCGGTGATCCGTGAGGGGGTGATCCCGATCGAGATGATTTTCAAACATTTTCAAGAGGAAGAGGCGATTTGAGATTCACAAAAACCAGTGAGCCGCCCGTCATCGCCCCCTTTCGCGGACTGCGCTATTCGAAGGAAAAGGTTCCCGACCTCTCTCAGGTCGTCTCTCCGCCCTATGATGTGATCTCCCCGGAACATCAGGGGCGGCTCTATGAGCGGTCGCCGTATAATGTTGTCCGTCTCATCCTCGGAAGGGAATCGGAAAAAGATTCGGAAAGGGACAACCGCTACACCCGTGCTGCCCGGGACTATCAGCAGTGGCAGAAGGAGGGGATCCTTGTCCGCGATGAGAGACCGGCGATCTATCTCTATGAGCAGGGCTGGCAGCATCATACGCGGCGAGGATTCATCGCCCTCCGTCGGCTCGAGGAATTTGGAGAGGGTATCAGACCTCATGAGAATACATTGCCGGGCCCAAAGGCCGACCGCCTGAAACTGATCCAGGAGTGTCACGCAAATTTTAGTCCGATCTTCACCCTGTATCAGGATCAAAAGGGGGAGGTGCCGCGTCTCCTCTCTCCTTTCTTCTCAGAACCTCCTGAAATCGATATGGTCGATGAGGAGCATGTTTGCCATCGTCTCTGGCGGCTGACCGATCCCGACGTGATCCGGCTTGTTTCCGAAAGAATGGCGGGGAACCCGATCCTGATCGCCGATGGCCATCATCGGTACGAGGTCGGGCTCGCCTACCGGAACTGGATGCGGGAGAAATATCAGGCGGCAGGGGGGCGCGCCCTGTCGGGGACCGCCCCGTGGGCGTTGGCGCCGTTCAATTATATCATGATGTACTTTGCCTGGACCGACGATCCCGGGCTTCTGATCTTTCCGACCCACAGGGTTCTGCTTTCGCCGCCTCCGGGAGATCCTGCCTCGTTGCTGGCAAGGCTGCGGGAACATTATGAAGTGGAGAGCTATCGAGGCGAACATCGACGGGAGTTTTTCGAAGCCCTGGATGGGATGGAGAAACCGTCCTTCGGACTTATCGTCTCACGAGAAGAGAAGCTTCATGTCATTTCCGCCTTGAGAAAATCAGAGGAACTGGATGTCGTCTTTCTTCATCGGGACTTATTCAGGGGTCTCCTCGGGATCACGGAGGGGGATGAGAGGGATCCCCAGAAGATCGCCTATATAAAGGAGGAGGCGGAGGTCTTCAAACGGGTCAATGAATCGGTGGGGGGCGCCCCCCCGAGGAGGATCGGGATCTTTCTCCGGGCGCCGACGCCGGAAAAGCTCCTTCAGGCGGTTCAAAAAAAGGTGGTGCTCCCTCCCAAGACAACCTACTTTTATCCCAAACTGATCACGGGACTGGTGATCAATCCGATCTATCCGGAAGAGCGGGTCTGAAACCGGATCTCGGAGACCTCCGGGATCACCTCGCGGATTCGGGCCAAGAGCGTCGTCTGGAGGAGCTGGAGATCGTTGGCCCAGGCGGGGTTCGAGACCGCGATCGTCAAACGGTTCCCTTTAAGATGCAGAGGGTGTGTCTCCCGGGCAAGGGGACGCCCGACGATCTCCCCCCATTGATAATTCAGGGCCGCCAGGCTGAGCTTCGGATCGGACCGCCAGTTTCCAAGAACCTGGGGGATCAGCTCGGCAATAGAGAGCGGCCTCGCCGTTTTTTTTCGGATTGACAACAGCCCCTCAAATATTGAAGATCCCCCGTTACCATGAATAAGAAGGAACTCAAACGATTTCGGGAGATCCTCACCAAGCGGCAGCAGGAGATCATGAGCGCCGCCATCGTGACGAAGGAGAGGGGGATGGGGTTTTCCACCGACGACCTGCCGGATGAGGTGGACCTCGCCTCCTCCGAATCGGACCAGTCGATGAACCTGCGGCTCCGGGATCGGGAGAGGGTTCTCTTTAAAAAGATTGAGAAGGCATTGAAGAAGATGGACGCCGGCGAGTACGGGGTCTGCGAGCGATGCGGCGAGGAGATCGGCCTGAAGCGCCTCGAGGCGCGTCCCGTCACCGACCTCTGCATCCGCTGTAAAGAGGAAGAAGAGCGCGTCGAACGGACCTACGCGGAGTAGGCAATTCCCAGCCGCGAAGTTTAAGGGGACGTTGCGGATACGACGGAGCCCCGAATTTCCATTTCCTCACCCGCCGCGAGTGCGGCAACACGTCCCAGAAATTCAGCCAGCGTGAACAGGTCATTTTTTTCCGTCGGGTCTAGGGAAAAGGGGGTCTCGTCCACCCGATGCAGGCAGATGCAGGCAGGCATGATCGCTATCGTTCTCGGCCTTGCGCTCGAACCGGATCTCTGACGACTCTTCGCCGGTGCCAGAACAAGCTCTCTCGCTCGTCGGTCCGAGCGCAGTCGCGACTCGGTTCTCCCGTTA
>CAYWRF010000067.1:0-5135 GCA_964460495.1 uncultured Pseudomonadota bacterium | reverse complement strand
AGGAGAATCGCATCCCGGGTGAATTCAGATTCTCGCGGCTCCCCTTTTCATCGTGATACCGAAAGAAGGTGCCAACCGGCTCCCCGCCGACCAGGTAGACGACCGGTTCCAGCGGTTTCCCCTGAAAGTGATCGACCGTCTCGATCCCCTCCTGCAGCAGGAGGTCCGTCACCGGCCGGTTCCCCTTGGCGTAGAGCAGCTTGTTTTTCATCCTTCGGGAGAGTGTCAGGATCTCCTCGCCCGAATCGATCGGGAGGATCCCCAATCCATAGGTCCCGGCATTGTTCTTGATAAAAAGAAACGGTTCCTGACGGATCCCGTACTGCCGGTATTTTTGAGTGATCTGTTCCAGCAGCCGATTTGCCGCCTCCTGGAGCCTCTGACGACAGGAGTCATCCTCCAGATTGATCTCCGGGACCACCGCTGACAACGGCATCAGGAGCCAGGGGTCCAGATCGAGGAGGGAGGCCGCTTCTCGAACCAGATTGTCATAAAGTTTAAAGTGATCGCTCTTCCTTCGGGAATGCCAGCCGAGGGCGGGAGGCGGGACGATCGAAATTTGGGCCTCTCTCAATATTTCCGGAATCCCGTCGGAGAGGTCGTTGTTCAGGAGGATCAGGTCGGCAGAGGCCGGGATTTCTAAACCGGTCGAGACCTCGAACCCCGCCTGACCGATCATCCGGGCGAGCGACCGGAGATTCTCCTGATAGTGGAGATTGCGCGTATGTGCCTCCGGATAGATGTGGACCTGCCGGACCGCCACCTGGCGGGCTGGAGAGGTGAACGAGGCAAAGTAGTTTCGGAACGCCGCAGTGGCGTTTTCCGAAAACGTCTCGCAGAGGTTGTTGAAACCGGACGGGAAGAGGTTCGTGTCGATCACCGCCGTCTTGAACCCGGCGTTCCGGATGTCGCAGGAGAGTGTCACAGGTGGAGGGCGAGTCCCCAGCCGCTCCTTCATCCATCGGGAGATCTCGGCCTCTCTCTCCCTCAATCGTGTGGCGATCATCTCAATCATTGAAGAACCAGCCACTCCACGACCCCCCGGGCGACCCCCCGGGGCGGGCCCCTTTCTTCTTCTTGGGAGGGAGGGTCAGGATCAGCCGCTCGCGTGCCCGGCTCAAACCGACATAGAGCAGCCGCCTCGATTCCTCCTCCTCCCGTTTCTTTAACTCCACTACAGCTTGATCATAATCATCCGGTTTAGCAAGGGGGCTCGCCCCGTTGGGCCTAAAAAAAATCCTCCCATCAAGGATCAGGAAGGGGGCAGGGCTGGATGAAGGGAGGCTCCCGAGGTCGGAGAGGAAGACGACCGGAAACTCCAGCCCCTTGGCGGCATGGACCGTCAGGAGTGAGACATGGTCGTCAGTCGATGCCTCTTCCGGACAGGGGATCCTTGCCTCGTCCGCCCGGAGCGCCTGAATCGTCTCCCAAAGCCCCTTCAGATCGGTCACCGGCGCGCCGGTCACCGGCAGGCCGGTCACCGGCAGGCCGGTCACCGGCAGGCCGGTCTCTTCGAGTGAGAGGAGTCTCTGCAGGAGGCCCTGAAAGGCCTCAAGTTGAGGGCGAACGGTTTTTGGAAATTGCGGGATCAGTGTTTCAAAAATTGCGCCGACCTGGGAAGAGGTCCCTTTTTCGGGCAACGAAACGGCGATGTCGAACGACTCCAGGGCGATTCGGGCGATCGGGTCTTCAGGGGCGAATTGCCGCTTGAGGAAAAGGGTGGCGGTGAGGATCTCCGGCCGCTCCAGAAGCGACTCGCTGCGGACCGACTGAAAAGGGATTCCCAGATCCCTGAAGACCGTCTCGAAGACCGGCATCGCGCGTCGGGTCCGAAAGAGGAGCGCCATTTGGCGGAACTGATATCCCTCTTGCCGGAGGCTCAGGATCTCCCGGGCGGTCTGTCTCGCCTCCTCCAACCTCTGGTCCGAAAGCGACCCTTGAGCCTCAAGGGATCGGATCCGGACGGGCGAGACATTATTATGGGCGGTCCTTTTTGCGATCAGCCGGCGCGGATCCTCGGGAAAGAGCCTTGGTGTCAGCCGATTGATAAAATCGATCACCGCCGGATCGGACCGGAAATTCTCATCGAGATGGAAGAGGCGGCCTGCCTCAGGGGGGTTGCCCGACAGAATTTTTTGAACCGCCTCCCGGAAGATCTCCGGATGGGCGCCGCGAAACCGGTAGATCGACTGGCGCGGGTCGCCGACAATGACAAGGTGATTTTCAGAGGGCTTGCCCCGTTGGGGACGGTACAACGAGAGGGCAACCTCCCACTGGGTGCGGTTTGTGTCCTGGAACTCATCGATCAGGATCCAGCTTATTTTTCGGGAGATCGCCTCGCAGATTTCTGCTTTTTTCAGGAGGGCCAGGCCGAGGATTTCCAGGTCATCAAAATCCAGCAGGTTACGCCGCCGCTTCTGCCCCTCGTAGAGGGAACGCGCCTTATCGATCACCCCCGAATAGGGATTTTCAGGCGCCTCTCCCGTCATCAATTCGGAGAGAATCTTCAGGGAAGTTTTAAGACCAAACTGAGAGACAAAGGAGATGACACCCTTCTCTTCCTTGAGAAGACCGGCATGGAGGAACTCCCTCGCCGCACGCATCTTCTGGAGCCGGGCGAGCGGCTCGTCAAGGATCTGAAAATCCGGCCGGATCGTGTGACCCTCTCCATAAGTTCTAAGGAAGGTCGCCAGGGCAGAGTGGATCGTGCCGATCGTCTCTGTTTCCAGCTGCTTCACCCGCAGACGATCTGAGAGACGCCCCTTGATCTCTCCCGCCGCCTTTTCCGTAAAGGTCAGCAGGAGGATCTGCGAGAGCGGAACCTTCTTTGCCTCGACCAGATGGGCGACCTTTTCCACGAGGACCAGCGTTTTTCCGGAACCGGGGCCGGCGAGGACCACCGCGTCGCCTGTATCCAGGATCACCTGCCTCTGGGAATCGGTCAAACTTACAGATGGAGCCACAGCTCGTCTCCCCGGACCTCCACCCGAAAGGTCCTGACCACGACCTCCAGGTCCCCTTTATGACACCGCCCGTCTCTCAAGTCGAACTGCCAGTTGTGGTTCGCGCACTGGACGATCGTCCCGTTCAGTGTCCCCCTGTAGAGCGGGTAGTCGGCATGGGGGCAGGCATCCTTGATCGCATAGAATTTTCCATCGATGTTGAAGACCGCCACCGTCACATTCTGTAGGTGGATCTGTTTCGCACGGCCCGATTGAATCTCCGAGCCTTTGCAAAGAAAGAGGGGCTCGCCCCGTGGGGGCCCGCCCCGTGGGGGCTCGCCCCGTGGGGGCCCGCCCCGGCGGGGGCCGGTCGGATTGACCCTCTTTTTTGATGGAACATACTCAACCCCGAACGGTCTCGGGGCATCCGGCTTCTTCATTTTGTGCACTCCATTTTGTTCGCCTTGCGAATTGGCGCCTGTTAGGCTAACAGATCGGCAAGGGACGTCAATGAACAGGACCATCTTTGTTCTCCTGGCCGTTTTGCTCGCCGTTGCGGCGATCTCGCTGGTCACCTTCTACGGCAATCGTCCCGGACCGGTCTCGACATTCGAGATGCGCCCCGACAGCCAGACGCTCCTCTTTGGCGTGACCCCCTGGGGGGAATCGGTCTCGATGCGCGAGGCGTATCAGCCGCTCCTCCGGCATTTGAGTGAGAAGACCGGCCGGAAATTCCAGCTGCTGATCATTGAGGACTACGATTCGGCGATCGAAAATATCGCAGACGGGAGCATCGACATCGCGAATCTCCCGCCGGTCAGCTTTGTCACGGCAAGGGCCCGGGAACCTCGACTCCAGTATATCTCCACGATCCTCCGGGAGCAGGGGGGGAGGAGGTTCGCGAGTTACCGCGGTTATATTGTTGCCCAGAGGGCGCGGTTCGAGGGTTGGGGCTTTGACGATTTCCTTAAGGATGCGGAGCGGTATCACTTCGGGTTTGTCACCAAAAAATCCTCCTCCGGCTGGGCCTACCCGATGGCGATGATGAGGAAACGGGGTGTCGATCCGTTCAAGGAGTTCAAGAAGGTGACGATATTTGAGAATCACCCGTCGGTGACCGATGCGATCATCTCGGGGGAGATCGATCTGGGGGCAACCTGGGAGTACAATCTGGAGGAGGCGGTGAAGAAGCATGGGGATCTCTTCACGGTTGTCTATACATCGCCGGCGATCCCGGGCCTCGTCTGGCTCGCCTCACCGAAGGTCGAGACCGATCTCGTCAGGAGGATTCAATCCCTCCTGCTGGAGATTACGGCGTCTGACGACCTGAGGATGAGTCTCCTGAAATCGACGCCGGACAAGGGATGGGAGGTTCTGGAGGAGGGGGCGTATCGGGAGGTTGAGGAGGTTCTGAAGTATGTGGGCTCCTTTGAGTAGCCGGATTGCCGACAAGCTCTTCTATGGGATCATGGGTCTGCTGATCCTGGTCCTTGGGGGACTTGGCTCCTTTCTGATCCACCAGCGGTTGTCTCAAGAGGAGAGGCGCCTCCTCGCGGGGGTCGAGTCGTCTGCCAACTATCTGGAAAAGACGCTCGCCGGACCGGTCGCGCGACTGAACGCCAAGGAAATCCGCCAGACGGTTGAGGGGGCCTCCGCGGAGGGGCTGCAGGCGATCGAGATCCTCGACCGGGCGGGCGAACGCGTCTACATCTACGAGCGGACAGGGGCCGAGAAGGCGGAGTACGACAGAAGGGTCGAGCGGTCGCTCGTGGAAGGGGGCAAACAGGCCGGCAAGTTTCTCGCCTATTATTCAATCGCCCCGGTGATGCAGGAGCGGCGAGTCCGTGAGTTCTTGAGCCTTGTCGTGATCATCTCGGCAGCCGGCCTGGTCCTGGGCGCCGGGCTCTATTCCCTCGTCAAGAGGATCGTCCTCCGGCCGATCGATGCGACGCTCCGTTTCTCCCGCGACCTTGCAGAGGGGAGCTATGAGAGAAGGGTTGCCGTCAGCTCTCAGGATGAAATGGGAAAGCTGCAAGGGTCGCTGAACCGGATGGCGAATTCGATGCAGGAATTGGTCGAGGGGCTCAAGTCGGCCTTCTTTGAGGCGGAGGGGGCGCGGAAAAAGGCGCAGGAGGCCTGCCGACTGAAGAGCGAGTTTCTGGCAACGATCTCGCATGAGATCCGGACCCCGCT
>CAYWRF010000066.1:0-9949 GCA_964460495.1 uncultured Pseudomonadota bacterium | reverse complement strand
TCGCGGGTGAGCAGGAGGGCGCGCGTTACCTGCTGCGTGATCGTTGATCCGCCTTGCACCACCTTGCCGGCCCTGAGGTTCTCCAGGAAGGCGCGGACGATGCTCCGGAGATCGACGCCGCGATGCTCCCAGAACCGCTCGTCCTCGCTCGCGATAAAGGCATCCAGGACCCGTTGGGGTATCTTTTCGTACGGAACAAGGAGGCGGCACTCCTTCCAGAACTCCCCGATCTTCGTCCCGTCATCGGCAAAGACCTCGGAGACGACCGCCGGCCGATAATCGGAGATCTTTGAGAGCTTGGGGAGGTCCTTGGAGAAATGGAAATAGACCGCCCCGGCCGCAAGGAGGGTTGCCAAAAAACCGGCCGCCAGAAAAAAGACAAGGATTCGGATCAGTCGCCCAAATCCCTCAAAAAGAGAGGGCATGGATCTGGTTTAAATTTTCTCTTGATTAGTTGTCAACCGACGTATATCAGCAACCCGTCTTTTCTTAAACGTTCAAGGAGGGTAAAAATGAAAAAGTTCCTCGCAATGATGGCTGTGGGGGTGATGATCCTCCCGGCCTGCAGTTTCAAGAAGAAGGCAGAGGTCCCCCCGCCGGTTGAAGAGGGGATGGTCGAAGGGGAGCCTGAGGGGGTCGCCGAGGGGCAAGGGGGGATGCAGGTCCAGCCGAGCCCGGCCCCGGAAGGTACCCCTGCTGCACCGACACCGCCTGAAGCGGGTCAACAGCCAGCTCAGTAGTTTTTATCGATAGGCCTTCGATACGTAATTATCAAAGACCGAGGCGTGCTTTGCGTACTCCTTGTGATAGAGTCTGAGGAGGCGTGAAACGAGCCTCTTTGGGTCCGATTCCTGAACAACCTTTGCCCCGGTCTGCTTGATCTTGCAGATATCGAGGATCACCTCGATCTGGTCCGCGATCCCGCCCGTGTCGGTCAGGACGCCGATCAGTTTCCCTTCATCATAGGCTATCGCAAATTCCCCCAGTGTGCCGGACCGCCCGCCGATAATCACCACAATTTCAGAGGAGCGGATATTGACCACCTCCCGCCCCATCAGCCCTGAACCGGTGTAGATGAGGACGTCGTGGTACTTCGTCGGGGCGTCGTATTTTTTGACATGCTCCAGCAGGGAGAGTCCCGGAGAGATCCCGATCACAAAGCCGCCCGACTGTCTCGCCCCCTTGGCCGCCAGATGCGGTAGCCCCGGGCAGGCCCCGGTGATCAGGATGCAGTCCCTCTCGGCGACCGCACGACCCAGCGCCACCGCCTTCTCCTTTTGTTTCCGGGTCAGCTTTTCGGTCGCGGACCCCATGACCCCGATTTTTATTTTCATGTCTCCTCACTAACATATTCTGAGAGGGTTCAAAACTAAAAATCTATTTCAGACAAAAATTGACATTTGTCTGACAGGGTGTTAGTTCGATCCTCGGTACTTGGTAAAGGAGGCGTTTCTTTCATGCAGCCCGACTCGTCCGCATGGATCAAGATTTCGGCCCGTATGCCCCGGCGGTTACTGGATCGTCTCGCCCGCCTTCATCCCGGCGAAAACCTCTCCGGGTTATTGCGGAACCTGGTGGAAAAAGAGGTGATCCGTCAAAAGGTGATGAAGGCCCACCTGAAACTCTACGGTCGTTTCAAACCGGAACAGTTTGATGAAGGCCTTCTTTGATGCGAACGACTACATCAACACCTTGTTAAAGACGACCCTACCCCGCGAAGAATTTGTAAAATTCTTTTCCCTTTACGACATCGTGGTTTGCCCGATCGTCAAACATGAGCTCCTGTCTTGATTGCATTCACGGCAGGGCAGAACGACGCAACCCTCATCACCTACGACCAGCAATTCGAAAAGTTGAAGGAACTGATTGATTTTAAGCTGGTGTTGCTTCAGGAGTGAGGGGTAAGAAGATCTCATGAAAATTGCTGTCCTTACAGGCGGAGGAGATTGCCCCGGACTCAATGCCGCGATCCGGGCGGTCGTTCGCAGGGCTGGGTCTTTCGGCGACCGGGTCGTCGGCGTCCGGCGAGGCTGGAAGGGTTTTATTGAAAAGGACTTTCTCCCGCTGGACCGCGAGGCGGTGACCGGTCTCCTCCATCAGGGGGGGACGATCCTCGGCACCTCGCGGACCAATCCCTATAAGGATGAAAAAAGCAGGACACGGTTCTTTCGGGGCCTCCGGTCCCTCAAGCCGGATGCGATCGTCGCGATCGGCGGGGAGGACACCCTTGGGGTTGCCGCGCGGCTCGCCAAGGAGGGGGTCCCTGTCGTCGGGATCCCGAAGACGATCGACAACGACCTCGTTGAGACCGACTTCACGATCGGCTTCCAGACCGCCGTCTCGATCGCGACAGAGGCGATTGACCGCCTGCATACAACCGCGGAATCCCACAACCGGGTCATGGTGATCGAGGTGATGGGGCGGCATGTCGGGTGGCTCGCCACCTATGCCGGTCTCGGAGGCGGGGCCGATGCGATCCTGATCCCGGAAAGGCCGTTCCGGGTGGATCAGGTCTGTGAGGTGATCCGGAAGAGACACCGGCGTGGCAGAAATTTCAGCATCATCGTGATTGCGGAGGGGGCCAAGATGATCCGGGGTGCGAAGGAGGAGATGGTTCTCTCTTCACGACAGACCGATGAGTTCGGGCATGTGAGGCTCGGCGGGGTCGGTCAGGTCCTCGCGGAGGAGCTGGAGAAGAGGACCGGGTTTGAAAGCCGGGTGACTGTCCTCGGTCATATCCAGAGGGGAGGCAGTCCGGTGCCGGCGGACCGTGTCCTGGCGAGCCGATTCGGTGTCTGCGCGGTTGAATGGGTTCGTTCGAAACGGTTCGGGGTGATGGCGGCGCTTAAAGGGAATCAAATACGGGCGGTTCCCCTCTCGAAGGTTCAGGGGCGGTTGAAGAAGGTCGATCCCGGATTCTTCCAGATCGCCGAGGTCTTCTTCGGATGAGGTTACGATGCCGGCATCGCTGAATATAAAGGCGGAGAGGATTGCCTGCGGCGTCTCGTTTGTCCTCGCACTGGCAAAGGCGGTTTTTGCCATCTGGACCGGCGCCCTTTCCCTCTTTGCCTCGGCCCTTGACTCCCTGATGGATTTTTTTGTCTCCGGCATCAATCTTTTTTCGCTCAAGGTGGCCGATCGGCCTGCGGATGCGGATCATGCCTTCGGTCACGGCAAGGCGGAGGCGCTCGCGGCGCTCTTTCAGTCGATCGTCATCATTATTTCGGCGTTCTATCTCCTGTACAGCTGTCTCGCCCGATTTTTCGGCGGGGTGACCCCCCGTCACATCGAAGGGGGGGCCCTGATCCTTCTCCTTTCACTGCCCGTCAGCTACTACCTCACGCGTCTCCTCCGATCCACTGCCAAAAGGACCCAATCGGTGGTCCTCCAGACCGATGCCCTCCATTATGCGATGGATCTCTTCACAAACTGCGGGATCCTGATCTCTTTCATTATGATCCGTTTGACCGGTTGGGGCTGGCTGGATCCGCTGGTGACGCTCCCGATCGCCCTTTATATTGCAGCGTTGTCGCTCCGTCTCGGCAAACGGGCGGTCGATGAGCTGATGGATCGCGATATCTCCCCGGAGATCCGGGCCTCTGTCGAGAAGATACTCGAAAGACACGCCCCTCTGGTTGTGAACATGCACAACTTCAAGAGCCGGCGGGCGGGGGCGAAGAGGTTCCTGCAACTCCACCTCGACATGAAGAAGGACCTGACCTTTCTTGAGGTGCACGAACTGGAAGAACAGATCGCCGGAGAAATCCGGCGCGAGCTGGGCAACGTGCAGGTGATGATCCATGCAGACCCAGAGGGGCACGGGCTGGATCAGACCGACTTGATGTGAGTTGAACCGTATGCCTATTCAACAACCTTATCAGAAAATACTAACCTCTCTTTCTCGGGCCAGGGTTCGTTATTTGGTGGCGGGTGGCATTGCCATGAACATTCATGGTCTCGAGAGGGCCACACATGACATCGATCTGATCATTTTTCTGGAGAGAGAGAATATTTTGCGCTTTTTACGGGTCATGAAACGGCTTGGTTATTGTCCAAAAATTCCGGTTAAGCCGGAGGAGTTTGCGAATGAAAAGCTTCGTCAGAGCTGGATTGATGAAAAAAACATGGTCGTTTTCAGTTTTATGCATCCAAAAAATCCATTTGAAGTGGTGGATGTGTTTGTTTATCACCCCCGGCCTTTTCACGAGATGTTCAGGGTGAGTAAAAAGGCTTCCTTGTCGGGTTTTACGGTTAATGCGGTTGGGTTAAGGGACATGTTATTCCTTAAGGAGAAGGCAAGCCGACCCAAAGATGAGATGGACATACGGTATCTGAGGAATATAATCAGAAAACAAAAGGAAGATTAATGATGAACCGTTCTTACCGCTTTGTCAGAAAATTGCCTCTTGCGAAGGAAGAATGGGAGCAGGCTCGGAGGTATCAGAAAGTTCCTTTGATTCAGAAGCTCAAGTGGCTTGACAGTATGCGTTCCTTGACCTTTGAGTTATGGAAGAATACCCCATCTATTTATCGTGCCCACCAAAAATTCCGCCGGGGGGAGATTTAAATTTTCTCAAAATGATAATTCCTTGACAGCTCCTTTCTGCCTGCGCTAACAGGCACTGGATATTGGTTTCGCCGCTCCGAGACTACCTCGGGGCGGTGGAGCTGTCTTTTTAAATTTCAACTAGGGTTGGGATATCATCGGGAAGTGCGACCAAGACTTCTGCCACGGCATCCCCAGGTGCGTACCAACAGTTAACTAACCTTCCCCTTCTTTTCTTCCTCTATGATTCTCAACAGGTAATTGACATCCATTTTATCGGAAGGGCGGATGGTGTTTTTCGTGCGGATCAGCATCTGCTTACTGACTACCGGAATCTTGACGCCATCAAGTTCGACCGATTGAATCGATCGGCTCGCCTCATCAAAAGTCACACCGCAGGCGGAGGCCAACAGATCAACCACGTATTCATCGCCGATCCGGACCACCGTGAACCGTTGAACATCATCGTCTTCCATTTCACGTGCAGCGTTGTCCGGCAAATGACTCATGGCCGCCTTTACTCTTTTTATATTGTCGGTCGAAGGATCTACCAAAAGATCAATATCCTTGGTCGTCCGGGCGGCGCCATTAAGGATCACGGCAAAGCCACCAATGACGACGTAACGAGCCGCTTGCTCATTCAGATAACGGCAAAGATTTACGAGGTCTTCAAGCTCCGGCGCGCGTGCGTTCTTGCAATCATTGTGATCATCCATTCGTCAGCGTCCTCAAAATTTTCAAAACGATAGATCCCTTTTGGAACAAGGTCATAACCTCGAAGCTGATTCAAGGTTTTTTGGAGAATTCTTGCATCCTCGATCGGATTCTCAGGACCCTTTCGCTTGGTCACCACCTTCATCTTCATTGCCGCAGAATAAAGGATAGGTTCCTCGAAGTCAAACCTTCCTCAACAGCTATTTTTACCGTATGTAAGATGGCATCCCGGCATCTGATCCGACACAATTGATCTGCCGAAACTCCGGTGTCCTAATATCCTATGGAACTTCGTGCCTATCATGCCTACCGAAGTCCATCCCTAAATCTGTTGATCTTGCCGGTCGAATCGCCTAAGTTTTTGGGCGTTGATCCGACCGTTACCCATCTATCTCCGCGTCTGCCTCCAAGGTTTTTTCTTCTGGCTCGCGTATGACCTCTCCCGATTTCCCGTCATTCCTCTTTATGCCCAGAAACTAGGTTTAGGCCCCGAGGCGGTCGGGTTTGCCGTTGCCGCCTCCACAATCACCGGGATCTTTGGGAAGTCGCTGTCAGGCGGTCTCTCCGATTCCGTCGGACGGAAGATCATGATGATCGTCGCCTGTGTCATCGCAGTGGTCCTCCCGTGCCTCTATTTTCTGGCGACCTCCGCAACCTCTTTGGTGACACTCCGCCTCTTTCACGGGTTGGGGACGGCGATCATGGGCCCCGTTGGCCGTGCCCTGATCTCGGACATCGTCCCGGCGGAGGTCCGTGGAAACCGCCTCTCCACTTATACCGCCTCCGCCAATCTTGGTACGATGGCAGCCCGGTCGGCGAGCGGCTTTCTCCTCTTCTGGGGCGGTTTTTTCTATCCGTTTGCGGCGAGCGCCCTGGCCGCCCTTGTGACTCTCGGGCTCGCCTTCCGATTCCCGGCAGACCGGCGTCATCCGCTGGAGCTCCGCCCGATCGTTTCACGGATGATCGTCGGGTTCAGGGAGGTCGTGGCGAACGGGGCGATACTGGGGACAAGCGTGATCGAGGCGGTCCAGTATCTCGTGATCGGCGTGATTGACGCCTTTCTTCCACTCTATGCGAAGGAGCATGCGAATCTCGAGGATTGGCAGGTCGGCCTCCTGTACGGGTTCCAGATGTTGACGATCATCTTGCTCAAACCGGTCATGGGGTCGGTCTCCGACCGGTTCGGGCGGAGGCCCCAGATCATTATCGGCCTTGTTTGCGGATCGTTGATCGTCTGGAGGATCCCGTGGACCACGACCTTTCTCCCCCTCGTTTTGCTGGTTGTGTTGTATGGAATCGCGATCTCGATGACCGCCTCGGCCACATCGGCCTACATCACCGATCTTTGTGAAAGGAGACACTACGGGGCGGCCCACGGGGTCTTCGGGACGATCCAGGATATCGGCCATGCCGCCGGGCCGATCACCGCGGGGCTTGTGATCGGGGCCTGGGGTTATCGCGCCGGCTTTTCCCTCTATTCGTTCGTCCTGATTTTTGCTTCTCTTTTGTTCGGCTTGCTGGTAAAGGAACGCTCGTGACACCGCAAAGGATCACTTCGATCGTCTTCTTCACGCTCCTCATCCTGATCGGTTTGCAACTGCTCCACATCTTCCACCTCTTTTTGATACCGATCCTCTGGGCGATGATCCTCGCGATCGTCTTCTTCCCGCTCTACCGGTGGTTCCTGGCGCTCTTTCGCGGGCGGAGGAATCTGACCGCCTGTTGGGTCCTGCTGCTCGTGATCCTGATCACGGTCGGGCCGATGGTCTTTTTTTCCGGTACGCTTGCGGGGGAGGCGCTCGACTTTTCGGGGAAGGTTGCCGGCTGGATCCATTCGGGCGGCTATCAGGCGGCCCTGGAAAGGGGGCTCAACTCCCCGCTGGGGGGTGTCTGGTCACAGATTCGCGAGAAGACCGGAGAGCTCAACATCGAAATTGTCCCGCTGACGGTCAAGTTTCTGGAGCGTCTGACACAGTCGATCGCCGGTCAGTTGCAGACCGGCGCGAAAAATTTTCTCGTCTTTGTCTTTAACTATTTGGTCACGATCGTCGCCTTTTTCTTCTTTCTCCGGGACGGGGAGGCGCTCGTTCGCGGTTTTACCGAGGTTGTCCCGATGTCTCCGGAGAACAAGGGGCATATCCTCGGGCGCCTGGAGGAGACCGTCACCGCCGTTGTGCGAGGGGTCGGTCTGACCGGCGTGACACAGGGGGCCCTGGCGGGGCTTGCGTTTTGGGCCTTAGGGATCCCATATCCGGTGTTTCTCGCCCTGCTGATCGCGTTTCTCGCCTTCCTCCCGATCGGCGGCGCCGCGATGGTCTGGATCCCGGCCTCGGTCTATCTCTTTTTCGGCGGGCATCCGGTCAAGGCGCTGGTCCTCTTTATTTATGGCACGCTCGTGATCAGCATGGTCGATAATTTTTTAAAACCGCTTCTGATCGGCGGCAAGATCAGGATCCCGACCCTCTTCCTCTTCTTTTCAATCCTCGGTGGCCTGAGCTACTATGGTTTCATCGGTGTCTTTCTGGGGCCGGTGGTCCTGACCCTGTTCCTTGCCCTGATCCAGATCTATCGAAAGGAATACTTGGCGCGAACCTAGTGTTATTTTTTCGAAAGGATTCTTCGGAAACAGAAGACGAGCATCCCGGCCAGAGATCCCCAGGAGACGATCATAAAGAGCCAGCCGAGTGGTTTCATCTCCTGCCCTCCGTTTGCAGTCTCCGTTCAGATGAGGCGGGGCGCCGGCAAAAGGAGAGGTTTACAAGGAGGGTGATCAACAGGAAGAGAGCGAGCATGAAGAGCCGGGCGGCAATGATATAAGGGATGTTTTCAGCAGGGACCCCTTTCATGAAGAGGATCCGGATCCCGTCCTGTTTCCCCCAGGTGATCAGCAAAAACAGGAGATAGAGGGGGGTTATGTATTTGAGCGAGAAGAGGAAGAAGCGCGGTATCCGGATCTCCGCCCCGATGTTGATCTCCTGCCACGCCTTCTCCGGACCATAGACCCAGATGAAGAGGATCGTCTCGATCAAGGCAAAGAAGACGACCCCGAGTGTCCCAACCCAGAAGTCCATCTCATCCAGATAGCCGTTGCCGAGGAAATAGATCACCGGATGGGCGGAGAGAAACCAGACGAGCCCGGCCCAGAAGACCGCCTTCTTTCGGCTCCACTGAAATTCGTCTTCAAGGAACGTGATCACCGGCTGGCAGAGTGAGACCGAGGAGGTGATCCCGGCAAGGAACAGGAGCAGAAACCAGATCCCGCCGAAGAGCTGCCCCAGCGGGATCTTCTGGAAGATCAGCGGCATCGCGGCAAAACCGAGGTTGAAGGCGCCCCCCTGGGCGATCAGGGCGGTTGCGGAGAGGCCGAAAAACGCCACTGCGATCGGGATCGCGATCGAGCCGCCGAGGATCACCTCGGCGAACTCGTTTGCCGTGACCGAAGAGAGTCCCGTGAGCGCCACATCCTGATTTCTTTTAAGATAGCTCGCATAAGCGGGAATCGTGCAGAAGCCGACCGAGAGCGTGAAGAAGATCTGACCGGCCGCCGCGAGCCAGACCTTCGCCTTTGTCAGTTGGGAGAAGTCGGGGTTCCAGAGGAAACCGAGTCCGTTCAGCACAGAGTTTTCCGGATGAGACGGATCCGGTGTCCCGATCGTGAAGACGCGAACCACGAGGATCAAGGCGAAAACAAAGAGGATCGGCAGCCCGATGTTGCAGATCTTTTCGATCCCCCCACGGATCCCGTGGAACATGATGTAAATGTTGATTGCGAAGGTGATCAGGAAGAAGGTGTAGGCGGTCCCGATCCCTGTGAAGCCGTGAGAGGCCCCGATCCCCTGAAAGGCGGAGAGAAAATTTTTCATCTCGGCTTGCGTGGTGATTCCGAAATAGCGGCCGGTCAAGGAAAACCAGGCGTAGGCGAGTGTCCACGATTCTACATAGACATAGTAGATCGCAAGTCCGCTGCAGATGACGATCCCGAGCGACCCAAAATACTTGGCGCTCGGGTGGTTCCAGAGTTTCTGGAAGATGCCCGGTGTGGTCCCGTGGCCGAACTGGCCTCCATAGCGCCCCATCGCCCATTCGGCCCACATCAGCGGGAGACCCAGGAAGATCAGGGCGATAAAATAGGGGATCAGGAAGGCGCCGCCGCCGTTTGAGGCGCACTGGACCGGGAATCTGAGGAAATTGCCGAGGCCGATCGCGCTTCCGGCAACGGCCAAGACAACGCCGAGTCTTGATCTCCAGGCCTGCCGGGGGGTCGCCATTCAGGCATTGCTGATAAAAAGTCCGTGCACGGTTGTCAATCAAAAGGAGTTTTAGAGGAACAACGTGAGGGATTCAGGCCGCCGCTACGCGCGAGACCCTTCTCTGTAACAGCATCAGGTGGACGAGGATTTGTTGTGAGAGAGCCGCCGCCTCGATCAGTTGAGTGAGCGACCTCTCGCATTGTCTCGCCGCCCGACAAACACCGCCACCGAGGGCGTCGTATGAACCAAGAACGGCAGGACAAGAGTTTGATGAGAACTATTTGCTCGTTGCCGCAGTCCTCGTCAGTAGCGCCAATATTTGTCTCTGTGCCGCCTGGGGCACCGTACCTCCCTATATCGTTGACAGAAAACTCCCGGGTCTGCCTCCCGCTATCACCTCCAGAACGACCACCATGCTGAGGTGGGGTCAATTTTCGGT
>CAYWRF010000065.1:0-10031 GCA_964460495.1 uncultured Pseudomonadota bacterium | reverse complement strand
GATCAGTTGCGGCCCGTGGGGCGATTTATCGATCGCCACAAAATAGGCCTGGAGCCGGTCCCCGGACTTGTAGGCCTCCGTCCGGATCTGCTCGCGCGGCGGCACAACCGCCTCGGTCCTTCCGAGGTCGACGACGATCGTCCCCTTCTCCACCCGGCGGACAATCCCGGTGATGATCTCGCCGACACGGTCCTTGTACTCGTTATAGACGATATCGCGCTCCGCATCACGGACCTTCTGGATGATCACCTGTTTGGCAGTCTGGGCCGCAATCCGGCCGAGGAACTTGTTGTCCAGCTTCTCGCCGATCGAATCCCCGATCTCTGCATCGGGATCGAGCTTGTGGGCCTCGTCCGTCGTCACCTCGGTCAGAGGATTGGTCACCGTTTCCGCAACGGTCCGGAACTGAAAAAGCTCCACCTCTCCCAACTCCTCGTTATAGCGGGCCTCTATCTCCCGGTCGTGGCCGTACCGTTTACGGGCCGCCGTGAGCATCGCCGTCTCGATCGCCTCGACGATCAACTGTTTGGGGACCGCCTTCTCCTTGCTGACTGTTTCGATGATTCGATTGAGATCCTGAAGCATGTGACTCCTCCTTAATAAACCAAATGCGCCTTTTTGACCCTCTCCTGTGGGATCCGATATTCCGCTCCATCTATCAATACCTTCAAGATCCCCCCTTCGATTCCCACCAGGTTCCCCTTGTAATTTCTCCGCCCGTCGATCGGTTCATCCGTCTGGATCTGGACCGTCTTGCCGGCAAACCGAACAAAGTCAGCCTCCTTCACCAACGGCCTGTCCAATCCGGGTGAGGAGACCTCCAGGCTGTAAGGGACCGGAATAATCTCCTCAATCTCCAGCGGCAGGCCGATCTCGCGGCTGATCTGCTCGCATTCTCCGATCGTAATCCCCCCCTCCGGTCGGTCCACGAGGACCTTCAGGACCCACTGCCGATTCTCGGAGAGAAACCGGGTCTCGACCAGCTCATACCCCAGCGTCTCCAAAATCGGCTCAATAACCCCCCTCGCCTTTTCAAGATCGACATCCATCCACACCTCTTATAAAGCAAAAAAGTGGGCATTTCGCCCACTTCCGGTACTGTTCCGAAAATGTGATTTTCTTCTAAACCACTCCTGGCGAAGATGCAACCGGATTTTTACCGGTACATTTCTGGTCCGCGCAGGCGATTTGGGCGCCGATCAGGACAACCAGCCAGGTATAGTAGATCCAGACGAGAAAGATCGGGATCATCCCGAGGGAGCCGTAGACGGCATAATTGCTGACCACCTTGGTTGCATAAAGGGTGTAGCCGTATTTGGCCAATTCCCAGAGCGTCCCACCGACGATCCCGCCGATCAGGGCCGAACGGAAACGGACCTTCGTGTTCGGCATGATCAGATAGAGGGCGGTGAAAAGCCCCCACGTGGTCAGCCAGGGGATCCTCGAGATCAGGAATTTCTCCGCGCCGGAGAGCGAAAGGATCTGCGTGACGAGCTTGTTGCTCTGCAACGCACCGGTCACCGTGAGAGAGACACCGAGGAGGATCGGCCCGATCGTGATGAGCGTCCAGTAGTTTGTGAACCGTCGAATGAAGGCGCGACTCTCTGAAATTCCCCAGATCGCATTAAAGGCCTTTTCGATCGAGGCCAAAAGCGAGACGATCGAGAGGGTCAGCAGGAGAAAACCGATCAGGCCGACCGCCCCGCTCCGGAAGTTCTCGATGAAACTGTCCAGATACTGGATGACGGTGTCGCCGGTCCCTGTCGCCAGATTGGAGAGTATAAAATGCTTGATCGGATCGACCGCCTTCCCCAACCCCCCGAACGCCTTGAAGAGGGAAAACGAGACCGCCAGAAACGGGACCAGCGAGAGGAGCGTCGTATAGGCGAGCGCGGTCGCCCGGAGCGGCAGCTGATTTTTGTCATACCCCAGAAAAACGGTGGAGACAACACGGCTCAAATACAGGAAGGAGCGCCTGTAAAGGCCAAGCCCGCGCGGATCAATCTCCCATATCTTCTCTGAAAAATAGACCCTGAATTGCCGAACCGATCCCAAAAGATTCATCGTGATTCTCTACATAGTAGACTTCAAAATAATGAGTGACAAGGGTTTTCAGCTCTCTTGCTATCCCCTCCTCGTACATTTCTGGTCCGCGCAGGCTATTTGCGCGCCGATTGGAGAAGATTCATGCCAGTCCCCTTTCGAGATCAAGGATGATATCTTCCGGCTCCTCGAGACCGATCGAAAGCCGGATCCCGTGAGGATCGACCCCCTCCTTTTTCTTTTCGGAGGCGGGGAGCGAGGAGTGGGTCATCGAATACGGGTTTTCAATCAAGGTGCGGATCTGGCCCAGACTCACCGCGAGTGTGATGGCGTAAGCCTCGCGGGCGATCCGGTCTATGAATCGCTCGGCCGAATGTCCGTCACGGCAATGAAGGATAAAATAGATCATGCTCCCCGGCGCGAAATTTCCTTCAAAACAGCGCATCTGTCTCCGGGCCAGCCCCTGTTGCGGAAAAGAGGAGAGACCGGGATAAAAGACTCCTTCAACCTTGGGATGTTTCTCCAGGAACCGCGCCACCCGGAGCGCTGTCTCCTGCTGTCTCTTCATCCGGAGCGCGAGCGTCGGCAGGCCATAAACGAGGATCGGCCAGGCGCTCTTCGGCGACAAGACCGCTCCAAAGTCCTTTCGAAAAAGCATCAGAGGGCTCTCGTATTTTTCTTCCGTGATCACCGCCCCGCCCATGTCGGTGCCGAAACCGCCGATATCCTTCGTGAGGCTGTGGACCACCATATCGACCCCCATTCCGAGCGGTCTCTGACAAAACGGGGTCGCAAAGGTGTTGTCGATGATCGACAGCAACTTGTGATCGGCCGATCGTCGGGCATTGATCTTCCGGATCGCCGCAACGAGATGCCGGATATCGACGAGACGCATATTCGGATTCACGGGGCTCTCAAAATAGACGACGCGGGTCGCCGGCGAGACCGCCTTCTCCCAGCCGGGACGCGTCAGATCGGCCAAGCGGACCTTGATCCCGAGCCTCGGAAACCAGTTCGTAAAAAGGCTGTAGGTGCAGCCGTACAGGATATCGTTTGCCAGAATTTCATCCCCGGCTCGGAGGTTCACGAGACAGGCGGCTGCCACGGCGGCCATGCCGGACGCAAACGCAACCGCGATGTCACCCCCCTCCGCATACGCGAGGTTCTCCTCGAGCATCCCGCGTGTCGGCTCATCGAGGCGGTCGTAAATGTAGATCGGCACCTTCCGTTTTTGAGCCTGATCGCAGGCAAAGTCGAAAAAACCCTTGGCCCCCCTCTGCGAGGTGTCGAGTCGGAAGGCGGTGGAGGCGGTCAACGGCGGGATCACATGGTGGCTGTATTCCCACTTCTTCGAGTGAAACTTCCCGTGGATCAGGTGGGTTGTCTTCCGGTAGGAACGGCGCTCAGAGAGGTCCTTTTTCTCCATCGTGAAGACGAGCTATCAGGGTTGGTCTGTCGTCGCAACCTTTTTGAGGACAGAAGGTCTTATAGTAACCGGATCCAGCCAAGTTTCTGCATCCGGGCAAAGTCGTTATCGAGGGACCAGAGTGAGGCCTGGTGTTGGTGGGTAATCGCCGCAATCATAAGGTCAAGGACTCCAAATCTCTCCCCTCGGTTGAGCCCCAAGGAGATCCATTCCTCCATCCGTATCCAGGTTTCTTCCGTTGGGTACAGGAGTGGCAAGGCATTCAGTAATCTTCCCATCCTTTGTAATTCCTGACGGGGTGTGCCGGACAGGATTTCGAATCTGACCGGCAAGGCGAGTGACACCTGATCCTCATCCAGGAGCTCCTTGAGACGTGCGACCAAGACAGGATCCTTGACCCGAAAAAAATGAATCCAAACCGAGGTATCGACAACAATCATTGTCAGTGAGGAGTCCGACGGCGTGACTTTCTGAGGTCAATCTCAAGGGGGACTCGACCTGCCAGCTCCTTGAGCTCCTCAATCCTCTTTTTTCTGACGAGCTCCCGGAGGGAAAAGATCAACGTATCGGTTTTAGAGGTATACCCCAGCAACTCTTGCGCCTCTTTGAGGAGCCCGGCTGGAAGATCCAAGGTCGTTCGCATACAAACTAATATAAATAATATGATTTAGTATGTCAATAATTTACTTTTTATGCAGATTCTGTCCTCTCTCTCTCACCCCACCTCCGCAAGGGTCATCCGTTCGCCCCACTTTCGCTGGAGCTCGTTTCGAAGCGCCGGATGGAATGAGAGTAACGGGTCACTTTCGACCAGCCGAAACGCCTCCCCCCGCGCAAGACGAAGAATTTCCTGATCCCGCAGGAGGTTTGCGACACGGAACTCCGGCAATCCGGCCTGACGCGTCCCCATCAGCTCACCGGCCCCCCGGATCTTGAGGTCCTCCTCCGCAATCCGGAATCCGTCCTGGGTCTCGGTCATCACCTCAAGCCTCCGATACGCCTCCTCCGTCTTTCGATAGTCGGAGACAAGAAGACAGCGGGAGGGCTTGTCTCCCCTCCCGACCCGGCCGCGGAGCTGGTGCAACTGGGAAAGGCCGAAACGATCCGCATGCTCGATCACGATCAACGTCGCGTTCGGGATATCAATGCCGACCTCGATCACGGTGGTTGCAACCAGGATCTCAACCTCCCCCCTCTTGAAACGCCCCATCACCTCCTCCTTTTCCTCCGACGGGACCTTTCCATGCAAGAGGGAAATTCTCCACCTTGGAAAAACCTTTGTGAGCTCGGCGTGCATCCGGGTCGCATCCTTCAAGGCTTGCCCTGAGCCCTGTCGAAGGGCGAGTTTCTCGCTCTCCTCCACCAGCGGATAGATCATGTAAACCTGCTCGCCTCGCCCGATCACCTCCGAGATCCGGGCATGGAGATAACTGCGATTCTTCGATTCGACCACCTCCGTCCGGATCGGCCGGCGGCCGGGGGGCATCTCATCAATCACCGAGAGATCGAGATCGCCGTAGAGTGTCATCGCGAGGGTGCGCGGGATCGGCGTCGCGGTCATCACCAAAAGATCAGGATTTCCTTTTGTCTTCAAGGCCGCCCTTTGCAGGACGCCAAACCGGTGCTGCTCGTCAATAATGGCAAGACCCAGTTTCTGAAACTCAACCCCCTCGGAAATCAGGGCATGGGTGCCGATGACAAGGGAATAAATCCCGCGCCGGATGCCGGACTGCCGCTTTGTCTTCAACGGGGCGGGAAGGGAGCCGGTCAGGAGTCCGATCGTCAGATTGAAAGGTTTGAGAAGCTGGGTGGCGGTCCGATAATGCTGTTCCGCCAGGATCTCGGTCGGGGCCATCAGCGCCGCCTGATAACCGTTCCGGATCGCCACAATCGCCGCCAAAAGGGCCACAACGGTCTTGCCGCTCCCGACATCCCCCTGGATCAGGCGGCCCATCGGGTGGGGTGTCTTCATATCGACAAGGATCTCATGGAGCGCCCGTCTTTGAGCGGTGGTCAGCCGGAACGGGAGCGTTGCGATCGATCCCTTCATCTCCTCCGGCGTCCATGAAAAAGAAATCCCCTCCTCCCTCCAGGTTGTTTGACGCTTAAAGGCTATCCCAAGTTCCACGAAAAAGAGCTCCTCGAAAATCTCGCGCAGATGGCCGGGAGAACGGAAGTTGTTCAGGGATGCGAGCTCCCTCTCCGGAGGGGGAAAATGGATCTCGCGGAGCGCTTCCGCCTTTGATGGCAGATGGTGCCTCTGGAGGATCTCCGACGGCAATATCTCTTCAAAGTGAAATAGGTCAAGACCGGTCCGGTCAAGACCGGTCCGGTCGAGACCGTTCCGGACGATCTTCCGGATTGTCCGCTGTCCGAGCCCAGGAATCTGGGAGTAGACCGGGATGATCCCCGGTGCGCGGACCTCCTCCATCAACTCTTCATCGACCACCTGCACCTCCGGGTGGACGAACTGCGGCTCGCCCCGGTAGAAACTGATCTCTCCCGAAACCATTAAGACGGCCTTTTTTTGAAACCGGGCCTGCATCTCGCGCGGATAAAAGTGGAACCACTTGAGGGAGACCGCGCCGGTCTGATCCGCCAAAAGGATCTCGAAGAGACGCCGCCGGTTTCTGAACAGGACAATACCGGATGAAACAATCCTTCCGATGACGGTCCTTTGACCGGTACCGGTCCTCTGACCCGTTCTTAAATCCCCAATCGGATCCAGCTGGCGGCGATCGAGGTACTTGTAGGGAAAAAATGAGAGCAGATCCTCGACGGTCTTGATCCCCTTTTGGGCCAAGAGCTCCGCGATCCTCGGACCGACACCGGGCAGAAAGCGAACCGGAAAGTCGGTCCCCTCCTCACGGAGGAGGTGGATTGCCGGGCGGAGGCGGTTCCACCCCGGAAGCCCCCCCCGTGGGAGGGGGCGGTTCAAGGTTGTCCTGGACGAGGACCTTGAACTCGACACGCCGGTTTTTGGCCCGACCGAGGTCGGTCTCGTTGGGTTCAATCGGTTGGCTGGATCCATAACCTTTAACGACCAGACGTCTCTCCTCAATCCCCTGGCTTAGCAGATACTGTCGGACCGCATCGGCCCTCTTGATCGACATCCTGATATTGGCCGCCTCCGGTCCCCCCCCGTCCGAATGTCCCTGGATCTCAACCTGACGGACCTCGGGATGCTCATTCAGTGTCTTTACCACATCGTTCAGCAGCGGGCCCGAGGTGACACGAACGGTCGCCTTGCCGCTCTCGAAGTGGATCTTTCTCTTGATCTCGATCTTCTCCGGTGGCGGCGGTGGTGGCGGCGGTTCCGGTTCAACCGGGGCCGGCGGTGGCGGTTCCTCCTCCGCCGGGCGGGTGTAAGAAACCCCCGAATAGATCCGATAGACAGGGGCCCCATAGGCGGCAGTCAGTCCGACGTTCCCGCCGAGAGAGGCCTGCAAACCCTCGAGCCACGGGAGATAGACCCGAACCCCCGCCCCCCCTTCCAGCGGGGATTCCACTTCACGGAACGGGTCTCTCGCGAGAAGCCTGCCGGTCATTTCACCCATCAGATCGAGCCACTCCGTCAGGTGGATCGAGAGACCGAGACCGATCAAATATTGCTCATTCCATTCGGTCGGCGCCTGCGTCGTGGATCCTGTCCCCGGAAAGAGAAACTGCTCCCGGATAAGAAAGGCGGCGTTCAGGGCGATCTCGGCCCTTTCCTTGATCGAGAAATCGAGGACCCCGGCCGCCCCGCCCGAGAAGTTTCCGTTGCCGACGAAATGACTCTCGTCCCCTGTCGGGAAAGAAACAAAAGGGAGGGCGGCGATCCCGAGCCCGTACTCCTCCTGATCCAGGATTCTGAACTTCGATTCGAGTCTCAGATCCCCGAGTCCGAAATCCTTTGTCCGGACCACCCCGCCGACCGTTGTCGGGATCGTGGTGAGATTGGCGGAGTCGTTCCGGAGCGCAACCGGAAGGCCGAGTCCCACTTCCCACCAGTCAAGGATTCCGATCGACCCGAAGATATCGGCCATCAGCAGATCATCGACAATCGTATCGGTCCCCCGGAGGAGCGGTTCCTTCTCGTAGTTTAAGGTGAACCCGGTATGGAACTGCCATGGCTCCAGCGTCCCGGAGCGCGAAAGGGTTAGATACGGTGTTTCGGAGATCGCCGGCAAAAAATTTTGTATCGAGGCACTCGTCACCGCATGAGCGATCGGTGAATAAAGAACCATCAGGACAAGGAGGGCACCTCTTATCAGCTTCATAATCTTCTCCCGCTCCGCATCAACTTGTACTCGAGCGAATCGACCAATGCGATCCATGAGGCCTCCACGATATTTTCCGAAACGCCGACCGTATTCCACTCCCCCTTTTTGTCACGGGACTCGATCAAGACGCGGACGAGCGAGGCGGTCCCCCGACCGGCCGGCAGCACCCTTACCTTGTAATCGACCAGCTTCACCTCCCGGAGTTCGGGGTAAAACCGCTCCAGCGCCTTTCGCAGGGCATTGTCCAGGGCATTGACCGGCCCGACCCCGTTAGCCGCCGTGTGCTCCACCTGTCCATCCACCTCGATCTGGATCGTCGCCTCCGCATGCGGCGCCTCTCCGAGCGACCGTTTCTCATCAATAACCCTGAAGCCGATCAGCCTGAACAGGGGGCCATGCCGGTTCAAGGATCTTTTGACAAGCATTTCAAAGGAGGCCTCCGCCCCCTCGAACTCGTACCCCTTGCTCTCCAGATCCTTCAGATGCCTCGCCAGACCCTTCCCGCTGGACCCGGTCAGTTTCAATCCGAACCGGCGTGCTTTGTCAAGGATTGCGGAGCGACCCGACTGTTCGGAGATGAGAAACCGGCGTCGATTGCCGACCCGTTCCGGCAGAATATGCTCGTAGGTCTTCCGGTCCTTGAGCATCGCACTCACATGGACCCCCCCTTTGTGTGCGAAGGCGGAATCGCCGACATACGGCTGCTGGGGAAACGGGATCCGGTTTGCGAGTTCGTCGACAAAGCGGGAGACCTCCCTCAATTTTGCCAGTTGCCCGTTTGTCACGCACGGGATTTCCGTCTTGAGCCGGAGATCGGGGATCAGGGAGACCAGATTCGTATTGCCGCACCGCTCGCCGATCCCGTTGATCGTCCCATGGACCTGCGTCACTCCCCGTGAGACCGCCTCAAGCGAGTTGGCAACCGCCAGCTCCCCATCGTTATGACAATGGATCCCCAAGGGAACGTCTGCCACTTTACTGACTCGGGCAACCGCATCACCGATCGCCTGCGGGAGACTGCCGCCGTTTGTATCGCAGAGGACAATGAGATCGGCACCCGCTTCACAGGCGGTCTTGAGGACCTTCAGGGCGTAGATGCGATTTGCCCGGAAACCATCAAAGAAGTGTTCCGCATCAAAAAAGACTGTATCGACCCGCCTCTTCAAAAAGGTGATCGAGTCATGGATCAGACACAAATTCTCCTGAAGCGAGGCGCGCAGGGCGGAACGCACATGCAGGTCCCAACTCTTTCCAAAAATAGTGACAGTCGAGGTCCCGGCCCGGAGGAGTCCTTCGAGGATCCGGTCTTTCTCCGCCCGAACCCCCTTTTTCCGGGTACTGCCAAAGGCGACAAGCCTTGCCCGCCGGAGCCCAAGCCCCCGTCCACCCCGCGCCCTTTTGAAAAACTGATCATCCTTCGGATTGGAACCGGGCCACCCCCCCTCTATAAAGGAGATCCCGATCTCCTCCAGTCTCCGGGCGATCCGGATCTTGTCGTCGACGGAAAAGGAAATATTCTCCCCCTGCGTTCCATCCCGGAGGGTGGTGTCGTACAGTTGAACCGTCTTTTTCATGTCCCCTTTTCGAGTTCAAAGGCCTTGTGGAGGACCCGAACCGCCTTTTCCATTTCGCTTTCCCGGATCACGACGGAGATCTTGATCTCGGAGGTGGAGATCATCTGGATATTGATTCCCGCCTCGGCCAAGGAGGTGAACATCCGGGCCGCAACCCCGGCATGCGACTTCATCCCGACCCCGACGACCGAGACCTTCGCGATCTTCTCATCCGCCTCCACATTCTTCGCCCCGATCCCGGCCGCCGTCTCCTGGACAATCCGAAGGGCCCTCTTCAAGTCGGCACGCGGGACGGTAAAGGTCAGATCGGTAAATCCGTCCTCACTGATGTTCTGAACGATCATGTCGACATTGATGTTCGCCTCTGCGACAGGCTGAAAGAGTTTTGCCGCAACCCCTGGCCGGTCAGCCAGACGCCGCACGGCGACCTTTGCCTCGCTCTTGTCGTGTGCGACCCCCGAGACGATCAACCCCTCAAGACCCTGTTCATTCACAAGCGTACCCTCCTTTGTATCGGAAAAAGACGACTTGACCCAGAGCGGGACATGATATTTGGCTGCCAGCTCGACGGAGCGGCTCTGGAGCACCTTGGCCCCTGAAGAGGCGAGTTCCAGCATCTCTTCATAGGTGATCCTCCGGAGCAGCCTCGATTCGGGGCAGATTCGCGGATCGGCGGTGTAGACCCCATCCACATCGGTGTAGATCTCGCAGGCATCGGCCTTG
>CAYWRF010000064.1:0-10036 GCA_964460495.1 uncultured Pseudomonadota bacterium | reverse complement strand
CTATCGATACAGCGTAAACTGTCTCGATGAAAACAATGCCCCGATCGTCCAGCTGGCCGGCAACTGTTCCTTTGTTGTCCCGTGCAATCAGAAGCAGGTCGAGAATCTGGGTCAATCCCTGGACAGCATTGAGATGGCCTATTTTGACGACTCCGCGGGGGCCTACAACGTGGTTGAGACGGCCGTGATCGATCAGGGGGAATCGGGCTCATCCTGCAAGATAACTTACGAGCAGGATCACCTGACCGATTATGTCGTTGTGGGGAACGGTAATCTTCTCGGACTCACTGGCGAGGAGGCGGGGGAGGAGGCGAATGAGCAGGGGGATGCTGAGGAGACCGGGGCTTCGGCAACCGGGGCCACAGCAGCCTGCGGTGGCTGCTATGCAATGAATTCGACCCTCACCTGGGATGACCGTATCTTCTGGTTGATCCTGATCCTCTCTTTTGGTCTCTGGCGAGCGCTTCGCCGTGATCTCAGATCCTTTCAATAACAGCGGCAACAGCCATCCCGAGGCCGGTACAGAGGGTGACGAGTCCGTAACGCTTGTCTGTTCTCTCCAATTCATCGAGGATGGTGCCGACCAGCATCGCGCCGGTCGCGCCGATCGGATGACCCAAGGCAATGGCACCGCCGTTAACGTTCAACCTATCCCAGGTAGCGCCCTCGTCTTTAAGATCATGGAGCCACGCCATCGGCACCGGCGCGAACGCCTCGTTCACCTCGTAGAGATCGATCTGTTTCAATTTCAGTCCCGCCTTTTGTAAAACCTTTCGGGTGCAGGGGATCGGGCCCAACAGCATGATCACCGGATCATCCCCGATCTGGGCGGTTGCAATGATTTTCCCCCTCGCCTTAAGCCCTGATTGACTAAGCCCTTTTTCAGAGGCAATCAGGACAGCCGCCGCCCCATCAACGATTCCCGATGAATTGCCGGCATGGATCTTCCCATCCGGTTTGAAAGAGGGTTTCAGATTCGCCAGCCCCTCCACAGTGGTCTGGGGTCTCATATGCTCGTCCTTGGTGAGTGAACCAACCGGTACAATCGACTTGTCGAAGCGTCTCTCTTCCCAGGCCCTTGCCGCCCTTTTCTGGGACTCGACAGAAAATTCATCAAGCCCCCTGCGGGAAAAACCGTATTTGTCGGCGATCATCTCGGCCGAGATCCCCTGCGGCACAAGGTCAGGATGACGTTGATAAAGGAGCGACCCCTCCATCTTGAACTCGATCGCCATCGGGACACGCGTCATATGCTCCACACCGCCGGCAACGATCAGCTCTTCTTGCCCTGCCATACAGGCGTGGGCCGCGGCATGGACCGCGGTCAATCCGGAACCGCAGAAACGGTTCACCGTATATCCGGCTACTTCCACAGGGAGTCCGGCTGCCAGCACCGCCTCACGGGCGATCACGTTGTCCTGCTCGTCCCTTTGACTCACGCACCCGTAGATCACCTCATCAATCCTGTGGGGATCTATTTTGTTTCTCCTCACGATCTCTTTGATCGGGATTGCTGCGAGATCGATCGGATGCGTTTGGGAAAGACTGCCGTTTCTCTTTCCGCGAGGTGTCCTGACCGCATCAATGATGTAGGCCTCTGTCATATCTCCCCCCCCAGTCTCTTCATCCACAGTTATTGTTGGAAAGCTTGTTGAGATGATCCCCTGATAATCATTTTTTCTTTTTTATTCCAATCGGTTGCCTAAAAGTGCCCATAAATTATGCAATTTTGTAAAAACTTATCCACATCTGTGTAAATGTTGTGACCATATAGGTATTGTCACCTACTGTTGAAGAAGCCACAATAGTTTTTCCTTAACAGTATCAGAGACTTCATTCGTTGACTGAAAAAAGGTTGATTGGGACCTCCCGATCGTCTTCACCTGCTCCTGGATCAACCCGAATTCCTTGAATGATCTCAGGGCATTTTCAAAAAGGAAGTTAGAGATCGCCTCCGGGTACCGGATCTTCTCCTTAAGGTACATCATATGCCCCTTGTGGAGAAGCGATCGGATCAGCTCCTTTTTCTCCCACGGATGGGATCGGAAAGAGGGGAGCGCCTCAAGGACAACACGATACCCCTCCAGATAGGGGGCGATCAGGACCGAAAATCTCCGAAGATCCTCCTTGCGGTCCGGACGGATCTCCAACACGTTGTCGTCATTCCGGATAACCTGCTCGCGGACGAGATAATCGACTACTTTTTGAATGTGTTCTCTTAAAGGTTGCCGGCGACTGAATAGAAACTCGTATCGGTACAGGTTTTGAAAGAACCGGAAGTCCTCTTCCATCTGGGAGATCGAGAGTCGACCCCCCGGCGCTTGCCCCATTGGGGCCGACCCCAATGGGGCCTTTTCCAGGAGCGTGGCCAGTGTACCGATCGAGACAAAAAAATGGAGGACCCCGTTCTTGTAATAGTTGAGGAGGGGGCGTTTCTCTTCGGGGATAAAAAAGAACGGACCCTCTTCATCCCTGTATTCCTTCAAGATCCCCCGATGGCAGGCGAGATTGATCGCCTCGCGGATGGAGGCAAGCGGGTAGCGCGTCAGCGGTTCGGAGAATCGGCACCCCTTGAATCTCAGATAATTCATCAGGGGATCCAGACGCGCTGAAACCTGATCAATCGTTATCACCCTCTTGGGATGAGAGAGGACTGCCGAAGCGACGAGTGAGGCGGGCGTCACAATCAGCGACTTGTTGATCCCATATGTCAACTGAAAGGCAAGATCCTCCACCAGTTTTCGCTTGTCTGTGACCGACGAGGAGCCGATCGCACCTTTAAGCGATATCGCCTCCCCGAACCGGAGGTAGACCTTTCCCGTCCGTTTCTTCAAGAAACGGAGGATTCTGACAAGGTCCAGTTTTCCCTCAGGCCGTTTCGGGTTGCCGGCGCTTTCCTGCAAGTAGCTGTTCTCTTCGAGGACATGGTCGTAGGTGAGTGAGATCGGGACGAGAAGGGCGTCGTCGACCCTCCGGTTGAGATAGGCTTGGACAATCGCGGAGAGGATCCCCATCCGGGGTGCAAGGAGCTTTCCGGTCCGGGATCGGCTCCCTTCTATGAAGAATTCGAGGACGACCTTGTCGGAAAGGATCTCCTCAATGTAGGCCTGGACACAGGCGGCATAAAGATTGTTGCCGTCGTAGGATCGACGGACAAAGAAGCCACCCCCCTTGCGGATGAGAGGCCCCAACGGCCAGAAGGAGAGGTTGGTCCCGGCGCAGACGTGGGGCATCGGGACCCGATTCTCATAAAAAAGGTAGGAGAGGATCATGTAATCGAGATGGCTCCGGTGATTCGGGACAAAAATGATCGGCTTGCCCTTCGCGATTTCGCGAAACTCGGCAAGCCTCTTTTCGTCAATCACGAACCCCTCAAAGAGGGCGTTGAAGACCCAGTTCAGGATGGTGGCATAAAAGGGGATATAAAGGTAGTTGAGGTCGGCGGCGATCTCCCAGAGGTAGGTTTTTGCCAGCCCCTCCACCTGGGCGGGCAGAAGGTGGTGTTCGCTGGAGTGTTCCTCAAGCCTCTTCCGAAATCCGGGTTGATCCAGGATCGATTGAATCACCTCCGATCTCCGGCGTGGGAAAGGGGTTCCCGTTGTCTTCAGCTTGCTCCGGATGTGATTGGCAAGGGAGTAGAGGAGGTTATGCCAAAAATTTCTCAATGTTATCAGGAGTTTTCCAAGCGTATCCAACAACGGGTGCATGGGGATGGATCCTAGTATGGATAAATTTGACTTGCAACCGGCTTCCGAATAGGTGGTCGTCGATGAAGGTTCATCGGTTAAGCGAGTCCCTTATCTCCAAAATTGCCGCAGGGGAGGTGATCGAGAGACCGGCCTCGGTCGTGAAGGAACTGGTGGAGAACTCGCTTGACGCCGGAGCCAAAAATATCCGGATCGAAACGGAGGAGGGGGGGAGGCGACTGATTCGCGTCGTCGATGATGGATGCGGTATGGGGCGTGAGGATCTGCTGATCGCGATTGAAAGGCATGCGACGAGCAAGATCCGGGATGAGAGAGACCTCTTCCGGATCGGGACACTCGGGTTTCGGGGAGAGGCGCTCCCGGCGATTGCCGCGGTCTCCTGGATGGAGATCGAGACGCGGTGTGAGGATGACGAAACGGGCTCCCGTTTGGAAATCGAGGGGGGGCTCGCCCCGTTGGGAAAGACTCTGAAACAGGGCTCCTGTGGCCGGAACCGGGGGACCTCCATCACGATCCGGAATCTTTTTTACAATACCCCGGCCCGTCTCAAGTTCCTGAAATCGAGAGAAACCGAGTATTCCCATATCTCCAATTTGGTTGAGGCGTTGGCCCTTTCTCATCCCGAGGTCGGTTTTGCCCTCGATGACGAGATCCATTCGCCGCCGCAAATTCACTGTCGGGACCGGATTGGCGACCTCTTCGGATCAGAACTCCGGGACTCACTCCGGGAGATCTCCTGCCCGCGGTTGCCATTGGAGATGGTCGGTCTTGTTGCCGGTCATCAGATGACCTCTTCCACGGCGAAGAGTCTTTATTTTTTTGTGAACGGGCGGTTTGTTCGGGACCGGACGCTGACCCACGCGGTCCTATCCGCCTATGAGAACCTGCTGATGAAGCACCGGTATCCGTGGGTCTTCCTTTATCTCTCCGTCCCTCCCGAACTTGTCGACGTCAACGTCCACCCGACCAAGTCGGAGGTGCGGTTTGCGCAGGCGAGTCTCGTGCATGATCTGGTGAAAGAGGGGGTGAGAGCAGTTCTGTGCGAGAATGTTGCATCAGGACTGGTGAGGAATGTTTCGGAAATTCCCGAGAACCTGTCTGAGCGCCACATTGAAACCGGACGATTTTCCGCAGGGAAGCCCTGGACCGGAGGAAAATCGTCCGATAATGACGCGCGAGTTTCGCAGGAAATTGGAGAAATGTCCCTCACCAGTCCTTATTTAAAGATCATTGGTCAGGTTCACTCCACCTATCTTCTTTGTGAAACTCCGGACAAACTGATTCTGATTGACCAGCACGCCGCGCATGAACGGATCGGATTTGAGAAACTGAAGAGGCAGTATGAAACCGGCGGGGTATCACGCCAGGCCCTGTTGATTCCCGAAACATTCGAGATGAAACCGTCCGAGGCTGAGATCCTGAAGATGTATCTCGCCGATCTCCAGAAATTCGGTCTGGAGGTGGAGCCGTTTGGCCGCTCAAGTTTCATCCTGCGTGCCGTCCCGGCGCTGCTGGCAGGGGAGGATTGTGTAAAACTTCTGGTCGATCTGGTGGATGAGCTTCAGTCCTTTGGGAAACTGGGTCCACTGGAGGAAAAGATCCACGAGGTCCTGGAGACGATCGCCTGTCACCGTCAAATCCGGGCGGGAGAGACCCTGACCCACGAAGAGATCGGAGCCCTGATCGACGAAATGGAAAAAACCGATCGTTCCTACAGTTGTGCCCATGGCCGCCCCACCAAGGTAGAAATCCCTTTTAGTGAGATTGAGAAGTGGTTTAAGCGGCGGATTTAAACCCCGATGACCTGAAAACCCTGAGCACGGGCCGCGAGCGCAAGTTCTTTGTCATGAGTTGCAAAGATGAAATCGCGGCCGTGACGCTCACGGAGCAGGATCGCTGTTGTCAGATGGATCGCATCCAGTGATCCTAAGGGAGCAGAGAACGCTTCTTCCGCTCTCTTGATGACCGTATCGGAAACAGGCAGAATTCCGATTTTGCGAATGAGTTCAAAAAAGCGTGTTCGGGACTCTGCCAAGTATTCGTCCGTCAAATCGGAGAGCAGTCTTAAACGGTCCAGAGTCCTCAAACACTCTAATTGAAGCAGGCGACTTGAATGGCCACTCTTGATGGAGGGCCATTCTCGGAGAGTTTCTGATTGATGAAGAACCTTTCTTAAAACAACGGAACTATCGAGATAACAATTCACCGCCTTCGCCTGTCCTGCAGAAGAATGTCAACCGGGTCAATCTTTGTGGGCAAATCAGGAAAGTCGAGTTTGGCGAGTCCTTCATAACCATCTAGTGGTTCAATAATCTGAAAATCTTCCAGGTCTTTCCGGTAGGGAACGATCTTGCCGATCGGCGTCTCCCGATCGGTTATAATAACCTCTTTCCCTTGCCGAACCCTCTTGAGATAACTACTTAATTTATTTCGTAATTCTCCTATCTTGACGCTAATCATAGCCATATTTAGCTATATTAGGCCAAGTTAGTCAAATAAAAAAAAGAAACAAGCCGCGCGCATAGCGGTTGGTGGCGGGATCCTCGCTGTTCTTGTTGCGATTAAGACTGCCTTGCGTTGTAGTCCACAAGGTGCGGTTGCGAGTTTGAGCCTCATGATGATGTCGGGGCAACATTCTTCCGAAGTATATTGATGCCGCCTGAAGCTCGCCGTGTTATTTCCATCGAGATGGACTCCATCACCATCATCTGCGGTCCCACCGCTGTTGGCAAGACCGCCTACGCCATCGAGCGGGCCCTCAAGGAAAACGCCGAGATCATCAGCGCCGATTCGGGGCAGATCTATTGGGGGCTCGACATCGGGACGGCGAAGCCGAACCGTGAGGAGCGTAAGGGGATCCCTTTTCATCTGATTGACATCCTTAATCCTGCCGAACGCTTTAATGCCTCTGATTTCAGAAAATTGGCGCTGGAAAAAATCGACGAGATTCAGAGGCGTCGAAGAACGGTTTTTATTGTCGGGGGGACCGGCCTCTATATAAAGGTATTGGAGGAGGGGATCTTTGAAGGCCCCGGGGCCGATCCGGAGATCCGAAAAAGGCTTGAGGAGAGGATCAAAGAAGAGGGGATTGAGGCTCTTCATAATCAACTGAAAAAAATTGACCCAATCGCTGCATCTAAAATGGACGGTTACAACCGCCAGCGAATCATCCGGGCGCTGGAGGTGTACGAGCTGACCGGGAGGCCGATTTCGGGGTTTTGGAAAGAAAGTCAGACCGGTCGGACCGGTCCGACCGGTCTGACAAAACTCGGCCTCACCCTCCCGCGCGCCGAGCTCTGCAAACGAATCGATCAGAGAATTGACCGGATGATTGCCGCCGGCTGGATTGACGAGGTTCAGAGATTACTCAAACAGTGGGGCCCCGAGGCGCCCGCCCTCAAGATCATCGGGTACCGGGAGCTCGTTTCCTTTCTCCTTGGGAATCTTTCCCGTGAGAAGGCGATCGACTGGATCAAGATCCGCACGCGCCAGTATGCGAAACGTCAAATGACCTGGTTTCGGCAAGACAGATCGATCGAGTGGCCGCAAATCGCTTGACAACATGACGCATGCTGTTAAAAGTTGCTCTCTTTTTAGAGGGTTAGCATGCAGACCACCATTCCAGGCAGCGAGACGGTTGCCCCCAAAAGGGAGGAGAGAAACCTCTGGACGCGTCGCGAGTTCTTCGGCTTTGCCGGCTGGGGGGCGTTCCTCTCGGCGATCGGTCTCGGCCTTCTTGGTTTTGTCCGTTTTCTCTTTCCCCGCGTCCTCTTTGAGCCTTCGCCGATCTTCAAGGCGGGAAAGGTGACCGACTACGTCGAGGGGGAGGTAAGTGAGATCTTCAAGGAGGAGCAGAGGGTCTGGATCTCTCGCGGGGATGGAAAAATTGTCGCAATCCAGGCGATCTGTACCCACCTCGGATGCACCCCCCGCTGGCTTCCGCTTGAAGGGAAGTTCAAATGTCCCTGTCATGGGAGCGGATTTACAAAGGCCGGCGTCAATTTCGAGGGACCGGCCCCCCGTCCTTTGGAACGTCTCGCAATCCGTCTGGATGAAGAGGGGAATCTGGTGGTCGATAAAGGCAGGAAATTTTTGTATGAGAAGGGGCAGTGGGAGGACCCGGAATCGTTTGTGATGTTATGATGCCGATAAAGGCCCATCTTCTGCGTTGCCCTCCTCGGCCACTCCCTGCGGCGTACCGCTCAAGTACGCCTCAGTCGGGCCTCGTCGGGCGCCTTGCATCTGGGACCTTTCTCGACATCATTTTTCAGGCTTGTTGACTATGAATCTAATTCACCTGAAGGCGAGGTACGAAGAGCTTCGTAAGGCGATTGTGGAGTCGTACGTCTGGAAATCGATCTTCCGTCACGGATACAAGGATACCCCGAGAAATCGGGTCCTGATGACCGCCTCCAATGTCTTCCTTCACCTCCACCCCTCAAAGGTGCGGCGTCACGGGATCAAGATCTCCTACACCTGGTGCGCGGGTGGTCTCACCTTTCTCTTCTTTCTGATCCTGACCGTCACCGGCGTGATCCTGATGTTCTACTATCGGCCGGTCGCCGAGTATGCGTTTGTCGACATGAAGTACCTCCAGTTTGATGTCCCGTTCGGGATGATCATGAGAAACATGCATCGGTGGGCCGCCCACGGGATGGTCATTCTTGTCATGCTCCATATGTTTCGGGTCTTTCTGACCGGCTCCTACAAACCGCCACGTGAGTTCAACTGGATCGTCGGTGTCCTTCTCCTGGTCTTGACCTTTCTGCTCTCTTTTACCGGTTACCTTCTGCCGTGGGATCAACTTTCGATTTGGGCGGTGACGGTCGGAACCAACATGGCACGCGCAACGCCGCTCCTCGGTCATGAAGGCCCCTTTGCGGAACAGATGCAACAACTGACCGGTGTGGTGACGCCCCGTTACGATGCCCGTTCTCTCTTGACGGGGGGGACGATCGTCGGGGCGCCGACGCTGCTCCGTTTCTATGTCCTGCACTGTATTTTTATCCCGATTGCTGCTGCTGTCTTGATGATTGTACATTTTTGGAGGGTGAGAAAGGATGGGGGGATTTCGGGGCCGCTTTAGCCCTCACCCCTGGCCCCTCTCCCGTATACGGGAGAGGGGATGTAAGTCCTTTAAGATTATTGGAGGGCGAGGGTGGCAACTGAACCACACAAATCCGAAGACAAAATCATCCCTGCCTCATCGCTGAATCCCGACAAGATTCACTGCTGGCCGCATCTCGTCCGCGTCGAGTTTCTGGTCGGTCTGGTCTCTTTGATCCTGATAACGATCTGGTCGATCGTGATTGATGCCCCGCTGGAGGAGCCGGCAAATCCGTCCAGGACGCCGAATCCCTCGAAGGCCCCCTGGTACTTTCTGGGATTGCAGGAGATGCTGGTCTACTTTGATCCGTGGATCGCCGGTGTCGTCCTGCCAAGCCTGATCATCGTCGGGCTGATGATCATTCCGTATGTCGACATCAATCCGAAGGGGGCCGGGTACTATACCTTTCGGGAGAGGCGATTTGCGGTCTCGATTTACAGTTTCGGTTTTCTTGTCCTCTGGATCTTCCTGATTATTGTCGGTGTCTTCCTTCGAGGGCCCGGCTGGAATTTCTTTGCCCCATGGGAGGTCTGGGATCCGCACAAGGTCAGCGCCCTGACGAATGTGGATTTGAACCTCTGGGTCGCGCAGACCTTCGGCCTTGATTTCCTGAGGAGCCCGGTCTGGGGGGCGCTGTTCGGTCTCGGTTTGATCGGGGGGTACTATTCCCTGGGGGCGCTTTTTTACCTTAAGGAAAGAAAAAAGCTCGCGATGCTTCAGGAGCTCGGGGCGGTCCGGTACGGGATCATCGCCTTCCTGTTTTTGACGATGATGGCGTTGCCGATCAAGATGGTCTTGAGATGGACCCTGAACATCAAGTACGTCTGCGTCCTCCCGTGGGTTGGAATCAATATCTAAAAAATGGCTGCAAAAGAAACAGACCCGATCGAAGCGAAATCCTATTCGGGGCTCTTTTTTGTCCTCGGCACCCTCTTTTTCCTTGTCTCTGTCTGGGCGGTTGCCGACGAATTTATCTCCCGGCGCAGTTGGAAGGGTTACCAGTGGGAGTTCAATCGACTGGAACTCCAAAAAGCTGAAACGGAGCTGGAACAGGCAAGGAAAAACCTGGCGGAGGGGGATGCCATGGCCGAGGTCCCGCTCCGGGAGGTCCGGTTGCGGATCGAAAAGGCCGAAATCGCGCTGGAGGGGGAGGATTTTGAAAAGATCCGGAAACGGGTCAAGGAGTTCTCAATCCGGCGGGATGATGCCCTGCAGCGGTATG
>CAYWRF010000063.1:0-10125 GCA_964460495.1 uncultured Pseudomonadota bacterium | reverse complement strand
AATGTCCTCCAGGGGTCTGCTTCGATCTCCTTGGCGCAAATGGCGCGCCCGAAGGGCCCCGGAACCTGATCATCCACCGGATGATCTCGGGGCTGAATGACTTTTTCGCCTCGTCACTCCAGAGGTCGCGGATCGCCTCGACGACGACCCATGGAATCGTGGAACGGTCCCGCTCCGGTGATTTCAACACCTATCAGGAAACCTTCCACCTGAGCCAGGCGATCGACCTCGATCCGGAAAGGGGGACGGCACGGATGAATCCGATCTTCAGCCCGATCGATGCCAACTTTGATCAGCCGCTCTCGACACAAGACCCACGCTTCAGGGGAGTCCGCCTGTTCAACTCTCAAGGGTCCCAGCCGGTGGAGATGGAATACCGGATCCAGTGCCAGCAGGCCCCAGACAGCATCCGGAACTGCGGCTATTTCTACCTTTATATGGCGGACTGGGGGATCGTCGGCCAAGGCTCGACCTGCTCCGGCGGGCTCCCGGCGATCGTGCAAGGACCCGTCTCTACAACAGATACGCTGAATCCCCAGGAGACGACCGTCGGCGATTGTATGGATCTGTTTTTGAACAGCACGGTCCCCGACCCGGTCACGGGGGAGCCGGTCAAACGGTTTGCGGCGACCGGCCTCTTTGACCCGGTCACCGGCGAGATCTCATTCCCGAACCTCGCCATCCGGCTCTTTGCGCCCGATGTCCCGGCAGACCCAAACCATGTCGATATCGACACGACGCTCCAGCTGGCGCTGACTACCGAGTGCGTCACCGCCGATTTTGTGCCGAATCGGGATGCCCTCTCCCAGAGACTGGTCCATCAACCGACCCTTTCGGATCTCCTCTTTGACAGGAACCTGATGGGGCTTGGCGGAGTCAACCCCCTCTCACTCTACGTTGGTTCTCACTGCGCCGACCCACGAGAGTTGCACGGAAGGAGGCTCCGACTGAGGAGCGCGACAGGCGAGATACTGAACGAGGATACGACGGAGACCTTTGATGGTGTGACGCCGGGGCCTCTGAATTTTGACCTTGCGGGGGTCGGGCGGCTGAGGAGCACCGAGCCGCGGGCGCAGGATAAGATGATGTATGTGATCCTGAAGGTGGAAATAGAATGAGAAGAGGTCTCCCATTTGTTGCAACCTTCTTTCTGATCGGCCTCGCGCCTGATCTCTGGGCCCTCTCCTGCTCCGAGCCGACGGAAGGGCTGGAGGCGGGGACCGCGCTCTGCGACTGCGCCCTCGCGGTCGATCCGTCGTGCGATGCCGAGGCGAACTACATCGGCGGCAAGGTCTGTCTGGTCGAGCCGGTGGCGGGACAAAACATCGCCGGAGGCGACCTCTGCATTTTGGGAAAACTCCGGGAGTATCGGGATGTCGAGTCGCTGATCGAACTGGTCATTGCGGTCTCGTATCCGGATGACCCGAACAGCGTCCACGATTTTGTCGAGCAGATCACCTGGGACGAGATCGACCCGACCGACGGGAGTTTCCGGATCCCCTCCGGCGCCGGCGGCCCCGAACCGGACCTCGCGCGGGAGGGTGTCTTTCAGGTGATCCTGCACGCCTCATTTCGGGGAGATGAGAGCCAGCCTGTCACTGAGATAGCGCCGCATGTCCGGGAGGTGACCCGGATCGGCCGTCCCGACTTCACACTCGCCTCGATTGAGGCAACCTCGGCCGGCAATCCGCTCTATCCGGTCGTCGCCTCGACGGAACCGTTGCCCGACGGGGGACGAGGGCCGGATCGACACCTTCGTGCGGAGATAACCGGCCCGATCGCCACGAACAAGGCGAATCTCTGCCTGAAGGCGGCCTCTGAAACCTCTTCAGCCGGTTCGGACCTGACCTTCACGGTCACAAACCGGATCACAGACACCGCGGAACGCTTTTTGGGAAATCCGCAGTTCAGGAAGACGATCGTGAATGAGACGATCCAGACGACGGCTGAGGCGCCGCGGGAGAGTTCCGGCAGCTGTGCCAACGGACATATCGTGAACGTCCCGCTCGGACACGGCGAGAACCAGCTGACGATCGAGGTCGACAACGCCTTGACGACAAGCGCCCGTGGGAACGTGATCGAGGTCGATCCGATCCGGAACGACATCAAGGGGCCGAACCTCTGCGTCCGTTACTACGAGGCGATGGCCGAGAATGCCGAAGGCGTGCTGACCCTGCAGAGACAGATCCAGAATATGGACGGCCTCTCACTGACCAGGCGGCTTCCTTACGTGATCGTTGACGTGACCGTCTGCGGCGAGGAACCGGACGAGCTCCCTGTCCCAAGGCGCTGGAGAAGCCGCTGGTTCCGGACCCTCTGCGCCGATCAGGATCCGGTCTGCATCCAGAAAAATAACGAGACACTGGGAGGAGAGGCCCGTTTCCGGCCGATGACCCAACGGACAGATGCGAACGGAACGGTTCACTACGTTTATCACCTGGACTCACTTCGATTCCCGATCAACACCTTTACAATCAAGGCCCGGGACCTCCTGGGGAACATCACGGAGGAGGGGCATTCGTTCGGCTACGGTCAGATCCGCTCGCTTGCCTCGGGTGCCGGCGGGACGCTCGCACCGCAGGTTGCGGCGACACCGAACGCCGTCTCCCTGTTCCTCCCGTCAAGCTACGTGACCGGTGAGATGAAGACGCTCCTCCTGCGAGTTCTCAATTCAGACAAGATGAAGGGGGAACTTCCAAAGATGATGATCCCGAAGATCCTCTCTCCTGAGGAGATCGAGACGCTTCGTGAGGACTCCGGCTGCGACGACGCCTACTCCGAGGAATATCTCCGGGCGATCCAGCTCTATCCGGAGGACCCGGACGAGCCGGCATTCTATGAATCGATCGAGATCCGCCGCCTCCAACTCCTGACCGGGAACCGTATCAAACTGACCGTGGCGGTGAACGACCTCCGGGGGAAAGGTGAGATCTTTACCATCAACACCTCCGAAAATGGTGATCTGTTCGACGACTTCTTTATCGAGGGGACCGACGGGGATCACGACGGCCAGCCTAATTTTGAGTTTCCGGATGAAGGTCTCCCGATCTCAAACGATTTCCCGGGAGAGATCCTGCCGGATCCGGTGCTCCAGTCTACCTCGGAGCCGGGAAAGATCATCCCGATCCGTCTGACAACAACCGAGCTGATAGTTGACCTCCTGATCACTTTCTCGCGCGTGAACAATCGCCTTGTGATCTCGGTCACCAACGCGACCGCAGAGACCCCCGCCGTCGGCCTCGTCGGTAACGAGGCGGGATTTGCGGTGGAGCTCGACTGCGACCGAAGCGAGGCGCTGACCCATTTCAACGGGGAACCGGGCCGGCTGATCGGCCGCGAGGCGTGCGAGAGCGCCGCCTGGTTCAACGAGAGGGAGAACAGCCTCGGACTGAACGAGAGCTGTCTGAACCAGAGCCTTGATCAGCAGGTCCAGTTCATCCTGGAGGAGCTGGTCCTGTTCCAGCTCCCGAGGGAGCTGCGGAACCGGCTGGAGGAGCTCCGGAACGAACCGGTCGGCGAGGCGGCTCGGATTTCAATTATGGGAAATGAGGCGGCGATGGAGACGTTCTCCGATATTGCCGCAGGGGAGATCACGATCAATCCAATCGGCATCTTTGCAAAGCTCCCGATCCTGATCGCCCCGGCCGGTCTGGTTGAGGAAGGGGTAACCCCCTCGGGGCCAAGCCCCTCCGCTGCGAATTTCATCCGCGAAAGGGTTCGTCAACTCCTGCCGGGCGTTCCACTCTCCGTTCTGTCAAACCAGTTGGGACCTCTACGGAACTGGGATTCGGAAAACCCGACAGACCCGGCGACGGAGGCCTCCTACCTCGGGGGCGAACTGAATCTTGCCCTGTCGGAGGAATTCATTAATTCGCTCCTCTTCTCATCCAATCTCTTGATGTCGGATCTAAGCACGTCAGTGCCTGATTTTATGGATATCTCCGTATCGAAGATCCGGGAACTGGGGCTGGCGACCCCGAGCATCGGGGGATCGGATTGTCTCGACGAGGATCAGGTCAATGTCGATCCGCCGATCCCCCCTCCTACGGAGGAGGATCCCGACCCGGTCGATCCTGACCCGACACCGACCGACGATTGGAGATGCTTTCCGTTCCCCCTCGATATCGGGACGATGATCGGGGCCGGGGCCCAAGGCGGGGAATCGGTGATCCCGGGGATCCCGACCGATTCGCCGGTTGTGATCCGGACAAAGTTGAGCCCGCTTGCCCCCGCGACAGTCCGGATCGTCGATCTTTCACCCTCTGCGGTCGGCGGCGGCGATTCGAGTCGCCCCTCCACGATCACGGCCGAGGTGGAGATCGGGCTCCGCGACGCTGAAATGTGGATCTACAAAGGGGCCTTCGGTCAGCCGATTGACCAGGATGGTGACGGTAGCGTCTGGGACGACGCCTGGGACCTCCCTGTCGAGACTGAGGACTGGTGCCGGTACCAGCCGGGGGTGAACCCCGGCTGCCGGGTACCCAATCATAACCCGCTTCCGATCATGAGGCTCAAGACAAATGGCCGCCTCTTCCTGAAGCTGACGTTCGATCTCGCCTCCGATGGGAGGCTCTCACTTCGAGGAGGCCTCTTTGGGACCTTCTCGGGACCGGAGGTCGTTTTGGACAAGGAGCGGTCGTACCTCAATGTCTCGATGGTCCAGAACAACACGATGATCCGTGACACCGACGACCTCTCAACCGGGAGCAAGGGGATGGTCTCCACCTTTAAGGGAAACATGAACACGATCCTCGGTGATTATGTCGCCAACTCCTCCCGATCGATCTCTTTCGATATCCCGCTGATGGCCCCGATCTCACAGTATTGCGCCCGTTACCCCGGCGACCCAAACCTCTGCCAGGAGGGAAGCTCCCTCGACGATCTCTGGGAGGATCTTGATCTTCAGCAATTTGGAATCCATGGACTCGAGGTCGAGGACCTGGTCCTCGAATCGACCGGGGCCGACCCCGAAGAAGAGACGGATGAAGACTTCCCCTCCTCCTTCGGATCGCCACGCTATCTGGAGCTAGGGACCGGTCTCTGTTTCAAAAATCGGAGGGGACGATGCATCCGATAAGACTGATTCTCACATCACTCCTGCTGCTCGCCGCCTGCGGTGCCGAGAAGTTCCGGAGAACTTCGCTTCGAGGCCCTGCCTGCCGTGACGAGGAGGACCCGATCGCCCCCTGGCTCCCAAGACACGGTGAGATGCTGTTCCATGTCGTCGTAAACGGACTCTCTTCTCAGGCCCCAATCCCTGAATCGGCCCGGTTTCCGAGGCAACCGGAGAGCGGCAGCCTCTTTCTCCATGCCGAGAGGCCTGGGTCATCGGTTCAGGCAGATGCAAATACCGTCGTCTCGAACTGGCGTCTGGGATATGCGAGCGAGCCGCCGTTCCTGTCAAACCCACTCCGCAGCACGATCTGCCAGACCAACGAACACTTTGCCACCTGTGGCCTCTTTGAGGAGCTCTATCAGAAACGGACCGATCCGAATGCGACCGCCCACGACTACTGCTTCTACGACCCCGCAGCGGACCTCTTCGACTGTCCCGCCTCGATGATGGTCGGCGCCGGGGTCCTGACCGACGCCGAGGCGGAGGCGATGCGGTACGTCTGGTATGCGCGGACGACACTGACACGCCGGCAGGACAATCCCAATCTTGTCGACATCGATATCGATCTCCGGGCGACCGATGATTTCGAGAAGGCTGACGATTCACCCTTGCCTCTGGAGGTATTCCGTGAGGGGGCCTCTGTTGAGGGGGTCTCGGCGACCGGCGCGGTGATCCCGACGTTTTCTGATATGCGATTCCTCATCCTGAGGGGAGGCCTCCAATGCCGTCAGGAGGGGGTCGCCAGACCTCAGGAAGGGACTGTCACCGAGATCGCCCCTACCGACTGTTGCACCGGCCCCGACTGTCGCACGGGCGATGGGATTCTCCTGGAAGGATCGATCCAGGTCGGGATGGGATTCTACCTCGAGGGCCAGCCGGCAGTCCCCCAGGAAATCGAAGAATCGCCGGAAGAGCTCCCCCCTTGCAGCGGATAAATGCTTGCCTATCCGGGCTTCCTTGAATAGATCTTCAGCTTCATGCGTCCGATCGCCTTATTCCTTGTGATCCTGTTGATCGTCCCGGTACCGGCCTGGGCGGAAGAAGAGGACTCTCCCGCCGAGAAAAAGGCAAACGGACTCTGGGGGCCAACCCCGTTGGGGCAACTAACTCCAAGCGAGTCGGTTGTCCTCAATCTGGAGCAATGTATTCAGCGCACCATCACCTCCAACCGGGAACTCCTCGTGATCGACCAGGAGATCCAGACCGCACAGGAGAAGGAGGACGAGGTCCATAAGATCGGCTATCCGGTGCTCGAGTACGAATATAATGTCGGTCCGGCCCCCAAGGATGTTTCACGGGCGGTCGATAGTTTCTTCTCCGGCGAACTGACCGTCTTCAACAAGCTCAAACTCGGTCTTGGCGTCCCGCTCCAGACATTCGGAAAGGTAAACAAGGGGAGGGAGCTCGCCTCACTCGGTATCCGCGCGGAAAAGGAGAAAAAAGAGGGGAAGAAGACGGAACTGGCGCTCAAGGTCTCCCAACTCTACTATGGAGTGCTGCTCGCCCGCGAGGTCCGTCGACTGATCAAGACGGCGCGCGACGAACTGGCAAAACAGATCGAGAAGAGGGAGACACGCGGAGGCGGTGATCCGACCGCCCTCCTCAAGATGAAGCTCTTCCGGGCCGAACTGGAACGACGGATGGAAGAGATCGACAAGAAGGAGATCATGGCAAAGGAGGCGCTCCGGATCCTGATCGACGTTGGTCCCAGCGTCCGGTTTGAGATCGCCTCCGACCGGCTCCGACAGGTCTCAAAAAGGGTGGCCCCCTTTGAAAAATACAGGGAGGCGGCGCTCCACGACCGGAGGGATCTGAAACAGCTCGACATCCTGACGGAGGTTCGTTCGCAAAGAGCGGCTCTGGAGAAACTGCTGCCGTTCCCAAACCTCGGTGTCGGGGCGTTCTTTGAAATGGGGAGGACACCCGATGTGACCGGGATCACGACAACCGATGACTTCAGCGATCCATTGAATTTCACCCGGGCCGGGTTCGGTCTCCGGCTCGCAGGCCAGTTCGATTTCCACGCAACCGCCTCCAGGATCCGGCAGGCCCGTAGCGAGCTCTTCAAGACGAAGATCCAGAGGGAGCTCGCGCGCGACGGTGCGATCTTGGAGGTCAAAGAGGCTTATCTGAATGCGAAGAATATCGAGCAGGAGATCGAGAGGACGGAGGAGGCGGAGAAACTCTCGCGCCAGCTCCTGTTTCTCACGCAGAGCAACTACGACATCGGCCTCGCCGAGGCGAAGGACCTCATTGAGGCACTGCAGTCTTTTCTGGAGGCGCGCGGCAAGTTTTTTGAAGCGGTCTTTAACTATAATGTGGCGATCGCCACGCTGGATCACAAAACCGGGAGGACCCCTCAATGAAATTCGTTTCCCTGATCACGCTCTTGCTACTCACAACCACTCTGGCGGCAAAGGTCAAAAGTTACGCGCCGGAAGGGTCCCCGACACGGGCGATCCAGGAGCTGGATGACATGCTCGATAGTTACATTCTCCGGCCGAAGACCGACGAGGACCGGGCCTTCAACGCCAATCTCAAAAAGAAGGTCCTGCATGGAACCTTCGATATCGCGGAGCTCTGCCGCCTCGCGCTGGACAGGCATTGGACGACACTGAGCCGAAAGGAAAGGGAGCATTTCATTGACCTGATGACCCGTCTTCTTGAAAAAAAGGCGATCTTCTCAAAGGAGCAGGGGGGCGGCGGAAAAAAGGGGACAAAGTCCCACTATTACCTCTCGTACGAGGGGGATCGATTTCTGAATCCCGAAAAATCGGTCGGGATCGCGCTGACCTTTGTCCATATCCCCTCGGAGCAGCTGAAGATCGGGCTGAACTACAAGGTCAAAAGCATTGGCGGACTCTGGAAGATCTTTGACGTGATTGTCGACGAGGCGAGTCTCGTTGAGAACTACAAATACCAGTTCGATTCGATCATCCGCCAGCACGGATACCCGGACCTGATCCGGAGGATGGACTCAAAGCTGAAAGAGCTTGAGGAAAAGGAGGGGATCATCCGACCGGCAGAGCCACCCCAACGGGGCGAGCCCCCCCCACCCCCGCCGGCGAAAGGAATAGGGGGATGCTCCCGAACCGCGTCCTGATGATCCTTGCGGACGGCGCCCGCTGGGATCTTTTTCGGGAACTGATCTCGCAGGGGAGGCTACCGCATATCGCGGAGGCCCTCCCCCACCTTTATAAAGGTGTTACCGCCTTCCCCTCCACAACAGGCCCCGCCTACATGCCGTATCTGACCGGCTGTTACCCGGGCACCTGCAATGTCCCCGGAATCCGGTGGTTTGACAGGAAAGAATATGCGAAGCCTCTTTTCTTCAGAAAACCGTTGAGGAAGTTCAGAAGCTATGTCGGGGCTGAGACCTTTTTTATTACGCACGATATGCGGGCGGATATTCCGACCCTGTTTGATCTGATTCCAAATTCACGGAACATCTTCAACTCGGTTTCCCGCGGGGCGCGTTCCAACCCGACCTGGTTCTCGCGGATCTGGCACTGGTATTACGCACACCTGACAGACCACTGGAGGCTTGTCGACAAGGCGGCGGGCGAGAAGACGCTCGCGGCGCTCAAGGACCGACCCGAATTCCTGTTTGTCGTCTTCCCCGGGATCGACGAACATTCTCATCTCTCCAGTCCCTTTCATCCAGAAACGGTCCAATCCTATATCGATCTCGACCTTGCGATCGGGCAGATAACAAGACAACTTAAAAAGACAGGGGGTTGGGAGGAGACCGTCATCTTCATCGTCAGCGACCATGGGCTCTCGAAGACCGACAACCATCTGGAGCTCCACAGTCTCCTCGAGAAGGCCGGGATTGACACCCTTTTCTATCCGAAGGTTGTCTTCCGGAGCGGCTTCAAGGCGGCCTGCATGATCTCCGGAAACGGGATGGCCCACCTCTACTTCAAAAACGAGGGGGCTCGCCCCGTTGGGGGATGGAGGGAAAAAACCGCCTGGGAGGAACTTTCCCAAAGAAAAGACCGGATTATCGCTCGGCTCCTCGAGAGAAAAGAGATTGATCTCATTGCCGGACAAAAGGCCGATGGGTCGATCGTGGTGAGAAGCAGGCGTGGAGAGGCAAGGATTTCGTTAGCATCTAATATCTCTTATACCATTAGAGGTTCAGACCCTTTCGGCTACCCTCCCCTCCCCTCTCAAATCTCCGACAGGGAATCCCTGGAATTGACCTTCAAGACCGACTACCCTGACGCCCTGGCGCAACTGCTCCAGATCTTCCGTAGCCCTCGCTCCGGAGACCTGATCCTCTCGGCCGCCAAGGGGCATGACCTCCGGTGGCACTATGAGATACCGGAGCACAAATCGTCCCACGGCTCGCTCCACTGGGAACATATGCAGGTCCCGATCGTGACCAACGTGCCGCTTCCGGACCGTCCGATCCGGTCCGTCGACATCTTCCCAACCGTTCTCAGTTTGCTCGGCCAAAAAATACCCGGCACTATCGACGGCGTTTCTCTCGCTTGACATTCTTTTCCGCCTCTGACTGAATCCCAATTCATTATGCCCAAATCGAACCGGATCCTTGAGGCCGCCACGAAGGTCATTGCCCGGAAAGGGTTCTACAATGCGACGATAGCGGATGTGGCCAAAGAGGCGGAGGTTGCCGACGGGACGATCTATCTCTACTTCAAAAACAAGGATGATCTGTTGATATCGATCTTCGAACACTCCATGGATATTTTTGTCCAGGCGGTCACGAGAGAGCTTCAGAAGATCTCCTCCCCCGAGGAAAAGCTGAAGAGGTTTGTCTCCCTCCACCTCCACCTCGTGGAAGAGAATCCGGATCTGGCGCAGGTACTCCAGATCGAGCTCCGCCAGTCGTCAAAATTCATGAAGGAATACGAGGGGGGGAAGTTTGCCGAATACCTCCATATCGTCGAGTCGATCCTGCGGGAGGGGCAGGAGGCGGGGCATTTTCGCAAAAACCTTGACGCCCGGATCCTCCGACGCGCCCTCTTCGGGGCGGTCGAGGA
>CAYWRF010000062.1:0-10151 GCA_964460495.1 uncultured Pseudomonadota bacterium | reverse complement strand
TCCGAAATTCGTATTTCGTGCTTCGGATTTCTGATTTTTCATTGCCATCAGACGTTTTGCCGCAGAGAAGGCGACCCGCTTCACCTGTTCCGTTGCCCGACCGGCAAAGACCATGCGAATCAGGCGGCAATAAGGTGGATAATTCGCCTCTTGTCGATGGTGAAGCTCCGACTCCACAAATCCGGCACCGTTATCGGTCACGGAGGCAAGGATCCCCGGGTGGTCCGGGCAATAGGTCTGGATGATGACCCGTCCGGGGAGTGCCGCGCGTCCCGACCTCCCGGAGACCTGTGTCAGCAGCTGGCAGGTCCGTTCGACTGCGCGGAAGTCGGGGAGGTTCAGGGAGGTGTCCGCATCGACAATCCCGACGAGTGTCAAGTGAGGGTAGTCGTGCCCCTTGGTCACCGTTTGTGTCCCGACAAGGATGTCGATCTCCCTTTGTTGCATCCGGGTGAGTATCTTCAGCATCTTCTCCCCGGAGCCGGCATCCCGGTCGAGCCGGGCGATCCGTGCCATTGGAAAGAGTTTCTTCAGCTCCTCCTCCACCTTTTCGGTGCCGATCCCCTGTGGGACAAGATTTCCGGTCCTGCAGGAGGGGCAGGAGGATGAGACAGGCGTCGATCGATCACAGTAGTGGCAGAGCAGCACCCCCCTTTGCTTGTGATAGGTGAAGGCGATCTCGCACGCCTCGCAGCGCGGGATGAAACCGCAGACGCGGCAGACGAGGCAGGGGGCAAAGCCGCGCCGGTTCAGGAAGAGGAGCCCCTGCTCCCCCCGCTTCAAGGTCTCCGCGAGCGCCTGCCGCAACTCTTCCGAGAGGATCTCTTTCCCCTTCATCCGTCGGTCGATGACCCGGACCTCCGGCAGGGAGGCGCCGGCCGGCCGGGAACGGAGCTCCAGGAGTTGCAATCTCCCCTGCCGGGCCCTATGAATCGATTCGAGTGACGGGGTCGCCGACCCCAGGATCACAGTCGCCTCTTCCTCCTTGCCCCGCCAGAGGGCCAGGTCGCGGGCGTTGTAGCAGAACCGTTCTTCCTGCTTGTAGGAGGGGTCGTGCTCTTCGTCGACGACAATCAGCCCCAGTTGGTTGAAAGGGAGGAAGATAGAGGATCGGGTCCCGATCACAATCGGCGCCTCGCCGTTCCGGACCTTCTGCCAGACCTGTAACCGTTGCGCCTCGGTCAGGCCGCTGTGATACGGGAGGAGTTCTGTCTGAATCGCCCCGGCGAACCGGCCGATCAGTTGGGGTGTGAGCGCAATCTCCGGGACAAGGATCAGGACCTGTTTCCCGCGTGCCAATACCTCCTCAGCCAGGCGGATGTAAATCTCCGTCTTGCCGCTCCCGGTGATCCCTTTCAGGAGGAATGAACCGCCGGGCAGGATTTTTTCAAAAACCTGTTGCTGTTCCCGATTTAACGTCACAGAGGGTGAAGAAAATTCTGTGGAACGGGGGAGGGGCCTTGGCGTGCGCCCTTTAAGCCTTCTCTTTCTCAGGAGGGGAGGGGGGAGCAGGTGCCGCAACACCTCCCCGACCGGTGTCAGGTAATAATGAGAGGCCCATTCAAGGAGCTTCAGCTGGGTTCGGGTGAGGATCGGTTCTGAATCCAGGAGTTCCCGAACCTCTTTCAGACCCTTCGGCGGCCCCGAGCGGTTCTCCTTGATCAGGCATCCGATCACCTGCCGGGTCCCGAGGGGGACCCCGATCCGGCAACCAGGCCTGGCGCTGGCGAGCCCGATCGGGAGCCGGTAGGTCAGCATCCCCGGCAGACGGAACGGAAGGGCGACGTCGATCAGCACCGCCTACCTGTACTCCTCAAAAAAAAATGCGCAACCTTATCCGACCGTCAGTTAAACGATCTCACCATCCCAGAGTTGTCTTAAAAACTCCTTCCAGGGGAGGATCTGGATCGGGTCCGTGGTGCGCGGCGCCTTGTCCAGAGAGACGACGATTGCCCGACGGACTTTGTACTCTTCACAGAACGCCCTGAGTCCCTTGAGATGACGAGACGAGACCTCTTTCACGGCCTTGGCTTCAACCGCAACCTCCGGATCCCCCAGGATAAAGTCGACCTCGAGTTGGGATGTTGTCTGCCAATAGGAGATCGGATATTCTTTTCCCGAATAATGCCGATGGGCGATCAATTCCTGAAATAGAAAATGCTCAAAGGCGTGTCCGAAGAGCTCGTCACCCGGGGTCAGTCCCTTTCGATTCAGGAGGGTGTTGGCAATCCCGACATCAAAATAATAGAATTTGGGGGACCGAATCACCCGCCGTTTAGGTCTCTTCTGGAATGAGGGGAGAAAACGCCCGATCAGTGTATCCTGAAGGATCTGAAAATACTCCTTGACGGTCGGTTCGCTGACACCGCAGTCTTGCGCGATATTTTTGTAGATCGGGATCGCACCATTGCTGAAGGCCGCTGCCTCCAAGAATCTTCCGAAGGAGGGGAGATTGCGTACAAGACCCTCCTGCGCGATTTCCTCGCGCAGATAATCCCCGATGTAGGCGTGAATTAATGGCTGAGGGGCCTGGTGAATATAATGGCGCGGGATCAATCCATGATTGAGGGCACGGTGAAGATCAAAAGTGTCTATCTCCCTTGAAACCAGGGGAAACAGCTCATACCGGAGCGCCCTGCCGCCCAGGAGGTTGGTGCCGGATCGCTTGAGTTTTCTCGCGCTCGATCCGCAGAGGATGAATGAAACTTGTTTGTTAACGATCAGCCACTGGACATCATCCAGGAGGGTCGGGATTTTCTGAATCTCATCAATGATGACTGGGCCTGTTCCACCCTGACGGGAAAGGATCTCCTCCCGCATGAGCTCGGGCCTCCTCAAAAGCCGCTCAAACTCGTCCGAGAGGAGGAGGTCAAAGAGCTGCGACTTGGGAAACAGCTTTTTTAGGAGGGTGCTCTTGCCGGTCTGCCGCGGCCCCCATAGAAAGCAGCTTTCTTTTCCCCTCCCCTTGAGTCCCTGCAACCTTTCAAACATAGATACTTTATTAAATAATGTTTAAAAAAAGTCAACTTATATTTTATCATATATTATTTATTAAAAAATGCGCAACCTTTCTGCGACGGGGTCGAGCACCACCCTGAAAGGAGTATTTATGGCACCACTCACCGAAGCAAGAAGGCAGCGCATTCTGAATCGTCTGCTGGCAGGGCCTACCGATCCGCAGCTGGGATTTCTCCTGGAGTACCAGAGATTGGACAGTCTTTTGGTTCTCCCCGTACGACCTCAAGATGCTTACATCGGACCACCCCCCCTGACTACAGCCGAGCTGGGTATGGCTCGGCAGGAACTTGTTCACGAAACTCATATCTATGGGAGGGGACCGGAGCGAACCTATGCGCCTGCCAGGGATTGGGTTCTCAACCCGGAACTTGAGGCAGCCCGAAAAAATTGGCGTTACAAAATCGACACGGACCGTATCCGAAAGGGACTTGAGAGACTTGGGAACTTCTTGGGTGATCTTGGCGAAAAGATCATTGGCTTGAGCCCAGATCAACGCAATCTGGCGATGCCTCTTTTTCAGGAGCTGAAGGTGGCCCACGAAAGGGCAATGACAGCGGCCAGTTTCCTCCCGGGGATGCCCGGCCCATCGACGAAGAGAAGGGTGCCAGGGGGTGAGAAGGGACTGACTAAAGCAAATTTCAGGGTGTTGGCACGTCGGCCAAAACGCTTCGGGGAGGGCCTCAATCAAGCAACAGCCGCCTTCGCCGATTTAACCGCAGTCTATTCACGTCAGACCCAGGCGGCAAGAATGATGTGGAAGTTGGCTGATTCGCCAAGTCCGGTTAAGGAGCCTCTCCGTGCTATGTCGGAGATCGTTGCAATCCTTCGGCGGCACAGCGGCGCGGCGATGGTTGTGGGTGTTGCAGTCCTCTGCGGATTGACCTGGGGCCAGATTCGCGAGGTTGTGGCATAAAAACGCACAATTCGTCTGTCAATTTGATTGACATATTAGAATATAAAGCACAGTATAATAGCACAGGAGTATAAAAAATGCGCACGACTGTTACCTTGGATAGCCAGTTGCTTCGAACCGTTCAGGGACTCTCCGGGGCAAAGACAAAGGCTAAGGCGGTTGTGAGCGCCCTGCAGGACTACCTGCGACGGAACCAAATGACCCGGATCAAAAAGTTGAAGGGGAAGCTGCGGTTTGCCCTCACGGCCGATGAGATCCGTCATGCCCAGAGGTAATCTTGTTCTAATAGACACCTCGGTTTGGATTGAGTATTTCTCGAAACAGGAGTCGTCGATGGGGCAGGCGGTCGATTCCCTTCTTGAGAATGGCCGGGTTGCTACGGCGGCCCTTGTTCTGGCGGAACTGGCTCAGGGTGCTCGAAGCGAAAAGGAGATCAGCCAGTTGAGGAAATATCTGCAACCCCTGTACTGGATCGAAGGCCTGGACAGGCACTGGGAGGAGGCCGGCGAACTTTCCTTTCGGATGAGACAAAAAGGAAAGACCGTCAATCTGACCGATTGCTATCTCGCCCGACTCGCTGCAGGCTCTGAGGCTACAATTTTCAGCCTCGACAAACATTTCCGCTGGATCGCCGATCTGGAGAATTGCCCTCTTTTCGCAATCTGATTTCGATCCCTTAAGTTAACAGTTTGTTGACAAACCATGTTTTCCCAGGATGTTGAGAAAGGCCCAGATGCAAGGCGCCCGCAAAGGCACGACTGAGGCGTACTTGCTGTACGCCGCAAGGAGGGCCTGCCGCGGGCAACGCACAGATGGGCCTTTGTCAACATCCTGTTAACTGACCTTGAACACCTTGTCGTGCTCTCTCACATGCTGAGCAACCTTGATCCCGATTTCGGCCCCCTTCTTCGCCTCGGCGACCGACTTGTGTTCCTCCTGGATCGTGGTGACCTTCTCCTGAAAGTCGGTGGTGTGCCCCTTGTAATGGAGGGTATCCCCGACCTTGATCGAACCGTTGGTCACCTTGATCCCGGCGACACTGATGTGACCGAACCAGTGCTCGACGAAACCGACCTCTTCCTCATTGTTTGGCATAACACCTCCCATCTTTCACCTCATATACCTCGGTTGATAAAAGTGAGGCAAGGAGGATCTTGACAATCAGGGTGAGATGGTTGAAACCTCCCCGATGTCTCTGCACCGGTCGCTTTTTTCAACTTTTCTCATCCTGATCGCCGTTCTCGGAGCCGTCAGCTGCGGTCGCAGGGCAGGGAAGACAGAGTTGTCACAAGACCGCCTCGTTGTGATCACGCCGCATCCGGGACCCCTCTTGACTGAATTTGGCAACGCCTTTCAAAAATATTACCGGGGAAAATTCGGCAAGGAGCTCACGATCGACTGGCTGGATCTCGGCGGGAGTTCGGACATGCTCAAATTTATTCATTCTGAATTCTCAAAAAAACCGGCGGGAATCGATGTCGATCTGCTCTGGGGGGGAGGGACGGTCCCTTATCTCACCCTTAAAAAGGATCAACTGTTACAAACGTACCACCCTCCCCGGGAAATATTGCAGCGGATTCCCAAAGAGATCGGCGGCATCCCGCTTTATGACCCTGACTTGAACTGGTTTGGCACGACACTCAACTCATTCGGTTTTATCTGCAATCGCTCCCTCTTCGATAAGAAGGGGATTCCGCTTCCGGCCCGCTGGAGTGATCTGGGGAACCCCGCCTATGCCGGCATGATCGGATCGGGGGATCCCCGACACAGCGGAAGCACCTATACCATTTATGCGATCATTCTTCAGGCCTACGGTTGGGAGGGGGGTTGGTCGCACCTGATGCGGATGGGGGGAAATGTCCGGAATTTTACCGCCCACTCCTCAGACTCCGTCAGGGATGTCGTCTCGGGGGACTGTCTCTGCGCCCTCTCCATCGATTACTATGCCTGGGCCAAATTAGAGGAGTACGGTTTCGATAAATTGTCGTTCATCCTCCCGGATCTGACGGTCATGGATGCCGATTCTGTCGCCCTTCTCAAGGGGGCCCCCCATCGGCAGGCGGCGGAGGAGTTCGTTGCCTTTCTCCTCTCTCCCGCCGGGCAAAAGCTCTGGCTGATCCCGCATGGGAATCCGGAGGGGCCGGAAAAAACGACCCTCGCCCACATGAGCCTCCTCCCCTCCCTCTACGACGAACTGAAGGGGCGTACCACCATCCCGAACCCGTTTCCGGCCAAAGGGGTCCTCTCCTTTAGCCATGACGAGGCGAACCGGTTGCGGAACGTCGTGAACGATATGATCGGGACCTTCATCATCGATATCAAGGGGGATCTGAACCGGGTCTGGCAAGCGGGGATTCGCAAAGGGATGCCGGAGGCGTTTATCCAGGAATTCGCAAAAATTCCGGTCAATAAGGACCAGGCGCTCCAGTACGCTTCTCAGTGGGACGATCCGGTCTTGCGCAATAAGGTGATCAATGAGTGGCATACCTACAATCGGTGGAAGATCGAAAAACTGGAGAGACTGGCGGAATAGATTCTCATGCAGATTCGCCTGCAAAATCTGACAAAGAAATTCGGCGAGGTGATCGCGGTCAATGACCTCTCGGTCGAGATCTTTAACGGGCATATCTTTTTTTTCCTGGGCCCCTCCGGTTGCGGCAAGACAACGGTCTTGAGGATGATCGCGGGGTTCGACCAGCCGACCGGCGGGCGCATCCTCTTTAACGATCGCGATATCACGAACGTCCCTCCCAACAAGAGAAACGTCGGTATGGTCTTCCAGAATTACGCCCTCTGGCCGCATATGACGGTCTTCAAGAATGTCGAATACGGGCTCAAGCTCCGCAAGACAGGAAAATCCGAGACAGAGGATCGTGTGATCCAGGCGCTGAAGATGGTGCACATGGAGAGTTACGCCCTGCGCTCCCCGAACCAGCTCTCCGGCGGCCAGCAACAGCGGATCGCACTGGCCCGGGCGATTGTCATAAAGCCGGATGTCCTCCTGCTCGATGAGCCGCTCTCCAATCTGGATGCGAAGCTCCGGCTTGAGATGAGGGACGAGATCCGGCGGATCCACGACGAGACAAAACTGACGACGATTTATGTGACGCACGATCAGAAGGAGGCGCTCTCGATGGGGGATGCGGTGGCGGTGATGAAGGAAGGACGGATGGCCCAGCTGGGTTCGCCGCGGGAGATCCACCGCCAGCCGACCGATTCCTTTGTGGCCGGTTTCATCGGTGAGACGAACTTTTTGAGCGGAATCGTCGAAACCATCTCCGAAGACCGGGCGGTCTTGAAGATTGCCGAATTAGGCGGGGAGACGCTGACGGTGGAAGAGAACCTCGGTCGTCTCCATCCGGAAGAGAAGGTGATCCTCTCGATCCGGCCGGAGGCGATCCACTTTTCCGAGGCGATTGCGAAGGAGGAGAAATACAACCGGTTTTCCTGTCGTGTGGAAAAGGCAACCTACCTCGGTGAGGCGGAACAGTATTGGCTCCGCTTAAACGACAGGGTTTTGGTCAAATCGCTCCAGCTGAATCCCTTCATCAAGCGAAAGGCGGGGGCGGAAGACGAGATCTACATTCATCCGTGCGATGTGAATGTCCTGAAGAGCTGACAACATTTCTTGACAAGTCTTGCCCAATCCTGAGAAGTTTGCCCATGCGCAGTTATGGCATCATCGCGCTGGTCTACGCCGTCCTGTTTGTCTTCCTGATCCTCCCGATCAGCTTCATCTTCATGAAATGTTTCACAGTAGATGGAAAGTTCACCCTCTCCTTTCTGCCTTTGATGTTTGAAAATGCGATCATCCGGCTTTCAATTCTGAACAGCGTCAAGATCAGCCTGATGACGACCCTCTTGACGACCCTTCTGTCGGTTCCCCTCTGTTTCATCATGCTCCGGTATGAGTTTCGGTTGAAGACCCTCTTTCAGGGGCTCCTGCTGGTTCCGATGATCATGCCCCCGTTTGTCGGGGCGCTCGGGATGAAGAAGTTTTTTGCGGTCTATGGCTCTCTGAACCTCTTTCTCATGGAAAACGGCTTGATGACGACGCCGATCGACTGGTTTGGTCATGGCGGATTTTGGGGAGTCGTGATCCTGGGGGTGCTGCACCTCTATCCGATCATGTATCTGAACGTTTCCGCGGCGATGGCCAATGTCGATCCGTCACTGGAGGAGGCGTCCGAGAGCCTCGGCGCCTCCAAGTGGAGGATCTTTCGGACGGTGACGTTGCCGCTGATGATCCCCGGCTATTTTGCCGGGGCGATCATTGTGCTCATCTGGTCCTTTACCGATCTCGGAACCCCGCTCATGTTTGATTTCAATCATGTGGTGCCGGTCCAGATCTTCTTTATGGTGAGCGACATCAATGTGAATCCGATGGGTTATGTGCTCTCGATGTTTGTCGTCCTGATCACCATCCTGTTCTTTTATCTCTCCAAGGTCGTTGTGGGGACCCGACGGTATGAGATGCTGGGGAGGGGGCATGTCGTCTCACGCGGGCAGAACGCCTCGCCGTCAGCGCATCTGCTGATCTACGCGACGCTCCTCTCGATCATCCTGATCGCCCTGATGCCTCATGTCGGGGTCCTGCTCTATTCGATCTCCGATCGATGGTTCATGACCGTTCTACCCGAACACTACACGCTCCGTTATTTTGGAGAGATGTTTCAAAATCCGATCTCCTATACCGGGATCCGGAACAGCCTCTTTTTGAGTATTGGGAGTACGATTTTAGATATCGGGCTCGGCGTGATGATCGCCTATATCCTGACACGCAAGAAGATCTGGGGATTGAATCTCCTGGACAGCCTTGTGATGCTCCCGCTCGCTCTCCCCGGGGTGGTGGTTGCGTTTGGGTATGTCGGCCTCTTTTCCGGGACATTTCTCGATCCCCGTTTTAACCCGATGCCGCTCTTGGTGATCGCCTATGCGATCCGGCGGCTCCCTTATATTGTCCGGTCTGCCTATGCCGGTTTTCAGCAGACGAGCCTTGCCCTCGAGGAGGCCTCGGTCGGGCTTGGGGCCTCCCGGGGGCGGACCCTCATGAAGATCACGATGCCGCTCATCATGGCGAACCTGATTGCGGGCGGGCTCCTCTGTTTTTCCTACGCGATGCTTGAGGTCTCCGACAGCCTGATCCTCGCGATGCAGGAGCGGTTCTTCCCGATGACGAAGGCGATCTTCTCCCTCTCGAAATACATCACGGAAGGGGCCTACCTCGCGAGCGCCCTCGGGATGCTCGGGATGGCGGTCCTGACGGTCTGCATCCTGATTGCGGCCAAGATTCTAGGGAAGAGGATGGGGGAGCTTTTCCGGTCGGCAAGTTAATTCGCAACTATTTTTCGTCCCGAGACGAAGAGAGGAAAATAAGGGAAAATCAGGATGGTCTCACCTCGTACATGGATCGGTCTAGGAACGGCCCTACTCGTTGGCCCCTGGATCGCCTCGGCGTTTGAAAAGGAAGAGACGTCGACCGAAACGAGCGGTTACGCCCTCTACAAGGGTGTCAAACATCTCTTCTGGCGGCCGATGTTTTCGATCGGGAACTTCTTCCGTTCAAAGCAACAATACCAGCTGTCCGCCGCCTATTTTGATCATGCGCGGGATCAGCAACCTCATGATGACAGGGTTTCGCAGCATATGTACGGTCGGGGTCTCAAGAGCTTCAGTAGCGATTTCTTTAGGAAAGACCCCCCGGCGTTGACCTTTTATGACCCGCGCAACTGGCGTGGCCGGTGGGAGAGGTGTGTTTATCTGGGAGAAAAGTTTGGACCGTTTGGCAGACGGGAGTCAGCCGGAACCCGGAATCTCACTTTAGAGGAGAGGTTGGCGCTTTATGAAGGATCAGCCTATAGCCATCGTTTTTCTGCCGGTTTCTGGATTGCCGGGAATATAGGTCGCAGTTTCGGAAATTTATCGGCCCTTTATATGGAGGGGCAGGACAATGTAAACTCCCACCCTTTGATCTCCGGACTGATCATGACAGAAACAGTGACGTCATTGACCTTCCTCAAGGTTCAATTCTCACACCTTTTCGGTTCCAATAGCGTTCTCGGAGCGAGTTCCGAGGTTGAAAGTCTGGAGCGCGCCTATGCCCATAATTACCAGGGGAAGGTCTGGGCCTTTGGGGCCCAGCTGTTTCAGGTCGTTTGCGGCATCCAGAAGCTCATTATTGAACTCTACTACAAACCTCATGAGGAGGACAAACCGGTCC
>CAYWRF010000061.1:0-10480 GCA_964460495.1 uncultured Pseudomonadota bacterium | reverse complement strand
ATACCAACCCCTTCCCTGTCTCGGGGTGTGGGGCTGTGAGGCGGGCCTCATTGGTCCTGTCAACCTCTTCAAGAAGCGCCTTGTCGAGTTTCCCCTGCCGGGAGAGGGCCCGGAAAACGCCGATGACCGGTCGGTCGATTGTTATCGCCTGGTTCTGACGAAAATCCCCTTTAAGAAAGGTGCTGATATCGCGGGCGCCCCCCTCCAGATCCTGTTGCAAGGCTGGAATCATTCCGGAAAATTCGGGGAACGAAAGGCTAGTCCCTTGGGCCGGTTCGGTCGCCGTTTTAAGCCGCGTATAGAGATCACCCATAAGATGCCCCCATTATCGGAGAACCACCCTATAAGGTTGCGACTTTTCTTCTATTTCCACTCGATCGTGGAGGGTGGTTTGCGTAACTGTACCGGGCACACACCCACCGAAACCCTTGTCATGAGTTATAAGATCCCTTGCTATAACTCATAAAATAGCCATAATATGAGTTATAGAAGAGGAGCCTGTCACTCACATGAAATGGAACTGGCAACAAAAGGACTGGCCGCGCTTTACCTATAAAAAGGGCTCTCTTGAGGAACTGGAACTCCTGTTTCTTAAAAGATCAGGCATCCTGATCGGGATACAAAGGCATCTTCAGGAAGAAGACAAGAATACCTTAAAGGTTGAGCTGATCTGCGATGAGGCGTTGAAGACATCGGCCATCGAGGGAGATTATCTTGATCGAGCGAGCCTACAGTCTTCTATTCGCCGTCACTTTGGCTTGGGCACAGACAATCGAAGAATTCCTCCTGCTGAGCAAGGGATCGCCGAGATGATGGTGGATCTTTACGAGACACACGACCAGGCCCTAACCCACCAAAGCCTTTTTTCCTGGCATCGGAAGCTCAACAAAGGCCGCAAAGACCTGGAAAATATCGGTGCCTACCGAACAGACCCCTTTCCCATGCAGGTTGTTTCTGGTTATGCCCATAACCCAAAGATACATTTTGAGGCCCCGCCGTCCAAAAGGGTGAGGCTTGAAATGAACCAGTTTACCCAGTGGTTCAATGCCAGTGCGCAAGAGACAGCCCTCCCGGCCTTGACTCGAGCAGGACTTGCCCATCTTTATTTTGTCAGCATCCATCCCTTTGAGGACGGCAATGGCCGAATCGCGCGCGCACTGGCCGAAAAGGCCCTGTCACAGTCCCTTGGGCAACCGACATTAATCGCCCTGGCCCAAATGATAGAGACACACCGGAAATTGTATTACAACGCACTGGAGCAAAATAACAGATCGATGGAGGTCACACCGTGGCTTTTGTATTTCGGCCGAACGATTCTGGACGCGATGACCACCACACAAAAGCGAATTGAATTTTTGATCGAAAAAACCAAATTTTATGAAAGATTAAGCGGTCAAATGAATGAGAGACAGGCGCAGGTTGTCGCACGCCTGTTCAAAGAGGGAGTTGCCGGTTTCAAGGGGGGGCTCAGCGCCGACAAATATATTCATATAACGAAGACATCCAAGGCAACGGCGACTCGTGATCTCCATGATTTGGTCGGCAAGGGCGCCCTGACCAAAACAGGGGAACTGAAACATACGCGTTATTATTTGAATATCAATTTTTAAGCGGACCTCTCTTCTATTCCCACTCGATTGTGGCGGGTGGTTTGGAGGAGATGTCGTAGACGACCCGGTTGACGCCCTTCACCTCGTTGATGATCCTGGAGGAAATCTTTTCCAGGAGATCATACGGGAGATGGACCCAGTCGGCGGTCATTCCATCCTGACTTTCCACGACCCGGAGCGCGATGACGTTTTCGTAGGTGCGCGAATCCCCCATCACACCGACCGTCTTGACAGGCAACAGGACCGCAAACGACTGCCAGACCTTGCCGTACAGATCGGCCCGCTTGAACTCCTGGACGACGATCGCATCTGCCTCACGCAGGATCTTCAAACGCTCACCGGTCAATTCGCCCAGGATACGAACGGCAAGTCCCGGGCCGGGGAACGGCTGGCGCCAAACGATCTCCTCCGGAACCCCCAGGAGTTTTCCGATTTCACGAACCTCATCCTTGAAGAGTTCCCGGAACGGCTCGATCAATCGGAGTTTCATCTTCTCCGGCAGGCCGCCAACATTGTGATGGCTCTTGATCGTCGCGGACGGCCCCTTGAACGAGACGCTCTCGATCAGATCGGGATAGAGCGTCCCTTGGGCCAAAAACCGACAGTGCGCCTTGGCCGCCTCTTCCTCAAAGATCGCAATGAACTCACGCCCGATCTTTTTTCTCTTTTCCTCAGGATCGGTTACCCCCTCGAGACGGGCCAGGAAACGGTCTTCCGCCCGGATCACATTGAGCGAGAGATGACCCTTCAGGAGATCGATGACGCGTGACGTCTCGTCTTGGCGCAGGAGTCCATTATCAACAAAAAAGGCGTGCAAACGATCGCCGACCGCCCGCTGAAGAAGCACCGCCATCACGGAGGAATCGACACCTCCCGAGACGGCGCAAAGGACCCTCCCCTCTCCCACTGTTTCCCGAATCTCCCGAATTTTCTGGTCAACGAACGACTCCATACCCCAGTCTCCCTTGAGGCCGGAGAGTTCGAGAAAATTTTTCAGGATCTCTTTTCCCGCCGGTGTGTGGACCACCTCCGGGTGGAACTGGAGACCATAGATCCGGCGATGGGAGTCACCGATCGCCGCGATGAGACCGTTCGTGCTGTCTCCATAAAGTTCAAAGCTGCCCGGCAAATCTGTCACATGATCCCCATGGCTCATCCAGACCGGGAGATCCTCTCCCTGAATCCCCTCGAAGAGCTCACCCCGTTTCAGGATCCTGACATTTCCCGGTCCATACTCACGAACCTTTCCCGCCTCGACCCTCCCCCCCAATTCATGGGCGATCCACTGCATCCCGTAACAGATTCCCAGAATCGGAATGCCCAGCTTTAATACCCCCGGATCCGCAAGCGGGGCCCCCTTATCGTAGACGGAGGCCGGCCCGCCCGAGAGGATCAGGGCGCCGGGATTGAATTCGCGAATTTTTTCGAGGGCAGTGTTGCAGGGGACAATTTCAGAATAAACCTTCAACTCACGAATACGGCGCGCGATCAACTGAGTATATTGGGAACCGAAATCGAGGATGAGAACCTTGTGGCTCATTCAATTCTGTAGTTGGGGGCTTCCTTGGTGATGACGACGTCATGCACATGGCTTTCCTTCAACCCTTCTGCGGTGATCCGGATAAACCGCGCCCTCTGTCTCAGGTCGGAAAGGTTCTTCGCCCCGACATAACCCATCCCGGCCCGGAGCCCTCCGACCATCTGATGGAGGTGGTCGGCAAGAGGTCCACGACGCGGGACCATCCCCTCGATCCCCTCCGGGACCAGTTTTGTGATATCCTTTATCTCACCCTGTGAATAGCGATCGCCACTGCCGCGAATCATCGCCCCGATCGATCCCATCCCGCGGTAAACCTTGTGCGAACGCCCCTGATAGAGGACCGTCTCCCCCGGCGCCTCGTCGGTCCCGGCAAGCAGGCTCCCAAGCATCACACAATCCGCACCGGCTGCGAGCGCCTTCGTGATGTCGCCGGAAAACTTGATCCCCCCGTCGGCAACAAGCGGGATCCCGGCATCACGGGTGACACGGGAACATTCAAAGATCGCGGTCAATTGAGGCACACCGACCCCTGAGACAACACGAGTTGTGCAGATCGATCCGGCCCCGACGCCAAGCTTGACACCCTCTGCCCCTGCCTTGATTAGCGCCTCGCACCCCTCCGCCGTTGCGACATTCCCCGCGATCAACGGGACACCAAACGCCTTCTTGAATTCACGCACAGTGGCAAGGACATCCCGTGAATGGCCGTGGGCAGTGTCAATCACGATCAGATCAACCCCGGCCTCAATCAACCGTCCCGCCCGGGCGATCCCCTTCTCCCCGACCCCAATCGCGCCCCCGACGCGAAGCCTCCCGACCTTGTCCTTGCAGGCGTAGGGAAACTCGGTTGCCCTCTCGACATCCTTGATCGTGAAGAGCCCTTTGAGCTCCCCCTTCTGATCGACGACCGGGAGTTTTTCGATCCGGTTCTTTTGCAGAATCTCCTTTGCCTTGTCGAGAGTCGTCTTCTCGTCAGTCGTAATGACCTTTCGGGTCATCACATCCTCGACCTTCAAATCGAGGTTGCGCTCGAAACGGAGGTCCCGATTTGTCACAATCCCGACCAGCCTCCCCCCCTCCGTGACCGGGATCCCGGAGATGTTGTTCTCCCTCATCACGCGGATCACATCCCGAAGCCTCTCATGAGGCCCAAGTGTAATCGGCCGGAGGATCATGCCGGACTCCGCCCTCTTGACCCGCTCGACCTCAAGGGCCTGTTGTTCCGGCGTCAGGTTACGATGGATGATCCCGATCCCGCCGACTCGCGCCATTGCGATCGCTGTCTTGGACTCCGTCACGGAGTCCATTGCGGCGGAGACAATTGGAATCTTGAGGACGATATCGGCAGTGAGTCGGGTCTGGGTATCCACCTCAAAGGGCAAGACCTGGCTTTCTTGCGGCAGGATCAGGATGTCGTCAAATGTCAGGAATTCGGGGATTTCAGAGGCTCCCATGTGTGGGGATTAGCTCAAGAAACGCGGGACTGTCAAGGCCTCTTACGGCACTCGCGTACCGGGCACAAAACGATTATCAGGGGAGGATACTATGAGTCCCGACATTTCTAAGATAAACGTGGTCCGTAAATTCCTGCAAGGTGATCCGTATCCCCATGGAAATGGAAATTTCCTTGACCGGAGGATTTTCACCTTTAAGGGCCTGCACGATTTTGTAACGGAGAGAAGGATGAAATTTATTTTGAAGGAAGATGGCCAGCTTTCGTTCGATCACCCGACGAACGTTAGGGGGGAACTTCTGATACTGCTTCAGGAACCCCTCCGAATAAACAAATTTCAATGGGTCAGATCCCTGTTGAGCCGCGCAAAGAGATCTTTAAGATTTTTAGCTCGATGAACCCTGCCTTTATTATAATCAGCCGTTGCCTTTCTTTCCGCCTTTGCCCAAGAGGCAGTGTAGTACCGTTCTTCTCCCTCGCCCGCATGAAGGGTCAGAAGAAAGAGGCAGAACTGGTTCAAGCTAACCCCCTCCCGTTGCGCCAGATTCTTCAAGCGCTTGTGAAGCGAACGAGGAACTCGAAGAGGCATTTGTCCTGATGGTAAAACAGGATTCATGGATAAGGCGATGCTATCATATACAATAGCTTTGTCAAGAACCCTGGGACAGGACTCCCCAGATGATTTTTTCGGCACATCAGGGCCTTCGGAAAACCTCGTGAGTTCCCACATTTCTTAAATAGAAAAAATCAGGAAATCGCTGAAATGTGATCCTGATCGCCATCGTAACGCTCATCTCCATGATGGGGGGATTTTCGTGGTAGCCTTGAACTTTCTTGACCCTCAGACTCGGATGGGCCTGGTTTTCGAGAAGCAAGGCAATCTTCTTTTTGGCAATCTGCTTGAAATTTCCCGGAAGTTTCCTGAATTCCTTTTCGAAATTCCTGGAGGTTTTTACCATTTGGCGATGGTTTTCAGAAAGGTCTCTTTGTTTTTGTAAGACTTTGCCTTGCCGGTGCGGAGTTCACGGGTCGCCTTCCGCTCCTTTTTAATCCAGGTCTCGGTATGAAACTGGAGCTGGCTTTTCGGAATGGCCTCAATCGGGGTCAGTCTCAACGATCCGTCTTCATCGAGCGAGACGTTGACGTAGTGATTGATTTCAAACCCCGCCTTGCGAAATTTGACCGGGATGGTCAAAACTCCGTTGGCATTAATTTTCATCAGTTCTCCGTCCATACGATCCTCAAGATTTGATGAAATAATGAATCATTAGAATCAGAAAGTCAAGCCCTGTCTGAGATCATAACGATTCAGCCCGCTTCCGGACCGCCTCGAGGATGCCGCGGGTTTCGCTCCGGACAAGCGGTTTGAAGAGAAACTCAGGCACCTGAAAACCGGGGTCGTAGGAATTTTCATAATAGACCAAAGACCAGGCCGGATTCGATGGATGCTGCCTCGCCCTCCAATATCCCTCGGCCACGACAAGATTCCCTGCCTCAAGGACAAAACGCCGGGAGTAATGAGTCTTATCGGAATCAACCCGATCCATCTCCTTCTGTAAAACCCACCGGTTTGCAACAGGCCAGGGAAGGTCCATCAAGAGAACCTTAAAAAAAGATGACTCACCGACTCCTCCCTGCAGAACTTTTTCGTGGAACGGACCACGATCTCCTTCAACGAGAAGATGCACATCCTCCCAGTTTTTCGATTGTAAGGTGAGGATCTTTTCGGCTGTCACCGGGCTGACCACCCGGCTTACGAGGATCCGTGGAACGTACTCACTCCAGTGATCGATCTTGATAAATGCCTGATTCATTATTACGCCGGCGCCCCCGCCTTCAGGGAGTTGCTGAAATCCCGTGACGCCCGGAGGAGGGACCTCCTCGCTTATCTATGCCTTCTTCTACAGATGCACGCCCCCTTAAGAGGGGGGAACAAAGATCAGTCAACCATCTTCAACGAATAGAGCCGTCCTCCATTCGAGAAATAGTAGAGGCGATCGCCGTCCAGGAGGGGATGGGAGGAGATCCCTTTTCTCGCGAATCGACGCGCGATCAGTTTGCCGTTCGTCGCATTGAGGAAATTCATCGTCGACGACGAAAGACCGACCGCCAGCCTGTCACGATAAACAACAGGGGCGGTCAGGGCCCCCTCCCCCACCTTGGTCTGCCAAAGCCCCTTTCCCTCTTTCTTGTCGATCGCATGGAGAGAGCCGTTTGAATCGGACAGATAAAGGAGATCGCCGTTGGAAATGAGCGCCACCGCACTCCCTGCCGGATAGGACCAGAGCACCCTCCCGTTTTTACGGGAGAGGGCGACGAGGGGCCCCTCCCAGGTCGTCAGATAGATCCGCTCCTTGTCGATCGAAGGGGTCCCGTCAATATCCCGGAAACCAATCGATGTCGGGAGGGTCATTGACCCGAGGGTCATTGACCCGAGGGTCCTCGACCCGAGGGTCCTCGACCCGAGGGTCACCTGCCAGACCGGTTTGCCGGTCTTGGCCCGAAGGCACCAGAAGAGGCCATCCGAAAAACCGACGTAGAGGTTCCCCTGATCATCGAGTAGGGGGGGAGAATTCCCGCGGATCGTCATCCTCAAATCGTCAGGGAGTGCATGGGAGACCTCCCAGAGGAGGGAGCCATCTTCAGGATTGAGGGAAACAACCCGCCCCTCAACCGTGGCAACGTAAAGGGCCCCGCTGGACGCTGCGGGCGGTGTCAGAATCTCGGATCCGAGATCCTGTTCCCATCGTTTTTTGCCGGTCTTGAGATCGAGGGCATACAAATAGCCCTCATCGTCACCGAAAAAAACAGAGCCTCCCGAAAAAGAGGGGGTTGAGTTGACCGACCCATGCGACCGGAAACGCCAGACCTTCCGGCCGCTCCCCTTCCTGATCGCGTAAAATGATTGGCTGTCTGAACCGATGAAGATCAAATCCCCCTCGACGCGGGGCGAGGAAAACTCCCGCCGCCCGTACTGAAAGAGATGCCCCTTCTTCATGACCGAAACCCACTTCGGCCTGTACGGGATCTTCGAAACCGCCTCTTTCACACGGTAGTGGGTATGACGATAATGATAAGGCCCCCTCCCCTCTGCCAGGGGGGGGATCATCAAGGTGATCAAAAGGACAATTACCGGGAGAGCCATTTCTCTCTTGCCTCCGCGACCGGTCTTAACTCCGGAATCGAGGCCTCTTTTGACAACTCCCCATAAATCCGGAGCGCCTCCTCCCGATCCCCCTTCTTCTCCAGAAGATAGGCGCGGAGGAGTTTCGTGTAATCGGGATTCAGATCGTCCCCCTGGATCCGCTCCAGCGCCTCCAGCCCCTTCTCCAACTCCCCCTTTTTCAGATAGGCGAGCGCCATGTTCTGAAGCGCCGCCACGCGAAAGATTTTTTTCTGACCGGTCCGGGGGATCACTTCTTCATAATACTGGATCGCCCTGTCCCACTCACCGTCCTGAATAGCCTTGTCCGCCTCTGTCATTCGGGCGACAAGCACCGCATCCACTTTTTCCGCCCTCTTCCCTTGATAAAACCGGACCCCGGCAACACCCAACGGGATCAGGATGACACCGACAAGGGCCGCCAGAACCGTCATTCGTCGCTGCCACAAAAAAACAAAGAGTTTTCCAAGAATCGCAGGGGCAGGAGACCCTGTCGACCTCTTTGGAACCGGGACATTCTTGTATAATGGCATCCCCCGCTTCTGCCTTAAGGCAGGGAGGGGTGTCAACAGGATTCCTTGCCAAATGCTGAATTTTCCCTTAGTATTTCAACAAGATGGATCTCCGATGGTTCAAAGATTATGGTCGGGAAATCCACGAGGATTTTTCGACCCTTGCCAAATATGTCAGGCTCTCGCTCTCCGGAAACAAGGTCGAGCGACTGACCGACTTCAGAACCACCAAGCATCCGGTCCTGCTCCTCTATGGATTCGGCGCAACCCGACGCGTGATGAGTGTCCTCGAGCATCGTTTGAGAAAGGATCGCTTTGGGGTCTTCAGCCTGAATCTCGGAGGATTTTTGGGGACGTTCAACACCGACTGCATCGAGGAACTGGCAAAACTCGTCAAGAGGAAGGTCGAGGGGCTTTGCAAAAAATATGGAATGAAAAAGATCAGCATCGTCGGTCATTCCAAGGGGGGGATCATCGGGCATTACTACATCAAGCGGCTCGGAGGGGCGCGTCGCGTGAGGGCCCTGATTACACTGGGGGCTCCCCACTATGGAAACCCGTGGGTCCTCTTTGGTTTGATTTCCCCGCTCTCCGTTTTTTCCAGGAGCCTTTGGCAGATGTACCCGATGTCCCCCTTCTTGAAACGACTGAACGCCGGCCCCTTCCCGAAAAATGTCCGGTTCACCTCGATCTATTCCAAGAAGGACAAGATCTGTTTTTACAAGAGCGCGATACTCGACATCTCAAACGGGGAAGGGAATCTCAAAAACATCGAGCTGAAAAAGATGGGGCACGCCGACTACCTGATGAAAAAAAAGGCGTATGACGTGATCAAAAGGGAGCTGATGAGGGCTTAAGGGCTTACGGGCTTAAGCCCTATTTCCTTCTAAAAAGTATCTCCAGGGGGGCCCCGTTAAACCCCAGATTTTTCCGAAGGCCATTCACGAGATACCGTTTGAAGGAAAAATGGACCCCCTTCGGTTCGCTCACAAAGACGACAAAGGTCGGGGGGTGTGTCGCGGTCTGGGTCGCATATTTGAACCGGACCGGCCTCCCCTGATAGACGGGCGGATTGTGTTCATCGATCAGGGCCTGGAAGACCTCATTCACACGATGGGTCGAAACCCTCTTCCCGCACTCTTCGTAAAGTGAGCGTGCGGCAGGCCAGATCGAGTCGCACCCGTAACCTGTCTTGCCGGAGACGAAGAGAACCGGGGCATGGGAGAGAAACCGGAAGGAATCGGCGACACGCTGTTCGTAGGCCTTTTCGATCCCCCTTTTCGCCTTGACCAGATCCCACTTGTTCCAGACGATCAGGACCCCCTTTCTTTCGGCAAGACCGGCGATATGCGCCTCCTGTCTTGCAATCTCCTCGCCGGCATCGAGGATCAGGAGACAGAGGTCGGACCGTTCGATCGCCTGAAGAGACCGGAGGACCGAATAGCGCTCCAGACGGGAGGCCCAGGTCCCCCTTCGCCGGATCCCGGCGGTGTCGAGCAACGTATACCTTTGGTCACCCACCTGAAGTTCGGTATCGATCACATCGCGCGTGGTCCCCGGCTCCTCATGGACGACGACCCGCTCCTGACCGAGGAGGCGATTCAGGAGGGTCGACTTGCCGACATTCGGGCGACCGATGATCGCCATCCTCACACCGTGGTCCTTCTCCTCTTGTAGCCCCTCCGGAAATTCACGGACGACCTGATCGAGGAGTTCTCCGACCCCCAATCCATGCTCTGCGGAAACGGGGAGGAGGGGAAGTCCCAGGGGATAGAAGTCCGTCAGCGGATCGGCATCTCCCGGTGTATCAATCTTGTTGACCGCCACAAGAACCGGCTTCCCCTTGCGACGGAGCATCCGGACGATCTCCCCCTCTTCGGGGTGGAGACCTTCCCTTCCGTCAACCACAAGAAGGAGGAGCGCCGCCTCGTTGATCGCGTAATCGATCTGCTTCCGGATCTCCTTTTGAAGCGATCCCTGCGGTTCAAACGGGAAGCCGCCGGTATCGACCAGAAGGAATTCACGGCGGTCCCACGAGGCATCACCGTAATGGCGATCCCGGCTCACACCGGGGGTATCCAGCGTGATCGCCTTCCTCCGGCCGATGATCCGGTTGAAGAGGGTCGATTTGCCGACATTCGGCCGGCCAATGATGGCGATGATTGGTTTCATCAAGCATTTCTCTATTTTCCATTTTCTAAT
>CAYWRF010000060.1:0-10649 GCA_964460495.1 uncultured Pseudomonadota bacterium | reverse complement strand
GAAGTCCGGGTTGAGGGGGAGGTTTCCAATTTCCGGGCCTCTCAGGCGGGTCATTTCTACTTCAAATTGAAGGATCCAAACGCCCAGCTTCAGGTTGTTCTCTTCCGTGCCGCGGCGATCCGTCTCCAGTTCGCCGTGGAGGACGGGTTGAAGCTGATCGCATCGGGACGACTCGGCGTCTATGAGCCGCGCGGGGAGTACCAGCTGATTGCCGAGCATCTGGAACCTCAGGGGATCGGGGCGTTGCAGGTCCGGTTTGAGCAGCTGAAGAGACGACTCGAGGCGGAGGGGCTTTTTTCCCCCGAGAGAAAGAAAAAAATGCCTGCCATTCCGCGGCGGATAGGGATTGTCACCTCCCCGGTCGGGGCGGCCCTTCAGGATATGATCCAGATACTGACCCGCCGTTTTCCACCGATCCAGATCCTTGTGGCACCGGTCAAAGTTCAGGGGGAGGGGGCGGCGGAGGAGATCGCCCGGGCGATTGAAAAGATAAATCTCGAGGATCTCGACCTGCTGATTGTCGGAAGGGGAGGGGGGTCTGTTGAGGATCTCTGGGCCTTTAATGAGGAGGTGGTGGTCCGCGCGATCGGTGCTTCGCACCTTTCTGTTATCTCCGCCGTGGGACATGAGACAGACTTCACCCTCTCCGATTTTGTCGCCGATCTCCGGGCGCCGACCCCGTCTGCCGCGGCGGAGCTGGCAGTTCCGGTCCAAAGGGATCTCCTTGAGGGGATCTCCGGACTTGTCCAGCGTTTGTCGCAGGCGGTCGAAAACAGGATTGCGCAGGATCGGTTGCGACTCCAGAGATGGATTGCGTTCCTCCGGGACCCAAGACGGAGGTTGGAGGAGGTCTCCCTCCGTCTGGATGCGATGATTGAGAGGATCGGTTTTGTGATTCGGGAACGGCTCGGCAGGGGGAGGGAGGGGGTCCGCGCGATGGAGGCCCGTCTGGAATCCCTGAACCCGCTTGCGGTCCTTGGGAGGGGATACGCCGTCGCAACCTCATCCTCCGGGGTCATCCTGAAGGAGGCGGGTCAGGTGGAGGCGGGAGATTCGGTGAAAATCACCCTCTCCAAGGGGAGTCTGGACACCTGCGTCACGAAAAGGTATGACGAACCATGCGTCTTGAAGACTCCCTGAAAAAACTGGAAAAGATAGTCGATCGTCTGGAGGGGGGCGACCTTTCCCTGGAGGATTCCCTGAAGGCGTTTGAAGAAGGGGTGCGTCTCGCGCGGGCCTGCGAATCAAGTTTGAATGATGCCGAGAAGAGGATCGAAGTTCTCATGAAGGACGGCAAGAGGAAAAAACTGGAGATGGGAGACTCGTGAGGTACCTGGAGGACAAAAAGAAGGAGGTCGATCTTTATCTGGAGGGGCTCTTCCGTGAAGAGAGGCGTCTCTCCGGGTTGAAGGAGGCGATCCGATACAGCCTCCTGGCGGGCGGGAAGAGGGTTCGTCCGATATTGACGATCGCCGCCTGTGAGGCGTGCGGTTGGGGTCCCGAGGGGAGGGAGCTTGCGGTCCCTGTCGGCGCCGCCTTTGAGATGATCCATACCTACTCGCTGATCCATGATGACCTGCCGGCAATGGATAACGATGACCTCCGGAGGGGACGGCCGACGAACCACAAGGTCTTCGGAGAGGCGAATGCGATCCTTGCCGGGGATGCCCTGCTGACGGAGGCGTTCGGGTTGATCGCCTCTTTGAAGACAAAGAGGCCGGAGAAGCTGCTCCGCGTGATCGATGAGGTAGCTCGTGCGGCCGGTGTCGAAGGGATGGCGGGGGGACAGGCGGTTGACCTTGAATCGGAGGGAAAACAGCTGACGAAGGATCTGCTCGAACAGCTCCATCGGATGAAGACCGGCTGTCTGATCCGTGGATCAGTGGTTGCCGGTGCCCTGGTCGCCGATGCCGATCCCCGTCAATTGGAGGCAATTCGGGGGTACGGGGAGGCAATCGGCCTCGCCTTTCAGATTGCCGACGACCTGCTGGATGTAGAGGGAAAGACGGAAGATCTGGGAAAGACCGCACGAAGCGATGCCGCCCATTCCAAGGCGACCTATCCTTCGGTTGTCGGGATCGAGTCCTCGAAAAGGCTTGCACAACAAGGAGTTGACAAGGCAATTCATTCTCTTGCCCCCTTCGATCATCTGGCGGACCCCTTAAGGGAGATCGCCCGTTTTATTGTCTCCCGAAAATCCTAGAGCCTAGAGCCTTGTTGCTTTTCTCTCTTGCGGGTGTTAGCCAGACGACTCGAGGAAACTCTTTTGATTCCAAGGCGCGAGATAACCGGTTTTCGTTTTGATCCCGAAAAAGATGCGGCGGAGAGGTATCTCCGTCTCCAATTTTTCTTTGAGACCTCAAAGGATCCGGAGTGGGTCGCCGCCTCATTCTGCGCGGAGCAGAGCACCGCTCAGTGGTCGCTCCCCGGTTCCAGGGACGATCTGAGGCCGCGGCATGCCGCAAAATTGGTCTCGCTTCGGGTCGTCGAGGAGGCGGATCGTCCGCTCTACGACCTCCCCTCGACGAAGGGGGAGAAGAGGTTTTTCCGGTGCCTGGCCGAGATCGCCCATCCGCACGAGAATTTCGGCCCGCGGATCGCAAATCTCCTTTCGGCGATTGCGGGGGAGGGGGTCTTTTACGCCCCGTGGGTCCATACGATCCAGCTCCTCGATGTCGGATTTCCGGAACTCTATCTGAAGAATTTTCAGGGGCCCCGTTATGGGATTGAGGGACTCAGGGAGAGGTTGAAGGTTCGTGATCGCCCCTTTTTCATCGGGGTAGTGAAACCGAACATCGGTCTCGATCCGCGAAGATTCTCGCAGCTCGCCGAAAGGGGGCTCGAGGGGGGGCTCGATATCGCAAAGGATGACGAGATGCAGGCGGACGCACCATGGTCCCCCCTGTCGGAGCGTCTCCGGTGGGCGGGTGAGGCCTGCCGCCAGGCCTCTGAGAAGGCCGGCTGTCCCAAGATGTTCATCGCAAATATCACCGATGAGGAAGAGAAGGTCCTTGAGAATGCCCAGATCGCCGTCAAGGCGGGTGTCGGGGCGGTGATGATCAATCCCCTGATGACCGGCTTCTCCTCCCTGAGGAAGGTTCGGAGAGAGGTCTCGCTCCCGATGATGGGGCATTTTACAGGGATGGCGCTCTGGGGGAGGCATCCGCATTACGGGGTGAAGTCCCGTGTCCTGACGAAGTTGATGAGGCTCTGCGGCTGTGATCTGATCGGGATCGCCGGTTTCGGAAAGAGGATGCAGACGACGGCCGAAGAGGTGCTGGAGTGTATCGACGCCTGCCTCCAGCCGTTGGGCCCGCTCCTCCCGGCCCTTCCGATCCCGGGCGGCGGCGATTGGGCCGCAACCCTTTCTTCGGTCCATTCGACCATCGGCCATTCCAATTTCGGTTTTATCGCCGGGCGCGGGGTCTTTGGTCACCCGGACGGCCCGGGGGCGGGCGCCTTGTCAATCCGTCAGGCGTGGGAGGCCTGCAGACAGAAGATCTCTCTCGGGGCCTATGCCGAGACCCACCCGGAGTTGAAGCGGGCGATCGAGGCCTTTTCACTGCATGAAGAATAAGACCCGGGTCGATTCCCTTCTGGTGACACGGGGGCTTGCCCCTTCGCGCCATCAGGCCCAGGCGCTTGTCCTGGCCGGTCGCGTCTTTTCCGGAGAGAAAAGGATTGAGAAACCGGGGGCCCAGATTTCCGGAGAAACGCCGCTCTCGCTCAACCCTTCCGCGGATTATGTGAGCCGCGGGGGGATAAAGCTTGCCGGGTCCCTGAAGGGGCTCGGGATTTCGATCCGGGGAAAGGTTTGTCTCGATGTCGGGGCATCGACCGGGGGCTTTACCGATTGTCTCCTTCAAAACGGGGCTGCCCGTGTTTATGCGGTCGACGTCGGACATGGCCAGCTTCATCCCAAACTCCGGGATGATCCGCGGGTGATTTTTTTCGAGAAGAGTGACATTCGAAGGGTTGAAGGATTACCGGAAGGTATCGACCTCGCGGTGATCGATGTCTCGTTCATCTCGCTCACGAAGGTTCTCCCGGCGGTCCTCAGATGGTTGCGGGAGGGGGGGGAGATTGTTGCGCTGGTCAAACCGCAGTTTGAGCTGACCCCCCGGGAGGTCCGCAAGGGGGTTGTTCGGGATGAGTCACTCCGCCGAAAGGCGGTCGATAAAATCCGGGGTTTTATTCGGGAGAATGGGTGGAGTCTTCTGGGGGAGGTTGATTCCCCGCTCCCAGGCGCCAAGGGGAACCGGGAGGTTTTCTTGTGGCTCCAATCACGATCGTCGTCGCCGTCTTCATCTCTTCCTTGTTCGATGTGATGATTCACTCCCACCACCCCTCAAGAAGGGTTGACAGGCTGATTGGCTATGTGTAGATTATGTGTTGTTTAGGAGGAGATATGCCACACGTTCATTTTACCTTCCCGGAGCCGCTCAAAAAACACCTGGAGAGGTCCGTTCCCCTTCGAGAGCGGAGCCAATTTGTCAGCCGGGCAACGGAAATGGCCTTGCAGATGAAACGTCTCAGAAAGAGTTTGCTCTCCAAGAGGCATGTTGGGACCTACCGGGAGATTTCTCCTGAAAAGTGGATTCGCAATCTCCGCGGGAAGGGGCGCACCGTCAAAACGCTCACATGAATTTCCTCCTCGACACAAATATCCTGATCTACACTCTTCAGAAACAAGCCGGAGCAGTCTTCCACGATTTTCTGTTTCAATTATCCGCAAGCGGACTCTGTTTCATTTCAGTCATCAGCCGATTTGAGTTGCTGGCCGGCACTCTGGAAATTCATCAAAAAAACAACGTGGAATTTTTGGATCGATTCCCTTTGCTGGAACTGACCGGCCCCATTGCCGATCGTGCGGGATCGCTGTTCCGGCAATATCGAAAAAAGGGGTTGACTCTAGACAATGAAGATCTTTTCCTTACGGCTACGGCGGAAGAGGAAGGGCTTGCCGTTGTGACAACCAATTCCAAGCATTTTCCGATCTTGAATTTGAAAGAACAACACCACCTCTCCTTTAAAACCAGACAAGGCAAGTCCGAGGTAAAATCAGTCGCGATCCTGGCTTAAACCGGATCCAGCCAGTTCTTCCTTGTTCGATGTGACGATTCACTCCCCACTTGAAGGGAGCTCCCCTCTCAAGGTAGAATAGACAAGGAATGCAGCGGTCATTAACATTCTTGCTGGTCGTCCTCTTCGGCGCTGGATGCGCTGTGTCAAGGCTCGTCTCCCCGCCTCCACCCCTTTCTGATTACATCCTCTCCCAGTTGGAGATCGGCTCACTGGAGACCGGCGAGGCGCTTCAGAGGCTCAATCGCGTGGTGGAGGCCGAACCGGGGAATGCCCATGTTTGGTACAAGAGGGGACTCCTGCGCGCCTCACTGGGCGACCTTAAAGGGGGTGGAGAGGATCTCCGGAGGGCGCTCACGATCAATCCGGACCACCCGGAGGCGCTCCTGACACTTGCCAAGATCCAGTTGGGAGAAGGGCATTACGAAGAGGCGGTGAAATCGTATCGCCATCTGCTTCGTCTCGATCCCCAGAATGAGGAGGTCTACCCCCTCCTGTTTCAGGCGCACATTGCGGCCAAACAGTATGAACAGGCGATCCGGGTCATGGAGGAGTGGAGCGGTGTAAATCCGGCAAACCTCCAGCCTCTCTTTTCGATCGCCTCCGTCCAACAGAATCTGACAAAGGACCTCCCGAAGACGATTGCAACCTACAACCGTATCCTGGAGGTCGATTCCGGCAATGTCCGGGCCCTCTCGAGTCTTGCAGGGCTCTATCTGGAAAAGGGGGATGAACGGAACGCGAAAAGGATTCTGGAGCGGATGCGGGAGGCGGCGGCCGAGGATCTGAATCTCCAGCTCAAGATGGCGCTGATCCATTATGAGGCGAAACGGTACGACGAGGCGATTGGGGATTTTCGGGAGATCCTTAAGCTCCACCCGGATGCGGACCGGATCATCTATTATCTCGGTGTGATTCTGGAGAACGTGGAGAAGGGGGACGAGGCGCTCTCCGAATTTGCAAAAATCAGGCAGGCGTCGCGGTTCTTCAAGGATGCGCGGCTCCATATCGCGTTCATCCATCACCGGCTTGGGCGGGATGACGAGGCGATTTTGGTCCTGCTTGAGACGCTGAAGACGCTCCCGGAGGAGCCCTCCCTTTACGAGTACCTGGCGGAGATCTACAGCAGGATTCACCGATACGATGAGGCGGTTCGCTGGTTGAAGGCAGGGCTTCGGGAGGCGCGGGAAAAGGAGGGCCTCCAGTACAGTCTGGGACTCGTCTATGACAGGGCAGGACGCCACGAAGAGGGTGTCGGTGCGATGAAAAAGGTCTTGAAGCTGAATCCGAACAACGCCCATGCCCTCAACTATATCGGCTACACCTACGCCGAACGGAACCAGAGGCTCACTGAGGCGCTCGCCCTGATCCAGAAGGCGCTTCTGTTGAAACCGGAAGACGGGTTTATTACAGACAGCCTTGGTTGGGTCTATTACCGAATGGGGGATATGGACCAGGCCTATCTTTATATCCGGAGGGCGTACGATCTGATCCCCGGCGAGGTCACGATCACGGAGCACCTCGGGGATGTCTTTCAAAGAATGTCCGATGGGGCAAGCGCCCGGAGATATTTTCAGGAATCGCTTGAAATTTTGGAAAAGAGGTCTAAGGATCCCGATATCGGCCCCGATATTGAGAGGTTAAAAACGAAGATTGAGAAACTGCAGGGTCTCTAGCTGGTTTTTGACACTCCTTCTTATCACTGCCTGTGCGAGCCTGCCGCGATCCGGAATGAAAGAGGTCATCCCTTCGGGGGTTCGTGAGGCGATTTATCATTCGCTTTCAAAAAGGGGGGAGGGGATCAGAAGTCTCATGGGGCACGGAATCCTCAGTGAAGGGGGATTTGGGTCTAAAAAGGGGGAGGTGGTGATCCTCGTCCGTCGCCCGCTCGATTTCCGAATCGACTTCCCGACCGACTTCGGGGCCTTTGAGCGTCAGATCGCCTCTTCAGGCGGGACACTGACCGTCGTCTGGCCGGACCGCTATTTTCGGGGGGTTGGGACCCGTGAGCAGATTTCCCGGGTCCTTTCTATCCCGCTCACGCCGGACGAGATAGTCCCCTATCTCCTGACGGCGATCCCGCTCGATGCGGCCGAGGAATATAAAACCCAAAGTGATGGCAAGGGGCTCTACCGGCTCACAGGGTTGAGAAACCGGGTGGTGGTAAGGGGGCCAGTCCCGTGGGAGGAGGGGGGAGACTATCTCCCGATCGAGGTCACTGTCATTGATCTTGACGATTCAACGGAGTTTCGGGTCCGGTACGAGGATTACCGATCGTCGCCCGTTCCGTTTCCCCACAAGATTCAGGTCGATTTCGAGGGGAGGCATTTTTCATTGATCCTGGACGACCTCGAGGTGAATCCTCCGCTCAAACAGGAACTGTTTGAGCTGGCGATACCGGAGGGTGCGGAACGGCTCTATGATTAGGGGTCTCGTTATTTTGCTTTTAATGGCCGGATGCAGTGGCCCGGTTTTTCAGGATCCACAGGCGCTCGCGTCGATGACGCTCGCATGGCATATGGGGGCGGAGCCGGACACCTTGAACCCGATCACCTCGACCGACGTCTACTCATCCCGGGTCAACAGTTTTGTCTCGGACACCCTGATCGAGCGGGACAACAAGACACTGGAATGGAGACCGAAGATGGCGGAGCGATGGGAGATCTCTCCCGATCATCTCCAGTTCACCTTCCACCTGAGAGAGGGGATCCGCTGGCATGACGGACACCCCTTTACGGTCGAGGATATCCTCTATTCCTTTGACCGGATCATGGACCCCCAGGTTGCCTCCCCGCACCTCCGCGTCTACTATCAGGAGATCGCGCGTCTGGAGAAGATCGACGATCGGACGGTCCGTTTCACTTACCGGCGTCCCTATTTCATGGCGCTCGAGTTCTGCGGGACGATCCCGCTGGTCCCAAAACACCTCTATGACGACCGCTCCAACTTCAACAGCCACCCGCTGAACCGGTCCCCGGTCGGGCTTGGGCCGTACCGGTTTGTCTCCTGGAAGACCGGCAAGCATATTGTGATCGAGCGGAACGAGGACTATTGGGGGAAGGCGATCGGCCGGATGCCGGAGATCCGGAAGATCCGCTTTGAGTTCGTGACCGATGACACGATCGCGCTTCAGGTCCTGAAGAAGGGGGAACTCGACTTCACCGGGCTCCGTCCGATTCAATGGGTCCGTCAGACCGGGTCCGAGAAGTTCAACCGGCGCTTTTCAAAAATCCAGTTTTACACCCCGAGCTACAGTTATATCGGGTGGAATGCCCGGAAACCGTTTTTCAAGGATCGGCGGGTCCGCCGGGCGATGACGATGCTCGTGAACCGGAAGGAGATATTGGAGAAGCTGAACTTCGGGCTTGGGGAACTTGTCACCGGACCTTTCTACTTTCAATCTAAAGACTACGACGGGGCGATTGATCCGATCCCTTATGACCCCACGGCCGCCCTGAAGCTTTTGAGCCAGGCTGGCTGGCGGGACCCTGATGGCGATGGACTGCTCGATCGGGGCGGGATCCCCTTCCAGTTCCAGTTTTTGATCTCGTCGGGAAGCCGTTTCGCCGAGAGGCTTGGGGATATTCTGAAGGAGGACCTTCGAAAGGTTGGGATCGCAATGGAGATCCGGAAGGTTGAGTGGGCCCTCTTCACCCAGTATCTCGATCAGAGGAACTTCGACGCGGTGGTCCTCGGCTGGTCCCTCGGCCTCGAGCAGGATCCGTATCAACTCTGGCATTCTTCCCAAGACGCGCGTGGTTCGAATATCGTCGGTTTTTCGCTGCCAGAGGCGGACCGGCTGATCGAGGAAGGACGGATGGAGTTTGACCGTGAGAGACGCGCCGGCCTTTACCGGCATCTCCACCGGATCGTGCATCACGAGCAGCCGTATACCTTTCTCTACACCAGTCCGAATCTCGTCGCGCTCCACCGGCGTTTTGAGAATGTGGAGGTCTATCCGGGCGGTGTCGATCCGCTGGAATGGAGGGTTTCCAAGGTCTATGGGGATCTCTAGTTATCTCTTCAGAAGGATCCTTCTGATCATCCCGACATTTTTGGGGATTACACTGATCACCTTTTTCATCATCCAGCTGGCGCCCGGAAACCCGATCTCTTTAAAACTCCAGCAGATCGGCGGCGAGGCGGTCCGGACGGAGGCGGTCTCCCGCGAGGTGATCGAGCAGACAAAACGTCTCTACGGCCTCGATCGCCCGTTGCACATCCAGTACCTCTCCTGGCTGAAGAGGGTTGTCACCTTTGACTTTGGCCTCTCCTACAAGGACCACCGGCCGGTCTGGGAGAAGATCCGGGAGGCGTTGCCGGTCACGCTGCTCCTGAATTTCATCTCGATCTTTCTGATCTATCTCGTCTCGATCCCGCTGGGGCTCTTTTCGGCCCTTCGTCAGGGGGGGCGGGCGGACAAGGCGCTGATGCTCTTTCTCTTCTTTCTCTATTCGCTCCCCTCCTTCTGGGTCGCGATGCAGCTGATTATCTACCTGGGCGGGGGGGAGTATCTCGATCTCTTTCCGGTGGTCGGGATTGTTTCTTCAAACTTCGATGATCTTTCGTGGGGGGGCAAGGTCAAGGATCTCTGCTGGCATCTGGTCCTCCCGGTCGTTGTGCTGACCTACGGCGGGCTCGCCTTTCTCTCGCGACTCTCGCGGGCCGAGCTCCTCGAGGTGATCCGGCAGGACTACATACGGACCGCGCGGGCCAAGGGGCTCTCCGAGTGGGAGGTGATGATCAGGCATGCCCTCCGAAACTCGCTGATCCCGCTGGTCACGCTGATGGGGACGCTTCTTCCGGCGATGATCGGCGGGTCTGTCCTGATCGAGCAGATCTTCTCGATTCCGGGGATGGGGCGGCTCGGGTTTGAGGCGGTCCTCGCGCGCGATTACCCGACCGTGATGGCGATCGCCTCACTCGAGGCGCTCCTGACGCTTGTCGGAATCCTGGTTTCGGATCTCCTCTATTTAGTGGTGGATCCCAGAATCAGTCTGGAGGGTCTTTCTTCATGAGCGGCTGGCAGATGATCGGGAGACAGTTTTTAAAAAATCGCCTGGCGGTCGCCGGGCTCCTCTTTGTCCTTCTCCTTTTTCTCACGGCGGTATTGGCGCCGTTCCTTTCTCCGGCCTCCCCGACCGCCTACGACCTCGACCGGATCTTGATGCCCCCCTCCGCGGACCATCTGTTCGGGACCGATGAGGAGGGGAGGGATGTCTTCTCCCGGATGATCTGGGGGGCGCGGATCTCGCTCTCCGTCGGCCTGATCGCGGTGGCGATCTATGTTCTGATCGGGGTCTTTACGCTAAGCGTGATTGTGGCCGCCTTTGGCTTTGTTCTATGGCTGGCCAAGACCGAGATCGATCAGCGTGTCGCCACCTATGATATACTGTTCGAAGGCTCGGTTACCGGCCTGAATGTAGCGGGCGATGTGCGCTTTCAGGGGGTGCGGGTCGGCCAGGTCAAAGACATCCGGATATACGAAAAAGACCCAAATCTCGTGCGGGTGCGGATTGAAATTGACGCGCATACGCCGGTGAATTCCGCCTCTCTCGCCAGCTTGG
>CAYWRF010000059.1:0-10833 GCA_964460495.1 uncultured Pseudomonadota bacterium | reverse complement strand
AGCGTACCGTCGGGAAGTGGCACAAATTTGTTAAAGAGGGGCAGGAGAAAAACCTCTTTCGACGGGATCTGGATGCTCGAATTTTAAGACGCGCCCTCTTTGGGGCGGTCGATGAGATGGCCCTCGATTGGCTCTTGATGAAACGGAAAAAATATAGTCTGGATACCTGTGCCGAACAGATCAGTTCTCTTTTTATCGGAGGGATCAAGGGGTGAAGATCGGCGTTCTGGTCAAACAGGTTCCCGACACCGAAACAAAAATCCGGATCAAGCCGGATGGCTCCGGGATCGAAACGGACGGGATCAAATATATCGTCAACCCCTACGACGAATACGCCGTTGAAGAGGCTCTCAAGACGAAAGAAAAATCGGGGGGAGGCGAGGTCGTGTTGATCTCGCTTGGGCCCACCCACGTCGTTGAAGCGCTCCGGGCAGGACTCGCGATGGGTGCCGACCGGGGGGTCCATATTGATGAGGGCGGGATGTCGCTGGACCCGTACGTAACAGCGACCCTTCTTGCGAACGCCATTCGTCCGGAAAACTTTGACCTGATCTTCACAGGCAAGCAGGCGATCGACGACGACGCGGCCCAGGTCCCGCAGATGATTGCGGAGCTCCTGGACTGGCCACAGGTGATGGTGATCGAAAAATTCGACCTCTCCGGGGATAAAAAATCGGCGACGGTCCATCGACGGATCGGCGGCGGGGCGAAGGAGGTTTACGAGGTCCCCCTCCCTGCCCTATTCGGATGCGAAAAGGGGCTCAATACCCCGCGATACGCCTCTTTGCCGGGGATCATGAAGGCGAAGTCGAAACCGGTGAATCTCCTCAAGGCGACCGACCTTGTCGGTGAGGCCAAACCGAGGATCACAAACAAGAACTACCGACTGCCACCGGAAAGGAAACCGGGCAGGATGCTCAAGGGGGAACCAGAACAGATGGTCAAGGAGCTGGTGAAACTCTTAAGAGAGGAAGCAAGGGTGATTTGATATGGGAAACATTCTTGTCGTTGGTGAACATCTTCAGGGAAAGATAAAAAAAGTGACCTTCGAACTGGTCACCAAGGCAAACGCGCTTGCCCAAAGGATCGGGGGGGAGGTTGATGTCATCCTGATCGGCCATGGAATACGGAATCCGGAAGAAGCGGGTCCGTATGGGGCAAAGAAGGTCTATCTGATCGACAACCCAAATCTCGAAAAATACAACACGGAAGGGTATTGTCAGGTCCTCTCGACACTGATCCCGGAAATAACTCCCTCAATGATTCTCGGAACGGCCAGTCCGGTTGGAAAGGATTTTTTCCCGCGTCTCGCCGCGCGTCTCAAGACGGGGCTCGCCACCGACTGCACCGGTCTCGAAATCAGCGACGGGAGGCTTGTCGCCACACGTCCGATCTATGCCGGCAAGGCGTTTATCGATGTCCACTTTGAGACCGAGTTGCAGATGGCGACGGTGAGACCCAACTCTTTTGTCGCCCAGTCAGACGCCGCGCATGGTCCCGCCCAGGTGATCGCGAAGGGGATCGATCCCGGCACGCTTCGCGCCCCGATGAAGGAGATCATACAGGGGAAGAGTGACAAGGCGGACTTAACCGAGGCCTCGATCATCGTCTCCGGCGGCCGGGCGATGAAGTCGGGGGAGAATTTCAAGATGCTTCAGGATCTCGCGGAAGTCCTCGGCGCGACGGTCGGCGCCTCTCGCGCCGCGGTCGACTCCGGCTATGTCCCTCACGACATGCAGGTGGGACAGACCGGAAAGACGGTCAACCCGAACCTCTATATCGCCTGCGGGATATCGGGTGCGATCCAGCACCTGGCCGGGATGCGGACCTCCAAGGTGATCGTCGCGATCAACAAGGACCCCGAGGCCCCGATCTTCAAAAAGGCCGACTACGGGATCGCGGGGGATCTCTTTGAGATAGTGCCGATGCTGACGCAGGAGCTTAAGCGGGTGTTGGCCGAGTAATTTAAATAGACTCGACTTCAACCGGAACCACCGAGGCAATCAAAGAAAAATCTTTTTTGCCATCATCGAAACAGAAGGAATAGCCTCAGAGCCACCGATTGTCCCGATACCAGGCGGCAGTCTCCCGGATCCCTTCTGCCATCGAGACCGTCGGCTCATAACCGAGGACTCGTCGCGCCTTGTCGATCTTGAAGATCCAGCTCTTCTGGACGAAATTTCGGATATTCGCGAGATTCACCGGGCAACTCCTCCCGGTCACCTTCGTCAAAAGCTCCCCCGCCCCGCCTACCAGATAACCCAGCATCTTCGGGACCTGGATCTTCAGGACACGATCACCACGAACCCCTCGCGCGATATGACCGGCGATCTCGGTCCATTCATAGTCGGCCTTGTCACCGATAAAGAAGGTTTCCCCAACCGCCTCCGCTCTCTCCCCGGCAAGGAGGATCCCGGAGGCGACATCCTTGACATGCGCGAGATTCAACCGCCGCCCCGAACCCCACGGAAGCAGGATAAAACCCCAACGGGCCATCCGGAAGTAGTACAAAATTTGCGTATCCCTTGGACCATAAATTCCGGGCGGGCGGATGATCGTGACCGGGAGTTTTTTCCCAAACTCGCGTGCGATCGTTTCTGCCTCCAGCTTGCTTGAACCGTAGTCGGTCACGGGACGACACGGATCTTCTTCCGTCAAGGAATGTTCATTAGAAGAGGGGCCGGCGGCGGCGAGGCTTGTCACCACAACGATCCTCGAAATTTTCGGATTGACCCGAACCGCCGCCGCAAGAAGATTCCGGGTCCCCTCCGCATTCACCCTGAAATAGTCTGCCCGGTGGATGGCGCGGATGACCCCGGCCAGATGAAAACAGACGTCGACATCCTTAAGCCCCTCTTCAAGTCCCTTTTGGTCACCGACATCACCCCAAACAAATTCAACCCCCTTCCCCTCAAGCCATCGGAGGTTTGAACTCTTGCGGGCGAGCGCCTTGACCAACCACCCCTTCTCCAGAAGGAGGTCTGCGAGGTGACTCCCCAGAAATCCCGTTGCGCCGGTAACAAACGCCTTCATGCCGAGAGCCGTTTCTCGTAAATCCGGTAAGTCTTGTAATGCTCCCCCCCCATGAACTGGATGCCGGTATTGATCTTTTCGTTGTCCTCCAGTGTCCAGGAGAGCTCGCCGCCCCAATGGCCCAGCTCCTGAGAACGGCGGTGCTTCTCGACGTACAAAAGGACCGAGAGTCCGCCCAACACGGGGCCGCGATACTCCTTTTTGATCCCGAGGAGCATCAGTCGCGCAGACCGGATCTTCTTTCTCTTGATCCGGTAGAGGAGCTTGAATATTCCGGTGGGGAAGAGCCGCCCGTTCAGGTCCCGGATCGCCTCGTGGAGATTCGGGAGCGCCAGAGAAATCGCCGCCGGTTTCCCGTCGACCTCCGCAATCAGCGCCAGTTTCGGTTCAAGGATCAGCTTGAAATCCTTGGCCGCCTTCCGGATCTCCGCCTCGGTCAGCGGGACAAAACCCCAGTTATGGGACCAGGCGGAGTTGAAGACATCGAGGAGGATCCGGACATCACGATCCAGGTTCTTCGGATCGACCTCGCGGATCGTCAGGCCCGGATATTTTCTCACCTCCTCCGCAATCTGGAGCGGCCCCTCTGGGACCGGCCGCTTCGAGTCATAACGCCAGCAGAAGAGGTCCTTCGCCTTCTGATAACCGCACCGCTCAACCAGACCGGGATAATAGGGCGGATTGTGCCCCATCAGGACAAATGGAGGCGACTCGAACCCGTGGACCAAAAGGCCGCACTCCTCATTGATCGAGAGGGAGAACGGGCCGCGGATCTCATCCATCCCGCGGCTCTTCAGCCAGACCTCGGCGGTATGGAGCAGGGCCGAGGCAACCTCCGGGTCCCTTTCAGACTCAAAGAGACCAAAGAAGCCGGTCTTCTCCCCGTGCCTCTCGTTATGGAGGCGATCGATCTGGCAGGAGATCCGCCCGACCGGTCTGCCGTCCCGATGGGCGACAAAAAGCCTGACATCGGCATGCTCGAAGTACGGATTCTTTTTCGGATTCAGGAAATCGCGCCGCTCCTGGAGAAGCGGCGGGACCCAGGCCGGATCACCAGCGTAAATCTCCCAGGGGATCCGTATAAATCTCTTGAGGTCCCGGCCCCCCTCAACGGGGAGGATGCGGATGGATGTCATAATTCGGCGCCACCTTCCTGAAGAGTTCAAGGGCATGGGCAAGATGGGACTCCGTATGGGTCGCCAGGCAGCTGATCCGGAGCATCTCCCGCCCCTTTGGGACCGCCGGATAAAGGACAGGGTTCGTATAAACCCCCTCATCCATCAGTTCCTTCCAGATGATGAAGGTCTTCAGGCTTTCTCCGATGATGACCGGAACCACCGCCGCCTCGGCCGCCCCGGTTTCGTAGCCGATCTCCGAGAGACCCTTTTTCAGCAGACTGCTATTCCGGTGAACACGCTCGGCCCTCTCCGGCTCCTCACTCAGGACCTCAAGCGCCGCCATCGCCGCAGCGGTGCACGACGGGGCGAGGGAGGCGGAGAAGATCATCGGCCGGCCGAAATGTTTTATAAAATCGATCGTCTTCTTGTCGGTCGCGACAAACCCGCCGATCGAGGCGAGGCTTTTCGAAAAGGTCCCGACAAGGATATCGACATCGTCTTGAACCCCGAAATGGTGCACCGTCCCGCGCCCCCCCTTCCCCATCACGCCAAGTCCATGGGCATCATCAACCGCGACACGAACCTTGTACTTCTTTGCAAGGCGGACGATCTCCGGGAGCGGCGAAAGGTCCCCCTCCATGCTGTAGACCCCATCCACAATCAGGAGGACCCCTTTGTCCGGCGGGATATCCGAGAGGACCCGCTCGGCATCATCCAGATCATTGTGTCGGAACGGGAGGCTCTCCCCCTGCATCAGACGGCAGCCGTCGTGGACGCTCGCATGGGCAAACCGGTCGACAACCACCGCGGACTGTTTGTTCACAAGCGCCGTCAACATCCCGAGGTTCGCCTGATAACCGGTCGTAAAGACGAGCGCCGATTCCTTCCCCAAAAACGCGGCGAGCCTCCCCTCCAGCTCCTCATGGAGCTTCAACGTCCCGTTTAAAAACCGGGAGCCGGTCATGCTGGTCCCGTACCGCCGGACCGCCTCAACCGCCGCCTCACGGACCTTCGGGTGCGTGGTCAATCCGAGATAGTTGTTGGATCCGAACATCAGGATCTCACGACCCTGATACCTCGCAACCGGCCCCTGGTTTTCGTCCAGGGCCTGAAAATAGGGGTAGAAACCGGTGGCTAGCGTCTGCTCGTAGAGCTCCCAGGTGTGCGCCTTTTCAAGGATATCCCTCCCCCCCTTCTCAAACTGGGAGGTCCAGGAGGAGACCGCCAAATCAAAGTCTTCTGGCATAGGGGGGAGGCTCTACAGGGAATAAAGGAATAATTCAAGAGGGAGTTCTCTTGGCGACACCCCACGACCTTTCAGCCAGAAACAGGGCCAAGGCAAGGAAAACGATGGCGGCCGCCATGTTGATCACCGCTGTCGTTTGAATCTCACCGGTTTGCCAGACGGAGATCCCGTGCCCGATCTGTCTCACGAGTGACCAGAACGTAATCGTCATCACGAAGAGCATCGGATATTGGGTGAACCAGGCGGGGCGACCCTGTCTCTTCAACCAAACGGTGATCGTCAGGAGGATCAACGCCGCGAGGAGCTGGTTCGAGGTCCCGAAGAGGACCCAGAAGATCGACCAGCTCCCCGATGGGGCGCTTAAGATAAAAAAGCCGGGTGTCAAAACGGTAAGCAGCGTGGCGATCAGACCGGATTGGAGCGACCGCGATCCGAAAAGTTCCTGCAGGATATATCGGGCAAGACGGGTGGCGACATCGAGGGTATCAAAGACAAAGGTGGAGAAGGCCATCGCCCCGAAGGTGATCGCAAAGATCAGATTTTCCTTCCCGATCACAAGGGTCAGGAACTTTCCGATCCCCGCCCCGTAGATCGCGCCCGGAGAAAGGCCCGCCACCTCCTCCTGACGGACGATCATGATCGTCGCAAGCGCGATCACCGCCACGAACCCCTCCATCAGCATCCCGCCGTAACCGACAAGCCGGCAGTCGGATTCCTTCGAGATCTGCTTCGATGTCGTACCGGAACAGACAAGCCCATGAAAGCCGGAGCAGGCGCCGCAGGCAATGGTGACAAAGAGGAACGGAAACAGAGATCCGGCGAGCCCCGGCGCCTGCCAGGTCTTGAACATCCCCTGATGGATCTCATATCCGCCAAAGAAGATCCCGACCAGCCCTACCGCGAGCGCCATATAAAGGATGAAACCGCCGAGATAGCCGCGCGGCTGGAGCAGCGACCAGACCGGGAGGAGCGAGGCGATAAAACAGTAGATCAGAATCCCGATGACCCACCCCTTATGCGGCAGCAGAAAGGAGTGAGAGACGACGGTCCCGAGCCAGACGACCGCGAGGGTTGCCGGCACAAAGATCGCGGTCATCAGCCAGAGGGGGGGATTGAACCGCCGCTGGAGGAGCCCCATCAGGAGGGCGAGTATAAGGTAGAAGAGGCTTGCCGCAGCAACCGCCCCTCCCCTTTCAAATGCAACGGGAACTCCTTCCAGCTCCTCGATACGGCCGATGAAGGTCGCCGCCGTGATGTCGGTAAAGGCGGTGATTACATAGACGAGCATCAGCCAGATAAAGACGAGCATCGCGATCCAGCCGCCCCGCCCGATATTCTGCTTCACGATCTCGGCGACCGATTGGGCGTTATGCCGGACACTTGTGATCAGGGACGAAAAGTCGTGGACCGCCCCGATCAGGACCACACCGACGAGGATCCAGAGGAGGCACGGCAACCACCCGAACTGCTGGCAGGCGAGGATCGGACCGGCGATCGGCCCTGCGGCGGCAATGGCGGAGAAGTGCTGGCCAAGCAGATAGAATTTTTTGGTCGGGACAAAGTCGATCCCGTCGTTCACCCGCAGGGCAGGCGTCGTTGTCCGATCATCGAGCTGATAGCGCCGGGCGATGAAACGGCCGTAGAACCGATAACCGAGCAACAGAACAAGAAGCGATAAAACGGCATAAAGAGGAAGTGACATAAAACCCGCTCAGTCCAGAGACTCCGCCAACAATTCAACGACATCCTTTGTCCGGATCTGTTCTTCAACCTGCTTGTCCCGTGTCGCATCGCGGAGCATCGTGATGCAGAAGGGGCAGGCGGAGGCAACCACGTTCGGGTTGACCGACTGGAGATCCTCCAGCCTCTGGTGATTGACCCGTTTGCCGACCCGTTCCTCCATCCACATCCGTCCTCCGCCAGCGCCGCAACAACGGCCATTGTCACGAGAGAGCGCTGTCTCAACCACCTCGGCGCCCGGGATCATTTTCAGGATCTCGCGCGGGGGGTCGTAGACCTGGTTGTAGCGGCCGAGATAGCAGGAGTCGTGGTAGACGATCCGGTCAAAAACAGGCCGGACCGCCTTGATCCGCCCCTCCTGAAGGAGCCGATAGAGAAACTCGGTGTGGTGGATCACCTCGTAGTCTCCGCCAAACTGCGGGTACTCGTTCCTGATCGTGTTGAAACAGTGCGGACAGGCGGTGATCACCTTCTTGACCTTGTACCGGTTCATCGTCTCGATGTTTTGTTTGGCGAGCGTCTGGTAAAGGTACTCATTCCCGATCCGGCGGGCGGGATCGCCGGTGCAAAGCTCCTCCTTGCCCAAGATGGCAAAGTCGATGTTGGCCTTTTGGAGGATCTTTACGAGGGCAGTGGCAATCCGCTTGTTCCGATCGTCAAACGACCCGGCACAGCCGACAAAGTAGAGGTACTCGGCGTTCGGGTGGTCGGAAAACATCTTGACCCCGAGCGCCTTGCACCACTCGGCCCGGTCATCCGACGCCAGCCCCCACGGGTTGAAGTTGGTCTCCATTTTTCGGAATGTGTTCTGAACCTCGGTCGGCATCACCCCTTGCGTGAGCACCATATGCCGGCGTACCCCAACGATCCGGTCGACAAACTCGATCCCGACCGGACAGGCCTCCTCACACGCACGGCATGTGGTGCAGGACCAGAAAACTTCGGGGTTGATGAGGTTGGGGGAGACAAACGCGTCGGACCGGTCTGACTTAAGATACTGCCGCATCTCAACATTCAGCTGCTTCGGATTCAGGATCTTGCCGGTCTCTGTGGCGGGGCAGACCGATGAGCAACGCCCGCACTCGGTGCAGGTGGCAACATCGAGAAGGTCCTTCCAGGTCATGTCGGTCAGTTTTCCCGTCCCAAAGGAGGTCGCCCCCTCATCGGGGCGAGCCCCCTCTTCAAGGTTCAGTGTGCGAAGCTGTCCCAACGGCGTTGTCCGCATGAAGAAGACATTCGGGAGAAAGGTCAGTATATGAAAATGCTTCCCGTACGGCAGGTAGTTCAGGAAGGCGAGGATCAGCGTGATATGGAAAAAATAGGAGGCGGTGAAAAGGGGGCCATTGGCCCCCCCATCGGCCCCCTCCATCACGAAATCGCTGATCATCAGGAGGGCAATCGCGATGAGGATCCCGATCCCCTCGGCGGAAAGGGTCAGCCGTTTCGGTCTGACAACCAGTCGCCGATAAAGGGCATACACCACCGCGACAAGGACGAGGGCCTCAAAGATATTGAGGAGGTAGGAATACCCCCTCCCCCAGGGACTCGTGAGAAAACTTGTGCCAAAGTCTGCGATGAACCCCTGACCCAACAGGAGGAAGGTCCGGATCGTGATGACCAGAAAACCCCAAAAGATCACCGCATGCATCAACCCCGCCCTGAAATCGCGGTGGAGCATCCGGGTCTGGGCAAAGGCGATCGTCAGGAGGTTCCAGAACCTCTTCGGGATATCCCGAAAACGGTCATCCGGACGGCCACGACCGATGATCCGGATCCAGCAAAAGATGCTGTAGCCAAACAGGAGGAGGGAGAGACAAAGAAGAGTCCCAACTGTTTTCGGAAACATTAAAAAATCGTGTAGAAAAAACCCCTTGAAAAATCAATTGAATTTCAATAGGACTCCCCCCTCATGCAAAAAACGACACTGGTGACAAAAGAAGGGGCAGAAAGAAACTGGGTCCTGGTCGACCTGAAGGACAAGGCGCTCGGCCGTGCGGCGACCTGCATTGCCAACATACTTCGGGGGAAAAACAAGGTCCGGTTCACCCCCCATATCGACACCGGGGACTTTGTTGTGGCGATCAATGCCGGTCAGGTAAAACTCACGGGAAAGAAACCGACGGATAAGATCTACTACCGGCATACCGGTTTTCCGGGGGGGATCAAGGAAGTGAGCGCCGGACGGCTCCGGGAGACAAATCCGCCAAGGCTCATTGAACGGGCGGTTCACGGGATGTTGCCGAAGAACCGGATGAACAAGCACCTTTTGCGGAAGCTCCATGTCTATGCGGGATCGGAGCACCCGCATGCGGCTCAGAAACCCAGACAGGTACAGATATGACACAGGCGAAGGGACCCAAAAAATTTCCTGCCATCGGCAAGAGAAAGAGCGCGATCGCCCGGATCTGGCTCACCCCCGGTTCGGGGTCAATCCTCGTGAACGGCCGGGAGCACCCGACCTACTTTGGCCGGGAGACGCTCCGCTTCATCATCCACCAGCCGTTTGACGTGACGGGGACGGTCGGCAAGTTCGATGTCCAGGCAAACCTGATCGGAGGCGGGTTGTCGAGTCAGGCAGGGGCCTTGAGACATGCGATCTCGAAGGCACTCCTGCAGGTCAATACCGACTACCGAAAGCCGCTCCGCCGGGCCGGACTCCTCACGCGGGATGCCCGCGAGGTCGAGCGAAAAAAGTACGGGCATCGAGGCGCAAGGCGAAGGCCGCAGTATTCCAAGAGATAATTCGATGATGAAAGTGGGCGTCATTGGTGCCGCCGGTTATACCGGTGTCGAGCTCTTGCGTCTCCTCGCCAGGCATCCGAAGGTCCAGGTTGTGCTCGCAACCTCAGAGGGTCACGCCGGGCAACCGGTCTCGATCTTTCCTGAAATCAAGGAGGTTCAAGGGGTCTTTGAACCGCTCGATGACAAGAGGGTGACTACCGTTTGCGACCTTGCCTTTTGCTGCCTCCCGCACAAGGAGGCGATGACCCATATTCCGAAATGGATGCAAGCAGGTCTTAAGGTGATCGATCTCTCCGCCGACTTCCGGTTCCGATCCGCCGCAATTTATGAGAAGTGGTATCAGAAACACACGGCGCCGGAACTTCTAAAAAAGGTAGTCTACGGGCTCCCGGAGTTTTACCGGGAGGAGATCCGAAAGGCAACGCTTGTGGGAAACCCAGGCTGTTATCCGACCGGGGCCCTCCTGGGGCTGATCCCCCTTCTTAAGAAAAAAATGATCCTGCCTGAAGGGATCATCATCGATTCCAAATCGGGGATGAGCGGCGCCGGTAGAAAGGAGGTGGAGGAGCGGCTCAAGGATGAGGCCGATGAATCGGTCTCGGCCTACAAGGTTGCCTGTCACCGCCACACTCCGGAGATTGAACAGGAGTTGTCATTGGCAGAAGGAAAAGAGGTGGTGCTCAGTTTCACCCCTCACCTGATCCCGATGTTTCGCGGGATCCTCTCCACGATCTACGCAACCCCGACCCAAAAAACAGGGACGCGGACAATTTTAAAGGTGTTCGAAGCAGCCTACGCCAAGGAACCATTCGTCAAAGTTCTTGCCGAGGGGATATTTCCAAAAACCAAAGAGGTGACCGGAACTAACAACGCCCTCGTCAGCGCCTGTTACGATTCCCGAACCGGCCGAGTCATTGTGATCACCGCGATCGACAACCTGATGAAAGGGGCCTC
>CAYWRF010000058.1:0-10914 GCA_964460495.1 uncultured Pseudomonadota bacterium | reverse complement strand
CTCCTTTATTAAGCGACCTGTTCTCTCGTTCTCCTGAAGAAATAGCTTTTGATATTCAAGGGAAGCAACAAGATCATGCAGGCGACAAACAGACCGGCGATAAAATGACCGGCCGAGATCATCCGATGGCGGAAGAGGTAGATCCGGATCTTGCAGTTCCACCGAAAGAGCTCGAGGGTCGACCGACGGCGGATCATCTCCTTCATGTTCCGTCCGACACGCGCCTGGACGAGACACTGATCCAGATTGTGAAACCGATAGCCGGCACGATGCATCTTGACCCATAGGAAGTCGTCGTTTCCGTAGGTGGGGTCATAACCGCCGACCGCCAGAATGGCGCTTCGGCGGTACATGACTGTCACATGATTGATCGGACACTTGAGCCACATCAACTTCGTGATTTCCTCATGGATCAAGGGGACCCGCCGGATCGTGACGACCTGCTGCGGGTCGAACTCGAACTCCCCCATCTGGGTGCCCAGGACATGGATCTCCGGATGCGCCCGCATGAAACGGTATTGGGTCTCAAACCGGTGAGGGAGGCTGAAGTCGTCCGAGTCCATCTTGGCGACCAGCTCAGTGCGGCACTCCCTGAGGCCTGCATTAATCGCTCCTGCAATCCCAAGGTTCTTCGGGAGACGAACGATGTTGATCCTTCCCTCGAACCGGCTCTTCCAATACTCAATAACCTTCTCAAGCTCTTCCGGAACCGGACCGTCGACAACCAGGACAACCTCAAAATCCTGAAAGGTCTGGTCGTAGAGGCTCTGAAGTGCCGTATGAAAGTGCTCCGGCCTTTCTCGATAGTAGACGTTGATCAGAACGGAAATCATAATTGCCCCAGTAGTCTGGATTTGATCCATCCATACCATTCATAAATCGCGGTTTCAGAATCCCAGAGACTCTCGGATCGAGGCCTCAATCCCGCCCACAGGCTCTTGATCCTTCGGTAACGGCGATCCGCCGCATGCGGAATCGGATGAAGCCCCGCCTCCTGAAAGAGGGCTACGGCGCGAGGCATATGAACCGCCGAGGTTACAAGAAAGAAATCCTCCTCTCCGATCATCTTCTTGATATTGAGCGCCTGCTGAAAGGTATTGAGCGAATCGGCTTCCTTCAGAATATCGGCTTCCCGGATCCCCATCTCCCGCAGAAATTGTCCCATGATCTCGGCATCAGGCGTTCTCCTGAGGGCTCCGCCGGACACGATCAATTGACTACCGGGCCTCTTGTGATAAATCCTCATCCCCTCGATAACGCGCGCCAACTGGGGACGGTATTGCCGGCTGGTCAGTGGAATCGCGGGGTCGGGAGAACTTCCTGCCCCGAGCACAACAATGTATTTTACAGAATTCCATTTTGTGAGATCGTCTGCAGGCAACTCTTGATAGCGCCGCTCCAGGCCTCCGATAAAGCCCATAGAAACAAACGGGACGCTGAAAAAGAAAAGCAGACCGACGGCTACAGCGACCAGCGTACCAGCGAGCCTCAACCGCCTGCGGCTCAAAACAAGAAACATCCCGCTGACCATCAGGATCAGAGAGAGGGGAAACGGGGTGGCAAGAAACAGGAGCCCCTCTTTAAAAATGAAATAACTCACGACAAGTCCTCGTTGGCCTCTCTCCACTCCTCCAGCGTATTAATCTCCAGGAGATCCCGACTGTTCGCAATCAGGGCCCGGTAGTCAAGTATCGAGACCGCCTCACGGACCAGACCAAAACAGTTCAACATCCGATCACCCGCCTCCAGATAGTGCCGAAGCCTTCCCTCCAGAAACCGGGTGCTCTGAGTCCCGAACTTCGCAAGACCAAACGCCTTTCCAACCGACCGGGGGGTCCGTGTGATCGACATCTCGACAATCCGATCCCCCTCCAGGGCAACATGCTCCAGACGCCCCCCCATCGGAACGTCCAGCCTCACCGCAATCAGATTCGGTTGAGGCGAAGAAAGGAGCCTCCGGAGCAGGTCATGGGAAAAGAGGACGTCACAATTCAGGTGGAGGTACGACTCCTCCCCGATCCAGGGGCGTGCCAGCCAAAAGGACCAGGAGCTGTTCGACTCCCGATAATCCCGGTTCCAGATGAAGGAGACCGCCGCCGTGGGAAAAAGTTCCCGGACAAATGAGACGATCTTCTCGCCGCAGTGACCGACGACAATCCCGATCGGACCGATTCCCTGCTGAAGGAGCGCCTTCATCTGCCAGGAAAGGATCGGCTCCCCGCGAACCGGGACGAGCGCCTTCGGGAGGGTTTCTGTTTTCTCACCCAATCGGGAACCGAGACCAGCGGCCAAAATGAGCGCCTTCACCGAACCCTCTCACAGGCGACCAGATTCTGCCAAAGACAGGTCATAAACCAGAAGGCGGCAAGAAAGATATAAAAGAGGGTCACGGCGAGGCAGATTCCTCTTTCAGGAAGACCGACTGCAGCGAGTGAAATCATCGTAAGAGGAAGCATCACGAGAAGAACGGGAACATAGATGAATCGCCGGACAAACCGGTCGACCTTCCCCGAACTCGCAACACCGACATACTGCTTGAAGGTCACGAGCAAATGGGCCGCAAGGAAACTGACCAGGATCAGCGAGGTATGTTCGGTCATCGCCGCGACAAGGATCCAGAAGGCGGCCCTTGAATAATCGATCCCGAGATTGTCGATCGCCGTCCCGAAATCGCTTGCCTCGCCTCGCGCGCGTGCGAGGGCGCCATCGACGCCGTCCAGATTGAGTTGCCAGGCCATCAGGACCACGCCAAGAGTCGCCGCAGGCAGGTCACCCACCCGGAAACGGGAAAAAAGGAACAGGGAGACCAGCGCCAGCACGACCCGAAACAGGGAGACCATGTTCCCGGTGATCCCCAAGTGGTAAAGGAGATACGCCTCGCGTGACGAGAACCACCGGCTCCAGGTCACAAACGGATTTTTTCCGGCCTCGCGGAGCCGGATCTCCTCCGGCACCGCCTTTTGATAAAATTCATTCCATTGCATCAGAGAAGATAAACCCCGTTTCGTTCGCGACGCAATTCGTCATTCTTGATCTGCTCACAGCGGCCGAGAAAACCTTTGTAATCCCCCTGGATCAGCCCCTTCTTTTCGAGGAGGCGATACAGCTCCGGCATAAACGCGAGATTGGCGGCATCCATCTTCAGAAAATCGCTGCAAAAGTGATAGCCAAGATTCTCCGGTTCCATACAGCGATAAAAGGGAGTCAAGATCTCCCTCTCCTCCGAGGAGGCGACGGAGAGCCGGATCTCGTAATATTCCGGGAGCCACGGGGGCGTAAAATCGACGTAAGAGACAACCCCTTGATCCACGACAAAATTCTTGATGTGGGGATCAAAGTTCAGATGAGACTCCTGGGCCTTCTGGAGGATGGAAAAGATCTGGGGGAGCAGCGCAGGGTCCTTGAGAATCTCCGGGAGTCCCTCAAGGGCTTGAAGGATGTTCGGTCCCTTGTACTCGCAAACATAAACGAGCCGCTCCCCCTCCGCCTCCGACCGGACAATGGCCGGGAGAGGGACCCTCGCCTCCTGAAGGAGACCGACGTATCTTCGGATCAGCCGGTCCAGGTCGCGGGACGAGCGCTGCAGATCCCGGTGGAGCCTCGTCTCCTTCCGGATCAACGTGACACCCCCTTCCTCAAAACAGTCGAACCGGGAATCGAGGACGCTAAATTGTCTGAGTGATGTCAAAGAAGACTTCTACATCTTGATAATGAGAGATTGACCCGTCCTCAAAGAAATAGGTTTCTCCGCCTTGTCCGCGAAAAACTCATCCATCGCCTTCCTGGCTGCAAACTTGTATCGTGGCAACCCATAATCATCGTCAATGAGGATCCCCCCTTTCACGAGGCGGGGATAGAAAAACTCCATGCAGGCCTTTGTAGAACTATAGACATCCACATCGATATGCACGAAGGCAAACCGCCGATCGGCGACGGGGTTGAGCGTCTCCGGAATGCATCCCGGATGGATTTTCACGAATCCCTTCCCCCGGAAGAGACCTTGAACCGCTTGATATGAGGTGTCTGAAAACCATCCCAGATCGTATCCGTCCCGGGCAGTCGTTATTTCATTCGGAATTCCCTGAAAGGTATCAAAGAGAAAAAGGGATTTTCCTTGTCCTCCATTGTCTTGAGCCTTTTCCATAACCTTTGATAGGAGCAGGGCGGTGCCGCCTTTGTAGACACCGCACTCGGCAAAATCGCCCCCCAGGGTTGCGGCATACCGGGCAAACATATAGAGCAAATAGGCCCTGTCTTCACTCACAAGGGTTAAAGGGGCCGACTCCTTATAAATCTTGTCTTGAAACTCCGGTTGAAACCAGGGCGCAAAGACATGCCAGTTGAAGGGGGGATTCGGCATATACTCCCCCCTTTCGCGCGAGACCCTCAGGATGGAGTATCCCATCCGGTTGGCGATCCCCTGCACCGTGCTTTTAAACTTGACGGAAACCTTGTTAAAAAGGACCTCTCGCCTGTTCATGGATCAAACCTTGATGATAAAAGATTGGCCCGTTCTGAGAGAAATAGGCCTCTCCGCCTTGTCCGCAAAAAACTCATCCATCGCCTTCTTGGCTGCCAATCGGTAACGCGGCAAACCATAATCATCATCGATCAGAATGCCCCCCTTCGCGAGACGAGGGTAAAAGAATTGCATGCAGGCCAACGTCGATTCATAAACATCCACATCGATATGAACGAATGAAAACCGCCTGTCCGCCACGGCAGAAAATGTCTCCGGGATCCTCCCGACGTGAAGTTTTACGAAATCCCTCTCCCGGAAGAGCGAGCGGACTGCCTCAGCCGACGTCTTGGGGAAAGTCGTCCCCGGCACATGACCATCCGTCGAACGAATGATATCGTGCGGGATCCCCTCAAAGGTATCAAAGAGGTGCAATTCCCTCTCGCCGTTCGGGCCGATCGCCTTTGCCAGAAGCAAGGCGGAACCCCCCTGCAAGACTCCACATTCGGCAAAATCCCCCTCGATGTTCATCGCGTAGCGGGCAAACATGTAGAGGGCATAGGCCCGATCTTCACTGACGAGGGTTCGTGGTGCGGAATCCGCATAAATTTCCCGAAACCATTCTTCATACCAGGGGGCAAAGGTATGATAGTCGTAGGGAGGGTTGGGGATATATTGACCTTTCACAGGCGAGATCCTTTGGATCGAATAGCCGGCTCGGTTGGCCAGGAGCCTGATCGCCTTCTTCAATTTGAAAAGAACCTGTCCTGTCAGAACCTGTCCTGAATTCATTCACCCCCCCGGCTCATATAAGAAACAAGGTCCACCACTCGTGAAGAATACCCCCACTCATTGTCGTACCAGAGGACCATCTTCAGATAATTCTGCTCGTTCATCATGATCCAGCGGTGGTCGACCACCGCCGAGTACTCGGACCCGGTAAAATCGGCCGAGACGAGCGCCTCCTTGTTGTTGAAAAAGATCTTCCAGGACTGCTCCCTCTCCGCATCCTCAAATACCCTCTTGATCTTTGCGGCATCGCATTTTTCGGCGAGCTGAACCGAAATATCTGCGGAAGAGACGATCATCGTTGGAACACGATACGACATCGACAAAAATTTCCCCTTCATCTTTTTGAGCGCCTTGCAGGTGGCGTTGACCGCTGAGGTCGTTTTGGGAATCAGCGACGTCGTGCTCGCCCGACCCAAGGCGTAATGATCGTGGATCTGACCGGGCGTCGCATACGAGATCGACGGCCCATCCAGCACATTCTGGTAATTGAGCCAGGGGTGCAGCGTCGTCAAGAAACCGTGCTCGATCCCGAACGTCTCGTCGAGGAGCCGGACAACCGGCGCGAAGGCGTTCGCGTCACAGATGCTGCTGGAGACGAGAAAGTGCCGGGAGGGATCAAACTCCGCCTCGTTCGCGCCGAGGATGATCGTCTTGTCGACATCTTCTTCCGCCGGTGAATTGGTCACGATGCAATTTCGAACCGCCTTCTTCTTCAGATTTCTGGCGAACCCAAGATTTTTCCTGACGCCGGACGAGTCGACCACGATAGCAACCCCCGCCTGATCCCACGGTACCTGGTCGATATTCTCATGGCGAAAGACCTTGATCCGTTTCTCATTGCCGATCACGATCTCGTCCCCCTCCACCGTCACCGCATGGGAAAGCCTGCCGTAGGTGGAATCGTAGCGTACCAGGTAGGCGAGGTTCTGGATGTCGGGATTGATGTCGTTGACCGCAACGACGCCGATATCGCTCCTTTGCAGGATGATCCTCAGGACCGCCCGGCCGATCCGGCCGAGACCGTTTATACCGATTCTAATGGACATATCCACCTCCCTTGGTGTGCTGTCTCACGAATAAGATCACAAAGTCGCCCCCCTACGGTTCTCCTCGACCCGCGTCGCTCTCGGTTACGCCCTCGAGCGCGCTCCCTCTCGGCCGCCATGACTTCCTATGCATGGAGATGGCGGCCTCCGAGAGGTCTCGTGCGAGCCGCAGGGGGACGACTTTGTGAGGAAACTTGCGGAACTAACAAAACCATCCAGAGCGTCGCTGCAAGCCCGTAGAAAATAGAGACCGACTGAGCAAGCCCTTGAACGGAGCCCCCACTGAGGATCAGGCTCGTCAGGAATAACGGGAGCAGGACCAGCATGAACCGGACACCGATAAACGAGTACCGGTAGGTGTAAAGGGAAACGATCTTGCCGACAACCCCCTCACGCGGGAGCTCCTTCTGGGTGTTCGGAATGAGGAAAACCAGCACGATGCCGGCAAAGATATTGGCGAGCGTGAGCCAGGGACTCTCCGAGAAGAGGCCGAGGAGACCGAGAAAGGCGACACGGGCGAGATCGGTCCCGATGTTATCCAGGGCGCTCCCGATCGCCGTGCACTCACCCCGTGCCTTTGCGATCGGTCCGTCAACAAAATCGAGAAAGACATAGAGGTAGAGGAGCAGGAGTCCCACAATCGCCAGAGGCGGACTCTGAGGGGCCGCCTGGAGGCAAAGGAACCCTGCGAGAGCCAAAAACATGCCGAGGACGTCGACAAGATTCGCCGTCATCCCCCCTCTATAAAGGAGATAGGCGAACCGCATCGCGAACCACTTGACCAGGTTTGTGTGAAACGGGAACTGCGGCCGGTCGAACTCCGACCTCTCCGGAAACGACCACGCCTTGAACTCGGAGAAGGTCATTCGATCATCTCCAGATACTTTTTGACCACACGGTCCCAGGTGAAATTTTTTTCAAAATAGTCGCGGGCGTTCTGCCCATACCGGGCGAGTCTCTCCCGGGGTGTCCCGGCGGCCTCGATCAACCGTTGACAAAGCGCCTCGGCGCTCCCGTCATAACCCCATCCCCCTTCGATCCCATCGATCAGCTCCGCCATGTTCGTCCCTTGCGAAAAGAGACAGGGCCTCCCGTGGGCCATCGCCTCGAGGGAGACGACCGACATCCCCTCCGTCCGCGAAGGCTGCACAAAGATATCGATCTGATGAAGGAAATCGCTCTTCTCCTTCTCATACCTGGGGCCGACCAGCCGGACCCGCTCCGGATGCGGAATCCTGGCCATCGCACGCTCGATCTTCTTTTTCTCGCTCTCAAACCGGATCGGGCCGGCCAGGTCAAACCGCGCGTCGAGGTCGGGCCTTTTATACTGAAACTGCCGGATCGCCTCGAGGAGGAGGTCGATCCCTTTGATCTCCCAGAGGATCAGGCCAAGGAATCCGAAGAGGAGCGGCCCCTCTTGACTCACCCGGACCGGTTGCGACACGATCTCCTCCGGGAGGCCGTTCGGCGAGATCCTTGTCGTGAGAGAGGGGTCAAAGCGGCGGATCTCATCCGCCTCCCTCTCATTCAAGGCATGTATAAAGGAGGCGCCTCGCAGGAATCTTCTGGCAAACAGAAGGTTCGCCAGCACCTTTTTGTAGAAACGACGCCTCTGGGCAAACCGGGAGAGCCCCCCCCGGCAGGAGACAATATACCGCCAACCACGCCGCCTCATTGCCCCCCCGAGGGAGGCGCAGAAAAAATTGTAGATGTCATGAAAGTCGACGAGGTCGGGTCTGCCAAATTCCCGTTCGATCCGGTCGAGCCAGTCATCCGCCGGGATAAACGGGCTGTACTTGTGCCCCCGATATGGGGGAAGAAACCGAACCCCGGGGAGCGATCCGTTCAACCGCGGCTCAAACGGGAGTGTATTCAGGACCCCCACCCCCACCTTTTCTCCGGCCAGCGCACGCGCGAGTCCCAAAACGCTCCGGGAAGGACCGTCGGAACCGAGCCCTGGAATCGGCTCGAGCCCGCTGGACTCGAATCCCCCCTCGCCAAGACCAGCGGTGGTGGGGATTTTAATCGGGGCGATGTGTAGGATTCTCATAGATTGCTGAGTCGTTGATCCGGTTGGTAAACCTTGGAGACGAAAAGCCCCTCCCACAACTGGAACCAGAGGAGGAGCCAGATCCGGTTCGCATGGCTGTCGTTTCCCGCCCCGAACTCCCCCAGGACCGTCTCGATCACCTTCCTGTCGAACAACTCATCCAATAATGACCTCCGTCTGACGATCGGGAGAATTTTGGGCAACAGGAAACGCAGCCACTGGGCCTTCGGGATCGAGAAGCCGACCTTCCGGCGATAGATCAGGTCATGCGCGAGATACCTCTCGGCGATCTTCTTCAAGACCGCCTTTCTCTGCAGCCGGTGATATCGGACCGGGTGGTCTAGCGAAAAGCCGAACTCGATCAGCCGGTAGTCGAGATACGGGGAGCGGGCCTCGAGGGAATGGGCCATCGTCGCCCGGTCGACCTTGACCAGAAAATCCTCGGTCAACCGATCCTGGATGTCGGCATAGAGGAGGCGGTCGACATCCCCTCCCCTCTTGCAGGCGCGGAGTGGGATCCCCCAATCGATCGACCCGTCCCGGAGGAAGGCGGCCCTTAACGGAGACCAGCCGCCATCCCGGAGATCCGCGTAGATCTCTTCAAGACCCAAAAGAGAGAGCCGGTTGAACCGACCGAGTCTCCCCGGCAAGGCGAGCCGGGAAAGCCCTTCCCTCACGGAACGGGGGAGCCGCCGATAGGTCTGGAGCAGGTACAAGGCAAACGGATCGATGTATCCGCCAAAACCCTCATCCCCGCCATCTCCAGTCAGGACCACCGTGAGCCTCTCCTTGGCCATCTCCGAGACATAAAAGGAGGGGACCGCCGAAGAGTCGCCGAACAGCTCCGAATGATACCAGACAATCTTGGGGAGATCCTCCAGACAGGCGCTGGTCAAGACGCGGTGATGGTGGCGTGTCCCGTACCGGAGGGCGACCTGATTCGCATAAGGGGACTCGTCATCGGGACGGTGGTCGAATCCGATCGAATAGGTGTGAAAATCCTCCAACCCTTCCGAGGCGAGCGCGGTCACCAGAGACGAATCGACACCGCCGCTTAAAAAAGTCCCGACGGGAACATCGCTCCGGAGGCGGATCTTGACCGCGTCCTGAAGCAACCCCTTTGTCCTCTCGACCGCCTCATTGAAACCGATCGACCGGTCGACCGGGACCTGATTCAGATCCCAGTACCGATGAGACTGGAAGCCGGCCTGATCGACAAGTCCGTAATGGGCCGGCGGGAATTTGGAGATCCCGCGTGTCGCGGTCTCCAGGGTCGAACTGTAGCTCCTCAAAAAATAGTCGGTCACCGCCGGGAGATGGAGATCCGCTGGAGAGACAACCTCCCAGAGCGGCTTGATATCGGAGGCAAAGTAAGTCACCCCGTTCACTTGAGTCCAGTACAGCGGTTTCACCCCGAGACGGTCCCGCGCAACAAAGAGCCTCTTCCGTTTGGAATCCCAGAGAACAAGCGCAAACATCCCGTTAAACTCCCGGAGGCAGTCCGGTCCCCAGGCGTCATACGCCTCCAGGATCACCTCCGTATCCGAACGGGTAGAAAAACGCCGCCCCTCCTCCTTCTCAAGCCGGTTCCGGATCTCCAAAAAGTTGTAGATCTCCCCGTTGTAGACGAGAACCGACCCGTTTTTTGCCATCGGCTGATCGGCATCGCGGGAGAGGTCGATGATCGAGAGGCGACGGTGGCCGAGTGTTACCTGCCCGTCCTCATAGAAGCCGTAATGATCCGGTCCCCGGTGCGACATCAGATCGCACATCCGGTCGACAAGCGACCGGTCTGTCGGCCGGTTGCGGCGCCCCTCGGGATAAAAAATCGCAATGATACCGCACATAGACTATCCCACCCGCCTCAAGGAGGCCTCTTCCAGGTAAGGTCTCGCGCTCTCATCCTCCAAACGGTCGTAGGCGACATCGATGGTCATCCGGTTTTTTCCCTCCTCTCGACCTCTTGACCCCGAGAGAGAAATCGGTAAGGCGGCGCCGACCCGGAGGTCATCGAACCCCTCCTCAAAGAACCATCGCATCACCTCTTCCAGCTGATGCTCGGAGGCGTAGCGCGTCTTGAAGCGGTCGATGACCCTCCGAAAATAGGTGACCCGGTTCCACTTGTCGGAGGAGGGACCATGACAACCGACAGCCCCAAAATTAAATAACCTTTCCAAATAATAAACCGGAACAAAGAGAAGGCGAACCCAACGGACCGGGAGGCGTGATGAGAGAAAACGAAGAGGCCAGATCAGAAACAGGGCCCGCAGCGAGGCGGCCAGACGACGCCAGGGGCGCCGGTAGTCGAAACGGGGGTGGGATTCGTAGAGATAGACCGCCAGGCGCCCCTTGGGACGGACGAGACCGGCCACCTTTTGAAAGGCAGCACGGGTATCGGGGGTATGATGCAGCGCCCCCCAACTGAGAACGATGTCAAACCCCCCCTTTTTAAAGGGGGGGGCCATCAGATTCCCCTGAACGAAGGCGATCGGGAGATCCGGTTGTTCGCGCAAAAGCCATGATCGGGCATGACGGAGGCCAGAACTGATGTCGAAGGCAACAAGAAG
>CAYWRF010000057.1:0-11012 GCA_964460495.1 uncultured Pseudomonadota bacterium | reverse complement strand
CCTCGACAAGAGAGAGGGTATCCACATGGGTCATCCCCTCGGATGGGAGCCGATCGAGCGCCCCCTTGAGGCGCAACCTCGCCCCATCGAAATCGAGCCAGCTGTAACTTTCTCGTGCCCGCCGGATCGCCTCGACCAATCTCCCTTGGGATGCGGTCTCTGATTCCCGGATCGCCAGATCGGTTTCCTTCTTGGAAAAAACCTGATAGATTCCCCCCTTCTCCAGTTCATCCCGCAGACTGACGGCGATCTGACCGGTCACTGCCAACCCCCCGGCGGGATCTGCCACCTCGATGATCGCGATCCGTCCTCCCCGCAAATCCCCTGCACGAAGCGGAATCGGCCCCAATATAAAGACCGCCACGAGATAACCAATGACTAGGTATTTCATTTTTCCTCCATTCGTCTCAATTTATCGAGAAGCTCTTTGAAAAGTTGCGCCCCATTTGCCTTTATCCCATCATCTCCCCTGCCATCCAGCAGAATCTCCCTGTTTCTGATTTTCATAGAGACTGCATAGAGCAAAGGGCATGCCAAAAGGTTGGACCCTGATTTTAAAGGGTTTTTTCAGTTCGGGGACACTCACAATTCCAAAAAAAAGACGATACCATCTGTTTTTCAGATGATTAAGTCGGGAACGATAGATTTTTTTAAAGCCCTCTGCTATTTCTGACCCGATGTTTCAACCAACCCGGTTTGGTGAATACCTGCTGGTCGAAAGGCTCGCCCGCGGCGGGATGGCGGAGATCTTTCTGGCCAAGCTCTGCGGGGCCGAGGGGTTCGAGAAGGAGCTCGTCATCAAAAAGATCCTTCCTGAATGGTCCGCAAACCGGGATTTCCTCTCGATGCTGATCGACGAGGCGAAGCTCGCCGTCCAGCTCGCACACGCCAACATCGTCCAGGTCCATGAGCTCGGTCAGGAGGGGGGGGATTACTATATCGCGATGGAATACGTAAACGGGATCGACCTCCGGCGCCTCTGGGAAAAGATGGCCGATCAGGGAAAGAGGCTCCCGTTGGAGATCACCACTAACGTTATCTTGAATGCCCTCGAGGGTCTCTCCTTCGCGCATACAAGGAGAAATGCGAAGGGTGTCGAGTTGAAGATTGTCCACAGGGATATCTCTCCCCAGAATATCCTGATCTCATTCGACGGGGAGGTGAAGATCACCGACTTCGGGATCGCCAAGGCGGCGCTCCGGACGACCGAGACCGCCTCAGGGGTCCACAAGGGTAAGTTCTCCTATATGTCCCCTGAACAGGCCAATCTCGAAGAGGTCGATCCGTCGAGCGACCTCTTCGCCCTCGGGATCGTCTTCTTCGAACTCCTGACGGGGCGACGGCTCTTTGGAGGAGTTTCCGATATCGAGACGCTGGACCGGATCCGACGGGCCGAGATTACCTTTACAGGGCAGGAGGAAAGGGAGACCCCGAAAGAACTCCGGCAGATCGTCCTGAAGGCGCTCCAACGAGACCTTGGCCAGCGGTATCCGTCGGCGGCCGCCTTCCAGGAGGATCTCCACCGCTTTGTTTCGAGACAGCGGCTCTCGCTCCGACGGGAACGACTGGCGACCTTTCTTCAGGAACTCTTTCGCGAAGAGATTGGTGAGGCGAGGAGACGCGCAGAGCAAAGGGCCGTGATCGACGAGGAGAAGTATCTCCCCCCTGTCCCGCATGATGATACGCGGGTCCTCGTCGCACCCCAACCTCAATTCCTTGCCCAGACAGGTACAAAAAAACTGAAACCTCTTATAATCCCCGGGCTCGCGGCACTTCTTCTGATTATTGTGATCGCCTCCCTATTCCTGACGACAGGGAAAAAACGGGCCCAGTCCCTTACCCCCCAGCACCCTCCCAAAGGGGCAAGCCCCCCAAGGATTGAGAGACCGGCCCAGGCGGTCGTCATCCCACCCGTTTCTGAAACGAAAACAATTCCCCAGCAGGGGATGTTGAGCGTTATGGTAATCCCCTGGGGATCGATCACGATTGACGGGGGTCCCAAGAAGGAGGCACCGGTCAAGGGGCTCCCTCTAAAGGAGGGGCCCCATCAGATCACGGCGATCCACGGCCCGGACGGCCTCCCCCTTTCAACCTCAATCAGTCTCAACGGGGGCCAGCACCTGCGATGCCTTGCCAATTTTGAGACCCCCCCCCTGAAGATCCAATGCCGATGAACCGACCGAGATTCGGACGGTAGCGATCGAAAATCAAACCGTTCCTTTCCAGAAGGATGACAGGCAAGCCTTTATATTGGACAGAAGGAAAAAATATTTACCTGCCTGTTTTGTAACGCCTTTTTGTTCCTGAAAAAATAATGGCCGCCGCCAGTCCAGATCTGGCACGGCTTTTGAGTTATCCTTCGCCCATGGATGCACGTGAGGGCACGGCATCAAGTTAAAACCATAAAGGAGGAAAGAAAGATGAAGAGCACAATCACAGGCGCCGCCGCCGTCGCGATCCTTACGGTGGCCATGGCCTCGACGAGCCATGCCTGGTTTCTTAAGACCAAGGTGAACGTCGACACAGGAGATCGTTCGAGGGTGTCTGCTGGGCGAGATTCAAATAAGAACTCGCACAATACGTCGAACTCGAACAACCGCTACAACTCACACAATATCGGAGGTAGCGCTAATAACGCCAACTTTGGGTCGATGAACACGGGAGTCAGCGGCATCAAGATCGGCGGGAACAATACTGTCGGCAGCAACCGCGGCTGGAAGAGCTCAAATGGCGGTGTCACAATGGGAGATGGGAACATGATAGGGAATGGCGGTAACACCATTTCCGGTGGCGCAATCAGTTTAGGCGATACAAAGGGCTCATTTAATACCAAGGGCTCATACAATGGCCAGCAGTAAATCGGATTGTGAGACACCCAGGCAGGGAAACCCCCTGCCTGGGACTTTACCAGGAAAAGGAGGCATCTGTGAAACGCTTATTCTACAAGACCTTGGCAGCAGTGACAGTGGTTGTCAGTTTGAGTTCTTGCGGCGGGGGTGATGATGGGGTTTCTGGTTCATCGGGTTCGGCAACGGCGATCTCGAGGGAGTGTGCGGAGGTTCGATGCAATAGTGCTGCCAGTCAGTGCCAGGCAATGAAGGTGCGAAATCTGCCCCTCCCTGCCAATTGTCCCGCTGACGGTGGTACCCCTGCACAGGTGAGCGGGTGTCAACAAGGTACCGTGATGCAGAACGATCGCGTGATTTGCGAATCGAGCTGTTTTGAGGTCAATTGCGCAACCCTAGAAGGGACATCCACGCCATTTGGTACCAGCTCGCTTGAAATGGAGGAAGAGGTTGAAGAAGGTTGGGAAGAGGAGGAGGAGATATGAGCTTAAAATTAAGCAAAATGCTATTCCTTCTCTCAGGAATTACAACGATAGCCATGATCTCTCAACCACTCGGGGCATGGTCTGGGATAAGATACAGCGGGGATGGATCCTATAACACGGCCCCGTACACGACCACGCAGAACAATCACAGTTTCAACCGGGTTGGAAGTCACAATTCGAGAGACGTCAGGAATTCAAACCTCGGCAAGATGTATCAAATAACCCAATTTGAAAATACCAATATTGTGAATTCGCCGAACTCTGTCGTGAACCAGATCGCTAACCCGGTAATTAATTTTGGAGATACGACTCAAAATATTGTTGGGCAAGGACAGTAAAATGAAAAAAAATCGCCCAAAGAAAAAAGGACTGGGCAAAAAGGCGGTGGCCTTCGTCATCATGCGGGTCCTGCTTTCGGCAACGGCGTTTGCCGTCGATCCGCATGCCCCGCCTCCCCCGAAACTCGAGCAAATGACGGAGATGCGCGCCAAACAGGAACAGGAAGAGAACAGCGTTACGCGCGTGATCCAGCAACCGATGATGTTGCAAACCCAGCAGGTTTGCACGCCGGTAGAGCAAACACGCCAGAGAATCAGGGACCTCGCCGATAACAAGGAAACCAAGTCAGTCAACGTTGAGGGGAGTTTCGGAGATAACACAATTGAGAGCAGCAGTGGTGCCACGGTGAATCAGATTGTTGAATTGGCAATGCCGGGGAACAATGAACGCAACTGTCTCTAAGATGATGCTGGCAGTCTTGGCCCTTTTCGGGCTGCTGGGAGAGGTCCACGCCGCTTCCCTTCCGAAGCAGGGTCCCAAGGCGCGCGTTGCGGTCTCCCAGTTTGGCACGACCGACCGCTTCGCCTCGGTCTACGGCGGCTGGAATATCGGTGGCGGCCTTGCGGCCCAATTGGTAACTTCCCTCATTGATTCGGCAAGGGTCATCGTTGTTGAGAGGGCGATTCTTTCAAAGGTCCTTATGGAGCAGGAGCTCGGCGCCGCCCAGATGTCTTCCCCATTCACCCAGATTCCTGCCGGTCAGCTACTGGGTGTCGATTACCTTATCGTGGGTGAGGTCACAGAGTTTGAGGAGAGACAGATGGGGGGGGGTGGAGCCTTGGCTGTCATGAAAGGGTTTGGCCCCAAGATAAGCGGTGATTTTGTCGCCGCCCATGTCGGGGTCGATCTGCGGGTCATTGATACCCGTACAGGCGAGATCCTCCATTCCCACCGGGCCCAGGGGCGCGCCTGGGAAAAGGCGATGGGGCTCAAGGTGGATTACAAGTTTATCGAGTTTGGTGGAGAGGCGTTTCACAAGACCCCATTGGGAAAGGCGACCCGTCGGGCGATGGAGGATGCCCTCCGGTTTATCCTGGAGGTGGTTGAACGGCGGACAACGGAATTCTCATGGCTTGCCCGTGTGATCGAGGTGGAGGCCGGGTTCGTTTACTTTGATGCCGGCACCAAGGCCGATGTGCGGCCAGGGGACCGGTTCCGGATCACCGCCGTAGAAAAGGTTTTGACGGATCCGGAGACCAACGAGATACTGGGGATGGTCGAGCGGGAGATCGGCGCCGCCGAGGCGATCGAGGTCCAGCCGAAATACACACGGGCCCGGATGCTCTCCCCCCAATACCCGCATCTGGGGGATCTGGTCCGATTTGCCCAGGAAAGAAAGGTGGCTGAGACAAGCCGTTCAACACTCGCAGGGTACGATCTGATGGAGTAGACGATGAACGAGACTGTTGTTTTCAATTTGCACCAGGAGATACTCCCCCCCCTCGAACTGGTCATCGTTCAGGGGCCCGATGAGGGACGCCCGTTCCCGGTCCGCCCCGGAAGACAGACCTACGGGAGGTCCCGTGAGAACGCGATCGTACTGGATGACCCGACCGTCTCCCAAAAACATGGCGTGATCGAATACGGAAAAAAGGGGGAGGTGACCGTCTACGACACCGCCTCACTGAACGGGATCTCCCTGAGCGGCAAAAAGGAACCGGTGATCCCCCTGAAGGTCGGCAAGAAGATCCAGATCGGGGCGGTCTATCTGGAGCTCCGGTCTCAACCGGCCGCTACGCGCCGACCAAACTGGAGGAGGGTGATCGTCCGGTCGGGCCGATCACTCCCGATGATCTTCACCTGTGCCGTGATCATCCCCGGATTCCTTTTCTTCCTGCACGGAAATACCCCTTCGCGGGTCCTGACCCCGATCGAGACGGTTTCCCTTCCGCAATCGCCGCTCTTCTCTCCTCTGCCCGAGACCCACCGCACACCCACCAGCTATCCCCGCCAGACGATCGGGATGATCCAAGCCGGAGAAAGGGAAAGAGAGGGAGAGGCGCTGTTCGGCCAAGGGAGGCTCCAAGATGCCTACCTTGCCTGGACAGAGGCCCTCTCCCTCGACCCCCAAAGCGAGATCGCACGGCAGGGCCTGAAAAGTCTGGAACAGGAGGCGATGAGGATCCTCGAAGAGGGGCTGATGATTCGGGACTCCTCTCCGAAACGGTTCCGGGAAAAGATGAAAATGGCGCTGGCGATCACCGATCCCTCTTCCACGACTGGCAGGAGGATCCGATCCGCGAGCGGGGAGGAAACATGAAGACAATCATCCTTTCAGTCTTGTTGATGGCGACCGGTCTCGGCTGTGCCGTTGCCCGGCCGGCGATATCCCATCGGGCATTTTCCGATGACCTGGAGGCGGCCAAGAGGCTGATCGAATCGGGGAACCGGCGTCAGGCCCTCGATGAACTCTCGATGCTCCTCGACATGGATCCGAGGAATGAAGAGGCTCGCCTGCTGAGGGCGGTCGCCTATCAGGGGCTGGACGAGTTTCCCTTGGCCATTCAGGATTATGAGGCGGTCCTCCAGAGAAACCCCTCCTCTCTCAAGGCCCACTACAACCTCGGCATGATCTATGCCTTCAAGCTGAATGACCGGGAAAAGGCGCTGAGACATTTCGACCGGTTCCTCTCTCAAGACCCCTCACACCCTAAGTCTTTCACCGTCGCGAAGATCATGTGTTCCGTCGATGAAGGCCGATCGGAGAGGAGCCCCGAGATCCAGGAGGAACTGGACCGCGTGACGCAATTCTCCGATCCGCGCGAGAGGAGGGAAAAACTCCTGGCGCTCAGCCGCAAGGCACCCGGATCCCCTGTGCCGCTCTTCCTGATCGCGAAGACCTACGAGTATGAGGGGAACTCCCGCGAGGCAGAAAAATACTATCAACTCTCTCTGGAGGTCAGGCCTACCTGCGTCCCTTGCCACCAAGCCTTTGGCCGTCTCCTTCTTAAAAAGAAGAAGAGGGGAGAGGCGGAGATCCACCTGGCAAAGGCAAAGCTCTTTGATCCAAACTCACAGCAGGTCTCGGAGGAATCAGGCGACTTCTGAAGAAGAGTCGGGGTCCTCACCGTTATCGGTCTGGTCGTCGACATCCGCCGGTATCTCTTCATCTTCAGACACAACCTCGGGCACCGGTTTCGCGGCCGGCGGCTCCGGGAGATCCTCTACAATCTCATAGTCCCCCGATGGGGGGGCCGGCGGCGGTTCTACAGTGTTCGTAGAGGAAGGCGGCCTCCGGAAATCGAGGAGAGAGGCCTGCATATCGACACGGGATGGGATCAGCCCCGCAGAAAACCCTTTTTCAAAGAGGAGCCGGATCGCCTTCTGCCCCGCGCGGCCGATATCAACGGTCTTTTCTCCCACGTACATCCCGATAAATTTCTCGGTCTTCACCGAATCGAGACCACGGGCAAACGGCAACGCCGCCTCGACCGCCTCCTCCCGATGCTCGAGGGCATAACGAACACTGTCGTGAATCGCGAGGGCTATATTCTTTTGGACCTCCCAATCAAGGTCCCTCTTCACGACAAGGGCCCCGAGAGGAAGAGAGAGCGAGGTCTCCTTATGCCACCACTCCCCAAGGTCAACAACCTTGGTCAGCCCCTTCTCGCCGTAGGTCAACTGCCCCTCATGGATCAGGAGTCCCAGATCCATCTTTTTGGAGGCGACAAGATTGATGATCTGGTCAAACGGGACCTCGGTGTAGGAAAGCCCCGACCTCCCCTCCCCCGCCATCTCCCGTTCCCAAAGTTTCATCAACAGAAACGCGGTCGTCTTCTTGCCGGGGATCGCGCAGCGGAGTCTCAGGACCTGTCTCGGTTTGAGAGGCTTGTTGGAGACAAGGGTTGGGCCGTAATTTTCCCCGAAACAGGCGCCGGTTGGGAGCAGCAGGTATCGCTCCTGAATGAACGGATAGGCATGGAGCGAAATGGCGCTGACATCATACACCCCTTCTTGCGCCTTTCGGTTGAGCGCCTCGATCTCCTCACGAACCTCCTCGAACTCAAGGCCTCGCGTATCGACCTTCCCCGCCATCAGCGGGAAAAACATGAAGGCGTCATCGGCATCCGGGCTGTGGGCGAGCCTTATCTTCATACCGCCTTCTTCTGCCACTTCTGGCGCGCCTCCGCCGCGGCGAGCGACACCACCTGAAGCTTGGAGACCGCCTCTTCCACCGTGCGGGTCTTCAGACCGCAATCGGGGTCGATCCAGATCCGCTCCGGAGAGACAACCCGGGCGATCCCCTCGATCCGTCTCCGGACCGTGACGAGATCCTCCACCCGATGGGAATGGACATCGACCACACCGGCGGAGAGATCCTTCGTGAACGGATTTTTTCCGAACAGCCTCAAGAGGTCGAGATCGCTGTTCGACATCTCGAGGTCAAAATTGTCGAACGGCAGCGAGAGCATCTCCGGATAGATGAACTCGAAGGCGCCGTAACAGACATGCGTGACAAAATAGGCCGGCAGCCCCTTCGTCACCACCTCAACCGCCTCCCGCGCGACCGCCATCTCCTCGGGACGGACGGACAATGCCGGCTCATCGATCTGGATGATCTTCGCCCCCGCCCCGATCAGCGCCTCCACCTCCTTGCGGATCTCCTTCGCCAACGCGAGCGCGGTCGCCCTCCGATCCGGATAATACTCGTTAAAGCACCAGTCCATGATTGTGTAAGGTCCTGTCAGCATCCCCTTCATCGGACGGACCGTCTGCCTCTGGGCAAATTGCCACCAGTCAACCGTGATCGGCCCCTTCCACTTCACAGGACGGACGATGACCGGCTTGTGATAGTAGCGGTTGCCGTAAGAGCGGACGAGCCCACCCTGCTCAAACCCCTCCATCGTCTCGGCAAAATAGGCGACCATATCCCCGCGGTACATCTCGCCGTCGACCAAGATGTCGATATCGAGCTCCTCCTGCTTCTTCACCCAGAACCGGGTTGCCTCCTCCTCCTTCTGCCGAAACTGGGCCGCGGTGATCGCCCTCTTCCTGAAATCGGCGCGCGCCTTTTTCAGTTCGTCCGGTTTCGGGAAACTCCCGACCGACGTGGTCGGAAAGAGCGGGAGATCGATCCCCAACTTTTTCAGTTTGTCTCGATTCATGACAAGACCTCCTTCAGTTTGACAAGCAGCGCGAGCTTCTCAAAGGCCCGTCCACGCGGGAGATACTCAAGCCCGCAGGAACTGGTGAGATAAAGCTCCTTGCCCTTGTGCCGGGCGCAAATCTTTTCATAAACGGACCCGAGCTCCTTCAGATTTTCAAGACGCGTCGATCGGCCATCCACCACCCCGAGGAAAAGGACCTTCTCTGACGGGGTCTTTTCGACAACCTCCAAAAGCCTCTTCGCCCCATAGGAGAAATCGAGGGTCAACCCGTCGACGGGGAGGCCCTGAAATTTTTCATACAAGGCGCTCACGTCGCCGAAGTAGGTGGCCAAATTCAGTTTGGCGGGACCTTTGTTCCGGGAAAACTCCGCTAGAGAAGAGGCGACAAGCGGGAAGAGTTCAGGCCGCCTCACAAGGACCGGTTCCTCAACCTGGATCCAAGAGACATCACTGAGTGCGGCACACTCTGCGGCGAGGAATTTTGTCAGGTCCTGCACCAGACCCTCCAGCCTCGGATAGGCGGTCCCGTCAACCTCGGAAAAGGCGGCGAGCGTGACCGGACCGGTCAAGACCACCTTGAAAGGCCGCCGGGCCGATTTCCGCACCCGCGCAACCTCATCGGCAAAGAGGGTCCCCTTTCTCTCGAGACGCCCCTCGACCCGCGGGACCCGAAAGTAAAAATTGGTGTCAAAGAATCTCAGGAGCCCGCCGACCTTCACCCCTTTAAAGGATTGCATCAGGTGGGAGATCGGGTCGTACCACCGGATCTGTCCATCCGTTACAAGGTCCAGACCGGCCTTTTCCTGGTCGGCGACTGCGTCACTAACGACCTCACGGATCACCGCCTCCAGCTCCTCATCACGGATCTCATTCCGATCCCTGGAGTCAAACGCCCTTCGGAGCCTTTGTTCCTCCGGTTTGTCACCAATTCGCGGATAACTGCTGTGATTTGCTGTAAAAATCGGCATAGGCACCCTCCTTTATTGGAAGCGCGGTAAGTTGCAGACTCTTTCCCAAAGATCAAGTGGAAAATTCGCCGCTTGCGATGCCGTTACCTGTTAGGCTAAACCTTGGCGACCGATGAGTATTTCCACTATTCTTGTTTTTTTTCTAAAACATCTCTCGGTCGGGATGATCGCGACGGTTGCCCTGATCCCGACCTCAATCGTCGATCGCCGTTTTTTCAAGAGCATCTCATTTTGGGCCCTCCTGTTTGCCGGTGCGGCACTTTATCTGGAGAAACACTCGACGTTCGTCCTCGCTGGCCCTTTCTCCCCCTCTCCTTCTGAATGGGGTCTTTGGTCCGGACGTCTCTTTCTCCTCTTTGGCGGAATGACCCTCCTCTTTTGGTTTCTCCTCCGATTCCTGAACCAACCTCCCCGGAGGGTCTTTCTCGTACCGATCGCCCTGGTTGGACTGACAGCGGTCTGTCTGGACGCACTGCTTTATCGCCCCTCGACAGGCCCCCTGTGGATTCACAACCTGCTGATGCCGATGAACAGTCTCTCCTCGGCGATGATCCTCGGAGGTTTTCTTGCCGGAATGATCTTCGGCCACTGGTTCCTTGTGAATACCGAGATGCCGAAGCGACTGCTCACGACGATGGCCTGGATCCTGATAGGCGTCCTTGCCTTGAGGATCGGGGTGATCGCAACATCCCTCGGTCTCACTAGAGGGTTGATCTATCCCGACACCCCCTTTCTCTCGAACCTCGTCTCTTTCAAGGGTCACGGGATCTTTTTTTGGGAACGGGTCCTGATCGGTCTCTTGATCCCCGCCGGTGTCACCGCCCTGATCTACAACACCGCCCGGATCGGCTCCAACCAGTCGGCCACAGGGATCATGTATGTCGGGATCGCGTTTGTCTTTATCGGGGAATTGGTGGCAAAATATCTGTTCCTGCTTTCGGGCGTACCCTTGTGAAGGGCCTGGCTGGCAACCCTGCCGAGACGGTGATTACCTGCCGCTCCTGCGGGGCAGGCGACCTCTACCTCCAAAAGGACTTCCCGCGCCCGATCGCGATCGCGATCCTGCTCGCCGGCATCGTCACCGTCCCCTGGACATACGGAATCTCGCTCCTGGTCGTTGCCCTGATTGATTTCATCCTGTTCCGCAGGGTTCAATGGATGACCGTTTGCTACCGGTGCCGTTCGGAGTACCGGGGATTCAGGTTGAATCCGGCCCACAAGGAGTTTGACCGGCATCTGGATGAGTTGTATCGGTACCAATAATGC
>CAYWRF010000056.1:0-11244 GCA_964460495.1 uncultured Pseudomonadota bacterium | reverse complement strand
GTCTTCAATAAGAAAAATTTTGTGTTTCCGGCAAAGGGCTCCCAGACGAGGCATATCGAGGAGGTTGCCCAAAAGGTGGGGCAGAAGGAGTGCCCGCGTCTTTTTGGATAGAGCCTGCAGAACGTGCCGCGGAGAGGTGACGTACGTTCCCAAATCGACATCAACAAATACCGGCATGAGTCCCAGCTGAAGTATCGGGTTAAGCGTTGTGGAAAAAGTGCAGGCGGGAGTAATCACCTCGCTGCCCGGAGGGAGACCCAACAGGGAAAGTGCCAGCAGATTGGCTGAAGAACCCGAATTCACGAAGAGGCCGTGTTTTTTCCCGTAAAGGGCCGCTATTTTTTTCTCGAACTCCTTCGTCAGCGGTCCCGGTGCAAGCCAGCCCTTTTCCAAGGACCTCTTCACGGCTCTGATCTCGGTTGCCCCATAGGCGTCGAACGTGTTGGGTGCATACCACACCCAGTCAACTCCCGGCCTGAATTTTCTCTTTTTAACCATCAAGTTGCAAAGTTTCTTTGGAACGTAATTGGAGTTTAACAGTTTGCTGACAAACTCCATTTTTCAGCATCCTGTCAAGTCAGCTCAATCTTTCCGGACTTCATCAGCTCTATCTGCCAATAGTCATTGTAGAATAACTGGTTGGTAAAATCGTGTCCGCGCTGGAGCTTTTCCCACATTTCCAGAATTGCCTCTTCGACGGTCCGGGTCGGAGTCAATCTGAAATCGGCGTTAAACCGGGCCGGGTCCGCACGGTAACTTCGGCCCATTCCGACCGGCTGAACCTCTACCTCAACCGAAACGCCCCTCTGAACCCCTATCATTTCACGAAAAATGTTGGCGATCTCTCCGATTTTCCAGTTTTCACCGACCACATTATAGATTTTGCCGCCGATCCTCTCCAGCGGGAGCTCTAGGGCGGCAGCGTAAGCTTGGGCGACATCGCGAATATCGACCAGCGGACGGTACATCTCGCCTCCGGCATGCACAACAATCTGCCTTTTGCGGAAGGCGTCTTTCGTGAAGGCGTTCAGCACAAGGTCGTAACGCATCCTCGGCGAAAAGCCGTAAACGGTTGCCTTCCTCAAGATGGTCGGTCTGAAATGCTGGTCGGTCAGCTCGAAAAGGGCTTCTTCGGCGGTCCGCTTGGAAATGGAGTAGGGAGAAATGGTGTTTATCTTTTCATCCTCATTATACAGCGGGGGGACGAGAGGCGTATCGTATGTAAAATAGACGGAGCATGAAGAGGCGAAAACAAAGCGCTCCACGTTGCTGGCCTTGGCCATTTTCGCGATAATCTCAGTTCCCAAATGATTGACCTTGTCCGTGTAGCGGGGACTGTAGTACGAGGTTGCCTCAGTCGACAAACCGGCAAGGTGAATAACCGCCCAAACCCCTTCCATGAGATCCGGGGGAGGGGTTCTTATGTCACATTTAACAATCTCAATTTGATCTTTAAAACCGGCGATGGACTCTTCTCCAAAAACAAACTTGTCCAGAACACGTACCCGGTACCCTCGTGCCAGAAGCTCAGGCACAAGGACACTGCCCACGTAGCCAGCGCCTCCGGTGACAAGGACCCTTTTCTGCATAGCTTGACAGACCTATTCCACCTGTGATGTCCAGTCAAGAAACTTCCTCTATGAATTGTCCTGCAGAAATTGTCCGGTCAAGGCTCGCCCGTTATCTCTACCACGAGCCGCTGAGCCGCCCTTATGTCCGGTGGCAGCTTGAGCAGTTTCTGCCGCATCTGGGTCAGCGGATCCTGGAGATTGGATGCGGCGTCGGAGGCGTTCTCGACCTCCTGGGAGAGAGGGAGCTTCTCTTCGGCATCGATGTCGAGGAGGATTCCTTGCGCTATGCCGCGGAGCGGTTTTCAGGAAGACCGGCGTTCGGATTTGCCCGGATAGATGTGACGGAGGATCGTCCGGAAAAACTGGCGGAATTGAAGGCCCTCCGGTTTGATTCCATCGTCTGCATCAATGTCCTGGAGCATATTCGCGACGACATTGCGGCTCTTCAAAAGATGGAGGAGATTCTGCAGCCGGGAGGGAAGCTGGTGCTCCTGGTCCCGGCCCATTCGTGTCTCTATGGGTCCGGAGACCGGATTGACGGCCACTACCGCCGGTACTCGAAGGCCTTCCTGAGAACCATCCTGAAACAGACGCGATTTTCCCTTCTGGATATGCATTATTTCAATCTGGTGGGCGCTGTCGGGTGGTGGATTTTTTACCGGCTCCTCAAGAGGGAAATCCATGAGGAAGGTCAATTCGGGATCATGAATCGGCTTCTTCCCGTTCTGCGGCTGTTGGAGCGTGTGGTCCGGGTCCCCTTTGGCCTGTCGCTTGTGGCCATTTGCCAAAAGCCGGCAGTCTCATTTTAATTCCATAATCGATCGACCCAGAATGGTTCTCAGGTTCCAGTTGATGATTTCGGAGGTGTCGATCATGCTGGCGATATTGCAGGTATAGCACTTTTTGGTCCGAAGGTGGTTGAAAGCCTCCCGGATTCCGACCTCTTTCAAGTTCTTTGGATGGAAGGAAGGATCGCCCTGAAGCGCATTACAGGGATAGACGTCCCCGTTGCTGTCGATGATCGCTTCATAGTTTCCGTACTGGCACTCCTTGGCCTTGCGACCCAGGAGGGCCGTCGCCCGCTCGCGATTAACCCAAATGTCATTTTTAAAGGGCCAGTCACGCACGTACCGCAGCGTGTCGGCTGAGGCGACAATCCTCATCCCCTCCTTTTTTCTCTGAACGAGAAAAGCCGCCATTCTTTTGACCTCTTCCGGCGCCGCCGCAATCGGGTGGTTTTTAAACAGAGAGCCCACCTGAACGTCGATTTTTTTTTGCCCGCAGAAATCGAGAAATTCAGGGAAAGCGCCAACGGTAAACCTTGTCAGGACGACATTCATTCTGACCTTGAGTTTTGGGAAGTGCCTTCTGACTTCCTCAATAGAGCCGATGACCCTGTCAAAAACCCCATTTCCCCTCTGCTGGTCATTTCCTTCCTGAAACCCGTCCAGACTGAAACAGATATTGTCCAATTTTTTTAATGGGGGAATCTCTTTGATTCTGCGAGTCAGAGTTCCATTGGTGATGACCGCGGGGATAATTCCCTTATGATCGATGTAGTCGATAATCTCGCCCAGATCCTTTCGAAGGAACGGCTCCCCTCCCTGAATCAGGATATACCTTGTTCCCATTGCGTGAATTTCATCAATAATTCCTTTAATCTCCTCCAGCGAATATTCCTTCTCTCTTCGATTGTAATACTCACCAAAGCAGTAGAGACATTTGAGATTGCAACTTCTGTTGATCACCAGATTGACATAAAGAGGGAACGGTTTCATCCCGAAGGCCTTGATCTTGAGCATATGAAACAGGAACCGGATCTTTCTCGCGGTCATGTGACAATCCTAGGAGATTGGCCCCTTCTCGCCTCTGATCTCTGTCATGTTTGTGCATGATCTTTGTCACGTTCTCCGGTATCGTCTCCGTACCCGATCGCATGGAGAAAGCGGTAAAAAACCGGCAAAAACCGGCAACTTGACAGGGGCCAACCGACGTTTTATGCAGGTTGGATGGCAAGGAGGGAGAGATGGAAGCAGATCAGGGTCTTTCGATGGAGATGACCTGGAAGGTGGTCGCCGCGAACGAGCGTTATTTTGACGCCATTGCCACCACCTACGACCGCGATCCGGCCCAGCGGTACGGCTCGTACCATCGCAACAGCAAGGAGCGCTATCGGGCGTTTCTCCGGGCGAATCTCCACCGTGTGAATCGGGGGGTGGTTGTGAACCTGGGCTGCGGGACCGGGAACATGATGGAGATCGAATCGGAATTTGGTCTGCGGCCGATCGGCATTGACATCTCCACCGGTATGCTTCGGGAGGCGAGGCGGATGAGCGACCGCCTCGTCCGGGCGGATGTCCACCGGCTCCCTCTTCCTGACGGAAGCGTCTCGCTCGCGAGTTGCTTTCTCCTGCTGCACCATGTGTACGATCATCGCCTTCTCTTTGAAGAACTGTTCCGGGTGCTGATGCCGGGGGGAGTCCTTTTTTCTGATTACGATCCGAACTTCTACCCGTCAAGCCTTGCCAAAAGGCATTGGCTCTTCAAACCGCTCTGGCTCCTCCGGCGGTTCCTCTCTTACCGGGTGATGAAGGTCGGAAAGGTTATCGATCTGGAGACCGCTCGGCTGGCCGATTATTACAGCGAGACGGTCCCCGGACTGAAAGGGGAGGAGATAGCGGGGGCGCTTCAGGAGAGCGGTTTCACCTCAGTCCAGGCCGTTGCCCACTCCGACGGGACGAGTCTGGTCCGTCCGAACCGGGGCAGGGTCTTCCACAAGGCATTCGAAGGGCTTCTCTGGTTTCTGGGAGAGAAGGATTATCGCAGGCGGGCGAAGATCCTTGCCGTGATCGCCCAGAAACCGGGCGGGGACGAAGGGATCACGCTTTCATGAAACGCTCTGTCTTTGTCAGTGGTGTCTCTTCGGGGATCGGCGAGGCGCTGGTTCGGGCGCTGGTCACCCGGGGCGATCGGGTTTGGGGGATCGCCCGCCGGGAGGAGAAACTGAAGGAGATCCAGACCCTCTTTTCAAATGGGGACTTTCTCTATTCCGCCTGTGATGTAACCCGGGAGTCGCAAGTTCAGGCGACGCTCTCGGCGATGGAAAAGAGCGGCTTTCATCCCGATGTGGCGGTCTTGAACGCCGGGATCAATGAACCTGACCTCCTGCCGGAGTACGACCATGACCGCTACCGGCAGGTGCTGGAGACAAATCTTTTCGGGGTAATGGTCTGGGTCAAGGGTTTCCTCCCCACCTTCCGTCAGAGGGGGGCAGGGCAGTTTGTGGCGATCTCCTCGATCTCCGCCTTTTTGACGAACGATCGGGGGGCCGGCTACTCCGCCTCCAAGGCGGCACTGACGAGCAGCTTCGTGAGCTTGAGAAAGCGTTATGCCCGGTCGGGGATTACCTTCACGACGTTTCATTTTGGACCGATCCGGACGCCGATGTGGAAGAGGGGATGGTTCCCGATGATCCTTTCCCCGGAGGAGGCGAGCCGGAGGATTTTGAGGGCGATCGATCGGAAAGAAAAGGTGGTCGATTGTCCCCTTCCTTTGGGGTTTGCGGCCCGGGCAACACAGTTGGTTCCTTTTCTATGAATACCTCGCTAAACAGGGAGCCCATTATCGATTACGAGGATCTGGTCGTGGCGTACCACCAGAGTTTGACCACGATGCTCAGGGGGTTTCGCTCCATGGAGGAGTTCGATTTTCTCGAGATCTGGGTCCCGGATGACGATCCGGCCCGGTCGATCCTGAACCTGATCGAGGCGGCAAAGGAGAGGAACCTGAAATGCCTGACCGTGATCCTTGGATCCAAGACGCTCAAGGCGATCGACCTCGACCGGTGGAAAGAAGAGATCCGTTCGCTCGCCCTTGTGGCGATCGAGCGGACAACGGAGAGGGCCGAACTGCGGATCCAGTTGGAGGATACGATTCATCCGGTCTATCAAAAGGGACTCGAGCCGCTTTTGAAGGTTCAGGATCACGAGGGGATTCTGCGGGAGGAGAAGGGGCTTCTCCTGGCCGAGGCAAGGGATCAGGAGACCGTTCTCGCGGCGTTGGTCGATCCGGAGACACGGATCGTGCGGAAGGCCGCTTATCAAAACGCGGTCTCCGTGACCCAGAGGGGGCTTTTGGAGGGGCTCTGCGGTCTTTTGGAGGGGCGGCCTTTGCAAGAGGTGTCGGACCACACCGTTCAACGTCTGGAGGAGACGCTCCGTGACAAGAAGCAGCCCCCTCCGGTTGCTGGTGTGGTCGCTGTCTCGAACGCCGATCCCGCCTTTCAGCCCCCCTTGCGCCTTTCGAGGGGACTGATGAACGACTATCGAAAGAAGACTCAATGGGGCGAGACGAAGAACAGCTACGATGAGCCGGTCTCCCCCTCCTGGGGAAAGATCTCCCAGGAGGAGAGGGTGAACCGCCTTGTCCGGAAGATAGGCGAGCATCCCTCGGGTCGGTTCCTGCAGTTGGTCCGGCTGGAGGGGACACAGCGGGTGGTGGTCGCGTTTGAAGAGCCGCTGGAGAATCCGGTTCAACGACAGCATCTGCTGGATCTGGAGGCGTATTTGAGAGTCGATGTCGAACCGACGCTCCAGGTTTATCTCCAACCCAAATTTGACGAGAACAAGCCAAGGCAAGCGAAGGGGGTGCATTTATGAAAGGAGAACAGATCCGCCATACGCCGCATGAGCGGTTAAGCGTCGCCCAGGAACAGACGGAGCGCCTGCTGCTCGATGGGACCAAGATAGGCTGGCACCTGGATCGGGTAAGGGCGTGGGAGCGGGGAGAGCGTGTCGCCCCGATTACGATCGACATGGCGCTGACCCGGGCCTGCAACTACGCCTGCAGCTTCTGTTACGCGATGCTGCAGGAAAATGATCGGCAGGTGATCACCACGGAGGTGATGTGCCGTTTTCTGGAGGACTGTGCCGAGATCGGGGTCAAGGGGATCAGTCTCGTCTCCGACGGCGAAAGCATCCTTTCCCCCGCCTACATCCCGACCATCCGGCGTGGGCATGAGCTGGGGATCGACATGGCCTCCGGGACAAACGGTTTCATCTTCAACCGGCGAAGGATCGAGGAGGTCCTGCCCCACCTCACCTATCTCCGGATCAACTTTTCAGCCGGCACGCGGGAGCGTTACGCCCAGATTATGGGTGTGAAACCGGAGTGGTTCGATCGTGTGGTGCAGAATATCCGGGATATGGTGGCTATCAAGCGCCGGAATCGGCTCTCCGTCACGATCGGGATGCAGATGGTCCTGATGCCTCAGGACGGGGATCAGATCGTCCCGTTCGCCCGGTTGGGAAAGGAGCTCAGGCCCGACTATGCGATCATCAAGCACTGCTCGGATAATGAAGATGGCTCTCTCGGGGTCGATTACAGCAAGTACGAGGGACTTTACGACCAGCTCAAGGAGGCGGAGGCGCTCTCCGACGGGGGCTACCAAGTGGTGATCAAATGGTCGAAGATTCGCGAGGGAGGGAGGCGCAGTTACCAGCGCTGCTACGGTCCCCCGTTTCTCCTGCAGATGTCCGGTTCGGGGCTCGTCGCCCCCTGCGGGATGCTCTTTAACGAGCGGTACAAGAAGTTCCACATGGGGAACATCGTGGAGCGGCGCTTTAAGGAGATTTGGGCCTCGGAGGCCTACTGGGAAGCGGTCAATTACCTCGCCTCGACGCGGTTCAATGCGCAGAAGATGTGCGGGACCTTGTGCCTTCAGCACAAGGTGAACGAGTACCTGGACGAGTATCGGAAGGGGCGTCTGGAGCTTGTCGAGCCGGCCGGTCTCTCTCCCCAGCATGTCAATTTTGTCTGATCGGCCTCTGGTTTAAAAATCTCTTGAGTTGACAGGACGGGGCGTAGGTTTTAACAGGGAGGGGTCTTGAAACAGCATCTCGTAACCGGCGGGGCCGGATTCATTGGATCTCACATCGTTGAACGGTTGGTGGCCGAGGGGAATAAGGTTCGGGTCCTGGACAACCTCTCGTCAGGCAGGTTTCGGAATCTCCAGGCGGTTGAAGGCAAGATCGAATTTGTCGAGGGGGATATCCGCGACTGGTCGGCGGTTCAGAAGGCGGTCCGGGGGGTCGATTTTGTCCTCCACCAGGCGGCGCTCCGGTCGGTCCCCAAGTCGATGGAGCTCCCGCGCGAGTACAATGAGGTCAATGTCAACGGCACCGTCAATGTCTTGAGGGGGGCGAGCGAGGCGGGGGCCCAGAAGGTGGTCTTTGCCTCTTCGAGCTCCATCTACGGGACCTGTGAGGTATTCCCCCAGCGTGAAGACTATCCGGTCCACGTGATCTCGCCGTATGCGTTGACAAAAAAGATCGGGGAGGAGTACTGCCGCCTCTTTTCGGAGGTGTACAGTCTTCCGACCGTCTGTCTTCGTTACTTCAATGTCTTCGGCCCGCGTCAGAGCCTTGATGACGATTACGCGGTGGTGGTCCCGAAGTTCATCACCTGTCTCCTGAAGAAGGAATCTCCTCCGGTCTATGGAGACGGCCTCCAGTCACGAGACTTCACCTTTGTCTCGAATGTTGTCGATGCGAATCTCGCCGCGCTCCGCGGGGATCTGGGGGGGGGCGAGGTGGTCAATGTCGCCTGTGGCGAACCGAAGACCGTCCTTTCTTTGGCCGAGGTCATCACAAAAAATATTTCTTCAAACGGGGTCAGGCCGCGATTCCTGCCGCCTCGGGCGGGGGATGTCCGGAAGACCCATGCCGATGTCACGCGATTGAAGAAACTTCTGGGTCTTGCACCGCGCGTCTCTTTCGAGAAGGGACTTCAGGCGACTATCGACTGGTTCCGGGCACAAGTCTGACCGATACTTGCAAAAGAAAATTATCCTGATCGTTTCCGGAGATGAATCCGAAGTTCCAGGCATGTTCGTACCCCCCGGTGATCTCCATCTCCCACGATCGGTTCATTGCCCACCGATTTCCAGCGATCAGCCTCAGTCGATGCTCGGCGGGGTTGTCCTGAACACGGGCATCGTCGATGATATCCTCCCCGACACTCACAAAGGCATAGAGGTCGCTGTCCCTCACCTCATAGGCTGTTCGCCAGAACAGCTCCTGTGCCTCCTTCCATCTCCAATTTCCTGAAATAGAGATCCCGTCCCCGTCAGGCCCCAGCTCATCCCCCAGGAGCCTCCGGTTCAGGCTCCATCCGGTTGTGAACGGGAGATGCCGGTAGGCGATCCCCGGAAAATGCCGGTACTCGATCCTCAAATCCCTTGTCCCGTCGGAATCGAGACGCGGGATCAGGATGCCTGAGGTGTAGTAGACCCGATCCTCGAAGGTCTTTGCGTACGACTTCTTCAGGATGTCATCGGCGATAAATTCCTGATAAAGTTGCGTGTGACGGAGCGAGGAGGGGAGGGTGAGCCTCCCCTCAACCGAGGCGAGCCGGGAGGAGATGTTCCCCCCCTCCGATCTCGTTCGGATTCCCCAGAAATCGAGAAAGGCGTCCCCGACATCGGTCTCCGGGGCCCCCTCGCCGCCCAGAATCAACGTCTGCCCGACGGAGAATTCAAAAAAGGTGACCGGCTTGATCGACCCTTTGCCGGCCAGGAGAAAGCTCCTGGGGAATTCCCTCTCAGGCCCAAGATTCGCGATCACAAAATTGAAATGACTCGGACCCATGTAGCGAAGGAGCCACGGCAGAAAGAAGGGGGATTCGCTCCCGAACCGGATCCGGTCGAGTGGACGCGCGTTGTTGGAGAGGAGCCCGCCTCCGAACTCCCCCTGTCCCCAGGCGACAGTCCCCCGCCCGATATTGAGCGAAAGATTTTTCCAGGCGATCTTTCCGTCAAGCTCCTGCACGATCGGCTTTATCTCGGTAGTGCCGGTTTGTGGCATCAGGAGTTCCAGACGCGGCCTTGCCTGCAGGGCGAAATAGTCTGTGATCTTTGCCCGGTGCCGCGATTCAAGTGAGAGCGTATGGCCTTCCGCATAGTGTCTCCCTTCGTCATAAGAGATCAGCGGATTCACGTCCGCCTCGATCCTCCCGATCCCGATTGAGACCGGGATCTCTCGCGACGGGCTGTCCAAAAAGGTAGTGCTTGCCTCGATCCTCTCCAACGGTCTGATCGCAAAGACCCCCTCCTCCTTCCCATATTCCTCCTTCAGTTTCTCCACCGTTTCCTGAAGCGCGGGCGGGACCTCCCCCTGAATCTCACCCAGGAGCCTTGCAATTTCCCGCCGGCTCCAGGGTCGCTGGGCATAGAGGGCGGTCTTGATCAGGCCGAAACTGACCAGTCGGTCGATCTCGCGGTAGACCGGATCGCCTGCCGGCACGTTGACAGTCGTCTCTCCCCACAGGAGGGTTGGAAAGAGGAGAACGGCTAGAAAAAAAACAGTGATGTATCGCATCGATAGTTTACACAGTCGGCCACCGTGCGGTTCTCCTCGACCCGCGTCGCTCGCCCTCTGAGGCCGGGCTCGCGCGCTCCCTCTCAGCCGCCGCATCGTCATAGGCCGCTGTGGCGGCGGCTTCCGAGAGGTCTCGTGCGAGCCGCAGGTGGCCGACTGTGTAATGAATATTACGAAACATCAAGGATTACAGGTTCACTCTCAATTGTTTTTCCCGCTCGGTGACGAAGGAGCGACAGGAGTGCGGGGTACCAGAAGAGGGTCGTGATCAGGGAGATGAGGATCCCGAGGGAACAGACAAGGCCGAACGATCGAACTCCCCCCATCTCGGCGACGAGGAGGGACCCGAATCCGAATAAGGTGGTCAGCGCCGATCCGAGGACGGGCGGAAATCCGTGGGTGTAATTTTCTTCCAGAGTGCCTCTTGGCCTCTCGGCGAGCCGATGATAGATATGGATCGAGTAGTCGTCAGCGGTTCCGATCAGGACCGGGATCGCGGCAAGGTTGATGATGTTGAACGGGATCCCCAAAAGCCCCATCCATCCCAAGGTGGCCGTGACCCCCATCCCAAGCGGGAGGAACGCCAAAAGGACGGCACGCGGGGATCTGAAGTTGATTGCGAGCGCCAGAAGGACCGCCCCCAATGCAAATCCGATCACATACTTCCCCTCCCGGAAGAGCATCTTCACGATCTCGTAGAAGACGGTCGATTCCCCGGAGGCAACAAAAGGCCCCTCGCATTTTTCGCATCGGGTCTCGCGGACCTCCTCCACAAACCTCATAAATTTCGCCCCATCCGACATGTCGAAATTGGGGAAGATAAAGACCATCCGTCCCAGCCCCCCCTCCCGATCGCGAAATTTTTCGGTCAGGACCGGCGGGAGAGAAGAAGCGGTCACGACATCGGGGGAGAGCATCGGTCGGAGCTCTTCATAATTTTTTTTTTCCTCTTCAGAGAGACCGGCAACAACCGCCGGTGTCAAGAGACGGGCAATCTCCCGGACGACCCCCCTTTTTTGATCCTGATTATTTGGGACCAGATCCGGAAACGACAGGACACCTTTCAGTGTCGTTCCGCCCGGAATCCCGTGGTTCCGCGAGATCACCGACCGGAAGCTCTCCGCGAGCGGACCGGCATCGGCGGGTGAAGAAGCGAGGGCAACCTCCGGATTCACGGTGTGGTTGAAGATCTCGTCGACCTGGCGGTCGAGCCCCTTCGTCTCCTGTCTCCCCATAATGTGGTTCAGGTCGTAGTCGAAGGTCAGCCTCCCGGACAAAAGGGTGAGACAGGGGAGCAG
>CAYWRF010000055.1:0-11406 GCA_964460495.1 uncultured Pseudomonadota bacterium | reverse complement strand
TGGAGCGCGACAGGGGAAGTTGTTTCAACCACCTGACCATCCCGCGGGTGTCTGAACAAAATCCTTGAGGCATGAAGATAAAGCCGATCCGCGGGCCTTCGCCTCGCTCGCCTCGCTGAAGCCCAGGCGAAGCTGGCCGTAGTGGACGAGGCTTCGGCCACGCAGGCGGGTTGGCCTTTGTAGAGGGTATCCCCTTGGCCGATTTAAGAGTTGATTTTTTCAGTGACGGTCAAGAATCGTCAATTTTTTCTGTTCATCGAACGTAATTCGAAACTGCGAGAAAAAATCTTTTCGTCCCAAAATATTCAGCGGTACGCGAAGCTCCTGCGAAAAACAGACCTGACAAGAAAATCGATGCGAGCCTACGGTCAGATTGAGCCGATGAAGATACCCATAAATTCTCCCTCCGATTCCCGCTAAGGGGATCTTTTTGCCCTTATGAACGTGAATACCGAGAAGCTTGGCGATCTCATATTGAAACAGGGAGATATTAGCGCCTGAATCCACAATGGCGTAAAAAATTCTGAATCCTTCAATAAAGACAGGAACCAACGGCAAGCTGGTCTGTCCCCACCGTTGATAGGGATACGTAGCTCTCACAAGATACGAAGAATATAGAACTTCTCTCCTCTGGGAGGGACCTGGAATAAGTGAGGTTTTTCGCGGGGATTTTTTTTGCGAAATATTTCGTCAACCATCTTGAGGTTTTTTCCGGCGGCGACAACGCCATTCCGGAGAGAGATCCCTATCCACTGGCCGGAGTACTTTTGGAGCTTCTTCCGATGGCTCTGCAACCAGGCGAGATACTGTTTTTCCAGTTTTATAGTGCCCTGACGCATGCAAGACATCCTTAACATAACCCAACCTGAAAGTCTACCTAGATCCTCTTGCCTCAAGAAAATTCGGAAGAAAACTTGAGAAGGGTCCCAACCCAAGGATGGCAAAACTCCAACCGGCTCGCATGAAGGTAGAGTCGATCCGCCGGTGGGCCATATCGGCAATAACATCGGCAATTAATTACTTTACAGTTGCCGATATTGCCGATATCATGACCCCGATGAACCTCTCCGCTGAAATTCAGGAACTTCTCCGTGAAGGGGAAGGGTATTTGGTTGAGTTTAAGGAGGCCCCTTCTTCTCACCTCGAGAAGGATTTTTGTGCCTTTGCCAATGCCAGCGGAGGAACAATCTATATCGGGATATCGGACAAAGGGCTTGTCCGAGGCCACTCCCTCACCAATCGACTGAAATCACAATTACAAACCGCCGCCAGGAATTGCGACCCACCGGTCGCTATTGCCATTCGTTCTTTTGGAGCGATCATCGCTGTCGATGTCCTGGAAAGCCCCAACAAACCGGTCCGTTCTCCGGAGGGTTTTTATCTCCGGATCGGCGCCAACTCACAAAAGCTGACCCGCGATGAGATTTTCACCTTTGCCGTTCAGGAAACAAGGATCCTGTTTGATCGGCAACTCTATGTGAAGGAGAAGGCAAAGGATTTGCTGGCCTTAAGACAAGTAGAGATATTTCGACAAAGGGCACGTTTGGAAATTGACCTGGACAACATGCAACTCCTTGAAAACATCGGCTGTCTTCAGAGGCAGAACGGAAATGATTACCTGACGCATGGCGGAATTCTGCTTGTTGGCGCCAATCCCCAAAATATTTTTCCACAGGCCACGGTGACCCTGTTGGTCATGAAAGATCCGGCAACAATCCTGGAACAAAAGATTTTAAAAGGAACTCTCTTCCAACAAGTTGAAGAGGCCTTTCAGTTTCTTAAAGGTCATTTGCAGTCCAAACCGGAAATTGAGTCCTTACAACGAAGGGATCTGCTGGAAATTCCTGAATTTGTCTTGCGGGAGCTGCTTGTCAATGCCGTCGTTCACCGTGATTATTTTGAAACGGCCGCGGATGTTGTTATAAAAATCTTTCCATCCTCCATTGAGTTTTCAAATCCGGGACTGGTGAGTCCGCGGATTTCGCTGGACCATCTGTGGGGGAAGAGCTTTCGGCGGAATCCGATGATTGCCGATGTTTTTTTCCGAGCCAATTATATTGAACGGGCGGGGACAGGGCTGCTCAGGGTCAAAAAAACCCTGGAACAGATGAAGCGTCCGCCCCTCCTCCTTGCCGAGGAGGGCCCTTTTTTTATCGTGACCCTCCCACGGCAAGATCTTACGGTTGTGGGGAGGGACTTAAGTGTCCGGCAAAGAGAGCTCATGGGAATCGAGGATGCCTTCTTTCCCTTTTCCACCCTCGATTATGCCAAACGCTTTTCCGTGAGTGAAAGAATGGCCCGTCTTGATATCAAGTCACTTGCTGAAAAGGGGTTTCTCCTCCCCGAAAGGAAAGGACGTCATCTCCGCTATGTCAAAAAGGAGACAACATGAATTCGGAAGAAAACTTGAGGAGGGTCCCAACCCAAGGATGGCAAAACTCCAACCGGCTCGCATGAAGGTAGAGGCGATCCGCCGGTGGGCCTTTGTAGAGGGTATCCCCGACAATCGGATGACCGATTGATGCCAGATGCGCGCGGATCTGGTGGCGACGGCCAGTCTTGATGATGATGCGTAGCCACGTCATCGGTTCCCCTCTCCCCCCAGGACCCTCATAACGTCCCCCCAACCCCCCTCTTACCTTAAGAGGGGGGAGTTCGTAATTCGTCACCGCCTCCTGCGCCTTGTTCCTCCTCGCCTCCTTCAAATTTCTGTACACCTTGACCCGCTTCGGGGATTTTGGATCCGGCCCTATCGGGAAGTCAATCTTGCCCGGTCGGCTGATCTCTCCGATGACCTGCGCCTGATACTCCTTCTTCACCCGATTCTTCGAGAACGCCTCGCGCATCTTCCGATACGTCTCTTCATTTCGCGCAAAGACCATGAGGCCGGAGGTCCCGACATCGAGCCGGTGACAGGCGCCGCGATCCTTGCCGCCGATCCGGGCGATCTCCGGAAAATTTTTGATGAGATCGGCGGCCGGATCAACAAGGCCGGCGGGTTTGTTGATGATGACGAGGTCGGGGTCGGAGTAGATGATCTCGATGCGAGTCCGGCCTTGGCGGCCTGCTTGAGAAACTGACGGCGACCTCTCGGAGGCTGGCGTCTCCATGCTTAAGATACCACGCCAGCCGAGAGGGAGTGCGCGCGAGGGCGTAACCGAGCGCGACACGTGTCGCCTAAGTTTCGATGGCAGGCCGCCAAGGCCGGGTTTACTGATAACATATGCCAATCCACGCGACGAGCAGGTTGCTCATCGCATGAAAAAGGACCGACGCCGTGATCGCCCCTGTTTTTTCCTTCAGCCACCCAAAGACACATCCGGGAAAGAAAATCGCAAAATGCCACCACTCGAGCGCGATCAGGCTGTGGGCGACGGCAAAGATCGCGGAGGTGAGCAGAACCGCCCGGATCGTGCCGAGCGATCGCGAGAGAAACGACTGGAGCCATCCGCGAAAAAAGAACTCCTCCGGAAACGCAACGAGAAAGAGCTGGAGAGGGATCATCGAGGCGAGGTTGAAAGGAGGCCCCAACGGGGCGGGCCCCCACTGGAACGACCGGTTGAAAAAGAGCTGCTGGTAGAAATGATTCGCGATGAGGAACAAGGGGAAAAGGGAGAGTCCGGTCAAGGTGAAGAGTTTAAGCGATGAGATGAGCGATCGGAGGTCCGTCTCAAAGAAACGGAGGCTCAGTCTCCGTACCCTCTGGTGGAGGAGAGGGACGTAGACCATCAGGAGGGCGGCGAAGACGAGCAGATTCGTTCCGATCCAGGGGACCTGACGAAGATGGTAGAGACCGCTTAAGGTCCCTATCACAAGGAGAAAAATGAGGGTGACTTCACGTCCCATGTCGTCGACGCAAATGACGGTAAAGGAATAAAAACAGGATGACGGTCAACAAGCCCATGATCTGGCCTGTCGAAATGCCCCCTTCGTAGACGCCCCGGTCCGCATCCCCCCTGAAAAATTCGATCAGGGCGCGCGGAAGGGACCACCCGATCGCAAGAATACAGGCGGTCTGCCCTGCGAACCTCCGCCTTCGATAGACCCAGTTGACCAGAAGGAACAGGAGGCCGGCATGGATCATCGAATACACTTGAGTCGGATGGAGCGGGACCGTCCCCATGAAGTAAAAGGCGGCCGAATCGGGATGGGTAAAAATGATCCCCCAGGGGAGATCGGTCGGCTTCCCGTAACAGCAGCCGGCGAGCAGGCACCCGACCCGGATGAAGAACTTGATGATCGGCGCGGCAACACAAAGGATGTCCAGATAGGGCCAGACCGGAAGCCGTCGCATCCTGAAGTAGACGAGAAACGCGATCGGGATCAGGATAAAACCGCCCCAGGAAACAAAGCCTCCCCGCCAGAACTCGAAGACCCTTATCGGTTTTTCCCAGTAATAGTCCGGCGCCTCGACCAGGATATGAAAAATCCGTGCCCCGAGGACACCCGCCATCATCCCGATGATCCCGAGGTCCAGAATCGCGGTCGGGTTGAGACCGTTCCTTTTGCCGACCCAGACCGCATAAAAGGTCGAGACGAGGGTTGCGACGAGGATCAGGAAGAAGAACGACGAGACAGGGGTCTCGCCGATATGAAACAGATATGGCCTCAAGGCGCCGGATCCTTTCTCATCAGCAGGATCATGAGACCCACGGCCCCCACCGTGATCGCCGCATCGGCAACATTGAACGCCGGCCATTCGAGGCGGAAGCGGAGGGTCTCGCCGCCGATCCTCCAGACGACGGACCGATCATACCAGTGGAAGGAGAGGAAATCGACCACCTCCTTCCTGAAGATCCGGTCGGTCACATTCGCCACCGCCCCGCCTACTATCAGCGAGAGTTGAAAGAAGACCGACCGCCTCTCCTCACGGAAACGGATGAAGTAGGCGACAAGGACCCCGAGTGCGACGACCGAGGTCAAGTAAAAAAACGGGAGCCGGATTTCGGGTGAAAGCCGTGCAAAGGCCCCGAAGGCGGCCCCGGGGTTCCGGATCTGGACGATGTCGAAGAACCCGGGGATCACGGCGATCCGCTCCAACGGGGAGACAGATCCGATAATCAGGAGCTTTGTCAGCTGATCCAGCACAAAGACGACCGGCGCAACGGATGCGAGGATTTTATACCGCGGTTTCATTGGGTCGTGTGGATCACCTTGAGGCATCGGCTGCAAAGATCGGCCTCCTCACCGACGGAGGGGCTGAAGTTCCAGCACCGGGAGCATTTTTTTCCATCCGCCTTCTGGACCGCAATGAAGAGATTCGGGATCGTCTTCGCCTGGGTCGCATTTTCGGGGATATCCATTCCCCACTCGACCTGTGAGACGATGAAAAGGGAGGCGAGGGGGTCGCGCAGTTGTTCGAGGGTCTGCAGCCCTTCCCCCTCCGCCACGAGGATCACCTTCGCCTCAAGAGAACTGCCGATCACCTTCTGGTTTCGCGCCGATTCCAGCGCCTTCATCACCTCATCGCGGATCTTCCGGAATTTTTCCCACCGGCTCCCGAGGGTTTCATCAAGGAGCCGGGGTTGAACCTCCGGGAGCGAGGCCAAGTGGACGGACGACGTCTTCCATTGCCAGGAGGGGAGATGCGTCCAGACCTCCTCCGCCGTGAACGAGAGGATCGGCGCCACCAGGCGGGCAAGCGCCGACGCGGTTTCAAAAAGGGCCCGTTGGGCCGCGCGCCGCGCCGGGTCTTCTGCGTGGGAGGTGTAGAGGCGATCCTTCAGGATATCGAGATAGAAGGCCGAGAGATCGACCGTGCAAAAGCGGTTCAACTCATGAAAGATGACGTGAAAGTTGAACTCCTCATACGCCCGGGTCATCCTCTGAATGACCTTTTGCAGCGAGTGCAGCGCCCATCGATCAATTTCATGAAACGATTCGGAGGTTCCATTCGGGTCAAAGTCATGGAGATTGCCGAGTAAAAACCGGAAGGTGTTCCGGATCTTCCGGTAGGCATCGACAAGACGGGAAAGGATCTCGTTCGAGACGCGGATGTCGTTCCGGTAATCCTCCGCCGCGACCCAGAGTCTCAGGATCTCGGAGCCGTACTGGTTCAGGACCTTTTCCGGCGGGACGTAATTCCGTGCCGATTTGGAATATTTTCGCCCCTCCCCGTCGACCACAAAGCCATGGGTCAACACCGTCTTATAGGGGGCCCGGCCACGGGTCCCGATCGAGGCGAGAAGTGAGGAATGAAACCAGCCCCGGTGTTGATCGTTCCCCTCCAGATAGAGATCGGCAGGGAACTGGTTGTTCTTTTCCAGAACCGCCGCAAAGCTCACGCCGGAATCAAACCAGACATCGAGGATGTCGGTCTCCTTCTCCCAGGAGCGTTTTCCGCACTGGGGACAAGGGGGGGGAGTGGAGAGGATGTCGGAGATCGGCCGGTCAAACCAGAGGTCGGAGCCCTCCGTTTCCATTCGTTCGGCGACCTGTTCGATCAACCGGGGATCCAGGAGGTAATGGGAACATTCCTGACACCGGAAGGCGATGATCGGGACCCCCCAGCAACGCTGGCGGGAGAGACACCAGTCGGGACGGTTCTGGATCATCCCGAGGATCCGGTCGCGCCCCCAGGCAGGGACCCACTGGACTCGGCGGATTGCGTCGATCGCCTTTCCCCGGAGATCGTTTTTCTCCAGTGAGAGAAACCACTGTTCCGTCGCCCGGAAGACGACCGGGTTCTTGCAGCGCCAGCAATGGGGATAGCTGTGCCGGATCTTTTCCTCCCGGAGGAGGGTCCCTGTTTTTTTAAGCCGTTCGACAACCTGCGCATTTGCATCAAAGACCTTTTGACCGACCCACTCAGGGACGCCGCACTCCTCCGTGAACCGGCCGGTGGCATCGACAGGGGTCAAGGTCTCCAATCCATAGGCCTGTCCGACAACAAAATCCTCCTGGCCATGTCCCGGGGCGGTATGGACGCAACCGGTGCCGGCATCCATCGTCACATGATCGGAAAGGACCACCAGCGAGCTCCTCGGGAGAAACGGGTGCTGGCAAATCTGGCGCTCAATCCGCTTTGCCGAAAACCGCTCAAGAGGCTCCGGGGCCTCCTCGCCAAAGAGGCGGCAAAAAGATTCCACAAGGCCCTTTGCGACGATCACAATCTCCCCTTTGAGGGAGATCGCCACGTAGTCGTAATTCGGATGGAGCGCGACCGCCAGATTCGCAGGGAGTGTCCAGGGGGTTGTTGTCCAGATGACGAGGGTCGGTTTTTGCCCCTTCAGTTTGGGAAGTCCGTCAACCGGGTTGACCATCGGGAATCGGACATAGATCGAGGGAGACTCCCTCTCTTCATATTCGATCTCCGCCTCCGCAAGTGCCGTCTGACAATGCGGACACCAGAGGACCGGTTTCTTCCCCTTGTAGATGTTTCCCGACTGGGCAAAACGGCCCAGTTCCCGTGCAATCGCCGACTCGTAGAGCGGATTCATCGTGGTGTACGGATTCTCCCAGTCGGCCAGGATTCCGAGCCGCCGGAACTCCGTCTTCTGGATCTCGACAAACCTTTGGGCATATTCCCGGCACGCCTTTCGAATTTCGGATTTTGACATTCGAATTTTCCTGGCCCCCAGGTCCTTGTCGACCTGATGTTCGATCGGGAGGCCGTGACAGTCCCATCCCGGTACAAAGGGACTCTGGAAGCCGGACATCCCCTTGTACTTGACGATGATGTCCTTCAAGATCTTGTTCAGGATATGGCCGAAGTGGATGCTGCCGTTCGCATACGGGGGCCCGTCGTGCAGGACAAACCGGGGACGCCCCTCATTCTTTTTCTGGATCTCCCGGTAGAGATTCTCGCCCTTCCATTTTTCAAGAAACTCCGGTTCCTTCCGGACCAGATCCGCCTTCATCGGAAAGTTTGTTTGAGGGAGGTTCAGCGTTGGCCTGTAGTCGGTCATTCAACACCCACATTGGTCATCTCAAAGTCCTCTCGACGGAGCAGGTCCCCCAGTTTAGCCAAAAACCGCTTTTCCGCCCGGAGGCTGCTCTTCTGGTGGCCGACCAGACTCTTGACCGGCGCCAAGACCTGAACAATCGAGAGGCCGGTCTCTTGCGTGATCGAGACCTCGAGCCGATAGTAGGCGCCGACGGTCCCATAATCCTTCTGATCGAAGTAGTCGGTATAATGTGAGGTCGCCTCGGTACTGATCCACCGGGTCTTCAGTGTGGACGGCCCCTCCTCTTCAATCGTGTAACCGAGGAGGGAGAGTGTCTGCCGGGCCGCCTCCAGAGTCTTCTCCTGAGCTGACTGATAGGTGCGGGTCACCCCCTCCAGTGGGCGAACCTTCCCATGGACAACAACCCGGTTACAGCCGGTCATCAGGATCAAGACGGACATGAGAAGGGTCATTTTCATAAAGGCTCCCCCTTTCTTTGCCGGAAATAGAGAATCAGGGCGGTCAGGGAAATGATGATCGAGATCCACTGGGAGTTTGAGAGCAGGGGGCCGAACGAAAAGTTGCGGGCCGCCTCCGCACGAAAAGGTTCCAGACCGGCCCGGACAATGCCATAGAGAAAGAGATAGGTCCAAAAGATCTGACCGGAAAACCTTTGCATCTTGGCAAGACCGGCGAGGGACAAGAAGATCAAAAAGGAGGCTGCCGCCTCCATGAGCTGGGTCGGGTAGAGGGCAGTTCCGGACGGGGCAAGGCAGTAGGGGAGGTCCTGGAAGGTGATGGCGAGAGGAAAGGTGGGTGCCTCGCGGCCATGGCAGCAACCGGCGGCCAGGCAGCCAAGTCTCCCAATGGCATGACCCAGTGAGATCCCCGGTGCGAACAGGTCGGCTGCGGTCAGAAAGGGAACCCCCCTCTTTTTGAGGAAGAGATAGCTTGCAAGCACCGCCCCGATCAGCCCCCCAAAGAAGATCAGCCCCCCCTCCCAGAGCTTGAGCGCCGCCAACGGCTCTGTCAGATATCGCTCCCAGTTGAAAAGGATGTAGAGGATGCGCGAACCGACAAGGGCGGAGAGTACGATGTAAAAGGAGAGATCGAGGACAAGATCCTTGGGAATCCCCTTTTTCTTCCCCTCGTGGATCGTCCAGGCGATCCCGGCGAGGAAGCCCAGGGCGACGAGAACGCCGTAGGTATAAATCCGAATCCCGCCGAAGAGGGGGATCTCAATCAATACCGGATGCATATTTCATTGAGTAGCCGAGAGACTATTTAAAGTAAAGGGGAGAGGAGAGTGAGTGAGGATTGGCCAGATCGGATTTACTCCGTTTGATTAAAAAGGTCTCCCCCCCACTTTCGCGGGGGGGAGCTGCTTGGGGCATCCTGCCGTAGTTCCCATCCGCTAACGCAAATGGGTGGCAGGGCTAGGGCTCCTTGGCGGACCCGCATAAATCCCCGCTGGCTGCGTTCGCCTCGTCGGGCCTCGTCGACGTACGGTCCCAGTACGCCTCCTCGGCCCTCCTCGTTGGGCCTTGCCATCGGGTATTTTTGCGGGTCCGCAACATCTTGCTAATCCTTCCTCAGTTCAGCCGGAGCAGGGTGCCGGTCAGTGTCGGACTGCCGGCGCTCTGGATCGCAATCCCGGCAGGCGCCTCTTTGATCACAAAAAACTGGGAGGCGCCGGCGGAGACACTCGTGACGAGAGGGAACGATTCCACATCAACCATCGCCGGTCCGCTTAAGACCGTTCCCCGTCCGTCGTCGGCGGTGCATCGGAGACAGATCCCCGTCGGATTTCCCGTAAGACTGTCCCGTGTGCGCGGACGGTAAGTCAGCTCCGATCGGTTAGTGATGCCGGTATCGGTAACCGCCAGCGCGATCGACCAGCGGTTCAGGAACTCTCCGAATTCATCGAACCCGGAATCGCTCCCGCCATACCCCTTCACGACATTTTCAACGCCGGTCTCGGTTCCTGTGAGAAGGGTGCGGAGGAAGGAATCTCCATCGGGATGCTGCTCGTAGAGGTAGCGAAGGAACGAGAACCCGGCCCCCCTCTCCGCAAGGGTTGGCGATGTCGCAGGGATCAGCGAGGTGGTGCTGGGGGAGGAGAGGAAAAGCCTGAACCGGGAGTAATTCTCAAGCCCGAAACCGCTTAAGTCCTCCGCGAGGTGGGAGAGCGCCTCATTCAGCCACGGCTCCTCCACCCGTCCGCCGCCGGCAAGGACATGCCGGTTGAAGCTGATCATATGCTGGAGCTCATGGGCAAGGACCCCCGGCAGTATGTTGTTCAGGGCGAAGTCGCTGGAGATTGGCACGCCGAATTTCCCCTCCGGATCGGGACAGAGGGTGTAGAAGATCTCCTGTTCATTGGAGGCGGGGTTGTTCCCGGAGCTCCCGTAGAGGTCTCCCGGGAAGAAAAACCCGGTCACGATCCCACCGGAGGCGGAGATCTGATTGATCCGGCAGCTCATCAGGATCGTAATATGACCGTCGCTATTCACGTCGGACTCCCTCCCGAAGAGCGACCGGTCCAGAGGCAGGATCAGATCCTGGAATTTGCTGGCGAGATCCGAGATGTCGCTTTCCTCGATTTGTCCTTCCGCATCCTCATCAACGTAGAAGAGGAGGTCATCCGTCATCTCCTTCAGGGTTGCGTTGACCTCGCGATACTTGGCGAGAGAGGTGATGGAGGTCAGCACCTTGAAGGTCTCTTCGCTGCCAACCTTGGGTGTGGTGGTCAGTGAGGCGAGGGATGATCGGTGAATTACATCGCCCGATTCGGCCATCAGGCCAGCCGCCTCTCCGAGGAGCTGGTGAAACTGTGACTCCTCCGGCTCCTCGGCCGATTCAAGGTTTAGGGCGGGGAGTGACGAGGAGAGGGCCGACAAAGAGCTGTCTGCCAGTTGCAAGGTGTAGGTGGAAGAAGTGGTGCTTGCGGCGCTGACGATCAGGAGTTGAGTCCCTGAGGTGGAGCTGGATGAGATGCTAACGCTTGCCGCCCCCTTCTCGAAGTCAACGGGGTTGATGTCGACCAGATCGAGGTCGTCAAACCCGTTATAGCTGGCGGTCGTGACATCCATCTCGTCGTAGCCAGCCTCTTCCATTCCTTCTTCCGTCTGCTGACATCCGGTTACGGCGATTATTACTGCGATTGCCAAGAACCCCCGAAATTGCTGTCTCATTGGCCCCTCTCAGTCTTCGGTACGCCTGCCAGGACAGCCCCACCCGGTTGAGAGGTATGAGCAAAGAGTGTTCCATTATGATTTTTTAAATGCTAATAATGTATAATATTATTATATTTCAAATAGTTAAATATATTAATTTGTTGATATGATCAGACAGAAATACGATTATGAAAGGGTTATTTTTTACCCTTTTTAACAGATGCTATTGATTTTTCATTTGAAAATAGAGAGTTACGCCAGAAATTTTTCCAACATCAGCTGAGGCGGTTCGACCCCGTTTTGCCTCTGGGGGGGGTGTTGGATTGTTGACAGGACACAGCCCC
>CAYWRF010000054.1:0-11510 GCA_964460495.1 uncultured Pseudomonadota bacterium | reverse complement strand
AGGTGGGGCTGGAGATTGATCTCTCAAGGGTGCCGCTCCGTGAAACGGGAATGACCCCTTATGAGATCATGCTCTCCGAATCTCAGGAAAGGATGTTCCTTGTCGCGAGACAGGGGGAGGAGGAAGAGATCCTCAAGGTCTTCCGGAAGTGGGATCTCGATGCCGCCGTCGTTGGCCGCGTGACTCTGGGGGATCAGGTGGTGATCCGGAATAACGGAAGGGTGGAAGGGGTTGTCCCGAATCGCCCGATCAGTGAGGAGGCGCCGGTGTATAGGAGGAAACTAAAGAAGCCAGAGGATGGGGGCACCGCGATGGGAATGTCAAACCTGTCGGACGAGGCTAACCTGTCCGACGTCCTGTTGAAACTCCTATCCTCCCCCAACATCGCCAGCAAGCGATGGGTTTATCGTCAATACGATCATATGGTCGGGACCGATACGGTTGTCCTGCCTGGCTCGGACGCGGCGGTGATGAGGATCAAGGGGACGGAGAAGGGGCTCGCGATGACAACCGACTGCAACAGCCGTTACTGTTCCCTCGATCCTCGTCAAGGCGCCCGGATTGCAGTGGCCGAGGCGGCACGGAATATCACCTGTTCGGGTGGTACCCCCCTCGCCGTGACAGACTGTCTGAATTTCGGGAGTCCGGAGAATCCGGCGGTCATGTGGCAGTTTCGGGAGGCGGTGAGGGGGATCAGCGAGGCCTGCCGGGCGTTCGGAACGCCGGTCGTCTCCGGGAATGTCAGCTTTTACAACGAAAGCCTGGATCAGGCAATCTATCCGACTCCAATAATCGGAATGGTCGGCCTTTTGGAGGATGTCGGAAAACACTGTACGCAGTGGTTTAAAGAGGAGGGGGATAGCGTCATCCTCGTTGGTCCTATGTTATCTGCCGCTCGATCGCGATCGCGAAACGCGATCGGGGAGCCCTGCGACCTTGGTGGCTCCGAATACCTGAAGGTGATCCACAACCTGGTGACCGGCCGCCCTCCGCGGCTCGACCTCGCATTGGAAAAAAAGGTTCAGGATACGGTGCGCCTGGCGATCGGGAAGGGGTGGATCCGATCGGCCCATGACTGTTCTGAAGGAGGGTTGGCAGTCGCCCTGGCGGAATGTTGTGTGTCGGGGCCGGGATTGTTGGGGGCAAAAATCCCCCAGTGCCCCCCTTTGTCAAAGGGGGGTTGGGGGGGATTTCTCTTTGTCGAAACCCAATCTCGTATCATCGTCTCGGTCCCGGAGACGCATTTGCGGAAGTTTCTGAAATCGGCTAGGGTCAGACAGTGTCCGGTCGAGGTGATCGGGAAAGTAGGGGGAGACCGGTTGAAGATTGGAGATCTGATTGATTCGCCGGTTGCAGAGTTGAAAGAGACGTGGGAGACCGGGTTTTACCGGGCCATTGAGGGAAGGGCTTAAGGGCTTATGGGCTTAAGCCCATAAGCCCTCAACTTGAGGTATTAGGAATGTGCGGCATAGTTGGCATCTATAACCACCCTGAGGCGTCGAATCTCGCCTATCTGGGTCTCTATGCCCTGCAGCACCGGGGTCAGGAGTCGGCGGGGATTGTATCGTCGGACGGCAAGGAGTTGCACGCCTACCGGGGGATGGGTCTCGTCGCCGATATTTTTACGGAGGATGTGTTCAAACAGGTCCCCGGTTCTCATGCGATAGGGCACACACGGTATTCAACCGCCGGAGAGAACAGCCTGAAAAATTGTCAGCCGATCCTGATCAACTACTCCCGTGGCTGGCTTGCCTGCGGGCATAACGGCAACCTCGTCAATGTCCAGAAGATCCGCGCCGAACTGGAGGCCCACGGCTCGATCTTTCAATCGACGATGGATACCGAGGTCCTGATCCACCTGATCGCCGCCTCCCGAAAGAACTCGCTGGTCGACCGGATCATCGAGGCGCTGCTCAAGGTGAAGGGGGCCTACTCGCTCGTCTTTCTGACCGAGTCCCGGATGATCGCGGTGCGCGATCCTTTCGGATGGAGGCCGCTCGTGATCGGCAAGAAGGGGGATGACTCGCAGCCGGGGGGGCCGACCTGGGTCGTCGCGAGCGAGACCTGCGCCCTTGATCTGATCGAGGCGGAGTTTGTGAGAGAGGTGGAGCCTGGGGAGTTGGTCACCTTTGATCGAGGGGAGGTCCAGTCGTTTCGACCTTTTCCCGTTCCGCGGAAAAAGGCGATCTGCATCTTTGAATTCATCTATTTCGCCCGTCCGGACAGCCGGGTCTTCGGCCGCGATGTCTACGAAATGAGGAAGGGTTTTGGGAGACAACTTGCACGTGAGCATCCGGTCCCGGCCGATGTGGTGGTCCCGGTCCCGGACAGCGGTGTCCCGGCCGCCCTCGGGTATTCTGAGGAGGCGGCGATCCCGTTTCAGATGGGACTGATACGGAATCACTACGTCGGGAGGACCTTTATCGAGCCGAAGGAGTCGATCCGTCACTTCGGAGTCAAGATCAAGCTGAACCCGGTCCGCGAGGTGTTGAAGGACAAACGGGTGGTCGTTGTGGATGACTCGATCGTTCGCGGAACCACATCCCGCAAGATCGTCAAGATGATCCGGGATGCCGGGGCCCGCGAGGTCCATATGCGGATCTCCTCGCCGCCGACGACGAACCCCTGTTTCTACGGGATTGATACGCCCCACAGGGAGGAGCTGATTGCCTCCTCCCATTCCGTAGAGGAGACCTGCAAGTTTATCGGCGCCGATTCCTTGGGCTATCTCTCTACAAAAGGGCTTTATTGGTTTGAAAAGAATCCGGGTGAATGGTTCTGCGACGCCTGTTTTACAGGGGACTACCCCGTTTCGGTGGAGGATCAGACGGAAAAACTGAAGCTCGCGGGGTCATCATAATTAGCTGTTGAACTCTCCTTGCATTTAAATCCGGCCGGCGTTATGGAGGGCCCGCCTTGGACTTTTTTCAGTTCAACTGTCCGACGCGGGTCGTCTTCAACAACGGGCTCGCGCGTGATTTTGGTGCGGAACTCTCGCTGCTTCCGGTCAGCCGCCTCTTTGTGATCACCGACAAGGTCCTCGTTGATCTGAAGGTTATCGATCCTATCCTTGAGGGGATCAAAAAGGCGGGTGTCGGGGTGGTCGGTCTCTTTTCGGATGTCCCGTCCAATTCAGAATTGGGTGTTGTCAAGATGGCGGCCGAAAGGGCCGTCCGGTCCGAGGCGGATTCGGTCTTCGCGATCGGCGGCGGGAGTGTGATCGATACCGCCAAGGGGGTCGACCTCCTGCTGACCCATAACGGGGATCTCGTCGCCGATTATTCCGGGGCGCAGACGGTCCCCGGTCCCTTGAGGCCGCTGATCGTGGTTCCGACGACGGCGGGGACCGGCAGTGAGGTCAGCACGGCGGCGGTGATCCTCGATGAAAAGACACACACGAAGCTTTCGTTTGTCGATCGTCACCTCGCCCCGTCGCTCGCGATTCTCGATCCGGAGGTGACCCGCTCGATGCCTCCGCGGCTCACCGCGGCGACCGCGATGGATGCGATGACCCATGCGATCGAATCGTACACAAGCCCCCAGGCGAATCCGGTCTCGCGGGCCTTCTCGGCGCAGGCGATCCCGTTGATCCGCAAAAATCTGATGCGCGCGGTCCTGCATGGCGAGGATCTCGAGGCGCGCGGGGCGCTTCTAACGGCGGCGACGATGGCCGGCATCGCGTTTGATCATGCGATGGTCGGCGTGGTTCACGGGATGGCCCATGCGACGGGGGGACTTGCCGGAGTTCATCACGGGACCGCAAACAGCATCTTCCTTCCGTGGGGGATGGAGTATAACCTCGAGGTTGCGGAGGCGTATTACGCGGAAATTGCAGAGCTGCTGGAGGTTCGTCGGCGGGGGATGAGTGATCGGGCGGCGGCGCGTGCCGCGATCGAGTCGATCAAGAGATTTCGGAAGGAGCTCTCTCGGGCCTGTGGTCTTCCTCACAGGCTACGCGATGCCGGGGTGAAAGAGGGTCAGCTTGAGGCGATTGCCGAGGGGGCGGTGAACGATGGGACGAGCTTTTATAATCCGAGGGAAGTGGTGAAGGAAGAGTTATTGGGGTTCGTAAAAAAAGCCTGGTAGGAGGTGACCATGTCCACTTTTGAAAACAGCGATCGTCTGCGCGAGGTCCTCGGAGGTTTTTTCAATTTTATCCTCGATCACCCCGAGATGGGTCCGAAACTGATCGCCTCCAAACTCATTCTCAAGTTCAACTATACCGAGCCGGACCTCTCGATCACGATCGATCTCCGGGAGAGGCCGGAGATTACCTATAATGACGCGGGCAAGACCCCCGATGTGGAGATGAGGATGAAGGCGGATGTCGCCCATCGGTTCTGGTTTGGGAAGGTGAACCTGATGATCGCCCTCGCCCGGAGGGAGATGGTCGCGAAGGGGCCGATCCCGAAGATCCTGAAACTCCTCCCGGTGATCAAGCCGGCGTATGAGCTTTATCCCAAGTACCTTAAAGAAAAGGGTTTTTCAGGATATCTCCTTTAGCAACAAACTCAGCGGCCAGCCGATACTAAGGGTGAGAAGTTATGAGACGGTTGTTCGCCCTTCTTTTTGTGATCCTCTTCCTCAGCTGCGGCAAGGACCAGTTCTCCGGATCCTTTAACCTGAACTTCGACAAGACCGCCCTCTGCGAGAGCCGGATCACACATGCCCAGCTCACAAACGACACCGGGGAGGAGATGATCATCGCCGGTGTCGCGATTGAATCGGGGACAGACCGGTTCGGCAATTTTTCACTGGAGGGGGTCACCATTGCCGGCAATGAGGTCGCCAGTGTCGGTGGAACTTTAAGCGAAGTCACAGTCCCGCCGGGGGCGGTCTACAGTTTTCAAATCAGCTATACGCCGAAGGATCGGTCGCGTGAGCATAACGCGATCCTCGATATCGCCTATCGCGAGCCGGAGACAGGCCTCCTCCAGCTCCATCTGACAGGGAGTCCGGATGAATCCCTGCCGGGGATCTGCGCAAGCCCGTCCGAGGGGGGGGAGGTCGGTTTTGACGGGGCATTAACATTAACCATCGATCAGATCATCGCGGCGACCTCCAAACTGGATGCCGCGCTGAATTCGGATGACGGGATCGAGCCATTTGCACCGGCGGCGATCCCTCTTACACTCAGTTTGGCAGAGGGATCGGCGGAGCTGGGAGAGATCAAGTCCGGCACGTTTGTCTTGCCGAAGCCGCGTCCCGATGTCCCGACGCTCGGGTCCCGGATCACGAGACCGACAGGGATTACGACCACCGGTCCCGGTTCCGGAATTTATGACCCCTCGCAAGGGGTCATCACCCTCGAGAATCTGGAGATCAAGCTGGAGGGGGACTTTATCACGACGGTCATCACCACCCTGACCACAGAGGAGCTGTCTCTCTCAGGGTTACCGGTCCTTCCGAATTCGAATGCGTTGAAGGCGTTCGGACTGGATCACTTTGATTCGGTCGGGAAACGGATTTTCGGGGGGAGGATCGATGCGGAAGGGGAGGTGACCCTTGTCGGCGTGACCGAGATCGAATCCTCCACGCTGGCCGACGGCGCCGACCGGATCTTCAATGACCTTCGCGGAACGACGCTCGCGATCCTGATCAAGGGGACCATCTCGGGGTCTCCCTCGGCCCCTCCTGACTCCTAAAAAAGACTCTTCAGTTTATTCCCGATGTCCGCCGGCTTTGGCCCCTCTTTCAGGAGTTCCTGCGCCCTCTGGGAGGCGGCTGCCTTCGCCTCATCGGTCGCCTTCTGTTTCAGTTTATCCGTTTCTTCGGCGAGTTTCTGTTTGACCTGGTCGGCCAGATACGAGGTGACTGCCTTTGCAACGAGCTCCTTAACGTAGCCGGTGTCGGGACCGATCGACGGGTGGCGGAGATCCCCGGTGACCTTGAACGGGATCAGGAACCGCCCCTCCGGGTCTGTCAGGTACGAGCGGATCTTCGCATCGGTGATCCATCCGGCGGATGCCTCACGACTCAGGAAATACTTCCCGGACATATCAAGTTTAAGATCCAGATCGACCGTCCCCCCCATCTGGACCGACTGATCCTTATGGCTGAGATTCATCTGGGAAAGACTGATCTTCCCTTCCTGAATTGTCCCCTCCACCGCCAGCTCATTAAACGGGGTCGATTTGAGCGAGGCAACCGCTTGCGGGGCGGAGAATCGGAGGGAAGGGATTTTTTCCGCCACCTTCGTCATCCCATCAATGACTTCGGAGGAAAAGAGGCTCGGCGCCAGATTGAAGGCCCGAAGCTCCCCCTCTCTCAAGGAAAGCTTCAGGTTTCCCGATACGGTCTTCTTGATCTCAGGCGCCTCGGACCCCTGACCCTTGACGTTCAGGCCAAGACTCCCCTTGCCAAGAAGGGCATCAGGAAGTGCCGCCGTTTGGGTGAGCAACGTGTTGACGTTCAGGTCGGTCACCTGGAACGAGGCATCCCAGACCGGTTTTGCGCCGTTCAGGTCGGCGGTCGCCGTACCTGAGAAGCGTCCCTCAAAGAGGGTGAAGGCAAGCTCCTTCAGGTTGGCAACCTTTTTGGAAAAGGAAAAGGAGCTCACTATTTTGTCCAGCGTGTATGTGTCGTAACGGATCTTGTCCGAGGAGAGCGAACCGACCATGGAGAGGGCATCAGGGGTTGAGAGCGGCCCCCGCGCATCAAACACCATCTGGAGGGACCCGTCGATATCGAGCGCCTTGTTTTCCGGGGAGAGGGTGATCATCTCCTTCAGGTTGATCGGGTTTGATGTCAGGTGGAGTGTCAGATCCTGCGAACCGGCCAGGGCAAGGCTGCCGCTCCCGGTGATGGCAGCCGACAGCAGATGGAGGGCAAAGCCCTCTATCTTTACGGCGCCGGTCGAAAAATTCCCGTCGATCGAGAGATCGAAGGTGGAGCCGGCAGGTTTCTCAAAGGTTTTCCCGTACCGGATCGCCGCCTGTTTCAGATCAACGGTCGACTTCAGGGCCATCGACTTCGGCGTCCCGTTCGCCGTCAGACTCAGGGCGAGCGAGCCCTCCAGGCTTGAGTCGGGCGGGAGCGATTTCTTCGCCTCCGGCAGCAGGGAGTAGATCGAGTTCATCGCAAAGGAGGGGGCGGAGATGTTCGCGTCAACCCGCTGTTCCTTTTCGTAATCCTTGACCGTCACATTGAAGAGGATCGGTGATCCGGCGATCGTCAATTTGGCATCCTTGATGAGGGCGTCTTTCGCCTTTTGATCGACCGCCACCCATCCCTGAAACGAGAGGTTTTCCTTTGCGGCGTCAAAGAGCCTCATCCCGAGGTCTATGCCGATCGGGCGCGAGGTGTCGGTCAGGACGGCGTTCGTCACCTCGAGCCGGAAGCCGGAGATTTTCATCGCCGACGCCCCGGATGCCGCTCCAGGCGTCGTCCGGTCCTCGTAGACCATCAGGCCGTCCTTGATCCGGACCTTTTCCACAATCATGTCGGTGATAAGCGACTCTTTTGCCGGCGCCGGTTCCTCCTTTTTCTCCGCAACCGGCGGAGGGGCTGTCTCCGTCTTTTTCTTGATCAGGAGGTCGACGTTGGTCCCTTGTTTCGTCTTGATAAACTGGATCTCAGGCTTGTCCAGCAGGAGGCTCGCGACCAGTTTTCTCTTGAGGAGGCTCTTCAGATGGACACGGAGGTCCATCTCCCCCAGCTTGAGGAGCGGTGTCTCCCCAAAAGGGGAATCGGGGAGATTCGTGACCGCAAGTTTTTCCAGGCGGAGTCCGATGAACGGGAACAGTTTTAGCCCGATCCTCTCCAACGTCACCTTCCCGTTGATGTTCTCCTCCACCTTTTTCAGAAGGGGATCCTTGAAGCGGTTTACATCAATCACAAACGGAAGGGCGACAATCAATGCGACCAGTACCGCCGCGACAACCCCGATCGCCAGAAAGACCTTTTTCATTCGTTTCATCGGTTTCTCCTTAGCAGTTTGTTGACAAACCATGTTTTCCTGTTAGTTATTTTCGGCACCGTTATTGATCCAATTTTTGATGGTGTCAATCTTCTCCTCCGAGAGGGCGCTCCGGTTCAACGGCATCTGAGGGGTCACCGTCCCCTCAATCCTTTTTACCAGGACAGAATCGCCCGAATTGCCCGCCAGGACCCGGGTTCCCCCCTCCACAGAGGTGCTCGACTGTCCGACAAGGCTTCCGAACGAGTTCCCCTCCGAGAGGTTAAGACCACCGGAGGAACTCCCACTCGAGTGGCATCCGGAGAGGGCGCAACTCTCTGAAAAGATCTTCGACTGGATACTGGAAAGGGTCGCCGTCAATTCATCTTCTGTGGCGCCCTCATCCTCCCCGGTTGTCTCCGCCTCCTCTGTCCCTCCGCATCCGAAAAGAAGGACCAGCATCACAAGGACTGTTCTAGAAAAACGCATGGATTTGCCCCATAATTTGATCGTCGCTAAGTGTCCCGCTCCCGATCCTGATCCGGTAGAGCAGGGTTGTTTCGAGATGAGGGATCGGGAAAAAATCGAACCCCCCTCCGATCCGATGGTGGACCCCCGATCCGGCAATCTTGCCGTCTGTCCCGTCATAGACCCCTTTCACGTAGAGCCCATCAATCATGTTCAAGACAATCTCACCATAACCGATCAGGGCGGTCCGTTCGGTGTCCTGCACCTTATCACGAACCTGCTGGAGGTCAAACTCCCCCTGCAGGGTCCAGCGTCCCCATAAGAAACCGATGTGACTCCCGCCCGCTGTGGTTCGGGTATTCAGGGCACTGTTGTAAAGAAAGGAGAGGCCGAGACGGGCGTGATCGGTCCTCCCCTCAGAGAAGAAGGAGGCCGCCTTCAGGTCGTTGTCGTCGGCCGCCCCACCGAGCACGCCGTTCGTCACGGCGAGAGCGAACGTAAACGGTCCCGGTTCCAGACCTGCCTCGATCCCGAGGTCCTGCCCCCGGAAGGTGAGGCCGAGGTCGCTCCGGATAAAAGTGGTGTCATCCGGGAGACGGAGTCCATAAGGGATGTTCAACCTGCCAAACTTGAACCAGAAGTGACTCGGAAGATTATGGAGCAGACCATACGCCTCCCGGCTTGTGGTGTTGGCGAGGTCGGTGTCGGTGTAGAGGGTCAGATGATTGATCGGGTCAGCCGCCAAATAGAGCGTGGCCCACGGGATCGTAAAACTGTTGGAACGGGGGGATTCAATCGTCGCAAACTCCTGCAAACGGAGGTCTCCGCCTATCTTAAGAAAATCACCGACCTCTCCCTTGAACCTTGCGAGCTCTCGATGTTTTTTTATGGAAAACTCACTGTAGAGACCAACCCCATGTCTGTTTCTCATCCCCCCGCCGGTCGGATTCAGATGACAATGGCTGCAGGAGGTCTTGCCGTACAGCGCCAGATAGGGGACCGCCCAGGCGTTGGGCAGGAATGCAAGCCAGAATATAATCCAGAGGCCTTTTTTCACGGAAAAATCGCATAACAGCTTGTCTGTCATATGTCACCCGTTTAAGTCTGGGTCGAAGCGGGTCATTGATTTCCCAAAGTCCCTCGTGATAGAGACGGGTTGCCATGCGTCTCAAACTCCTTGCCGTCCCTTTCTTCTTGTTCGCTTCGTCTTGGGGCCCCCTTTATGCGGTTGAGGCCGAGGTTCTTTACCAATTTGATGGGAAAAGCATGGGGTTTGTTACGGCAAGTGGTCTGATAAAAGGGACTCCCAGGGAGATTTGGAGCGTCTTGAAGGAATATGATCGGCAGGAGAGGTATATGCCTCGTGTCCCGGCCTCACTGTTTATTTCAAGTGAAGGAGTAGAGGCGATCAGTACCGCAGGGACAAAGAATGCCTACAGGCTTGAACAAATAGCCCGTCGATACAGGGTCGGTTTCATGGGACAACAGGGAGGATCGAAGTGGGAAGGGACCGGTTTTGGCATTGCCGATCTTCCTTTCCCTGCGGAAGACCGGTGGGCCGTTTTTGATCTGACGAACGACGAGACTCAGTCCTCCCGATCGATTTTCAAACAGTGCTGGCAATCACGTTTTGGCAACATTAACCGGGATAGGGGTTGCTGGCTGATTCAACCGTCAGAGAATCCGGCGGTTTCACTTGTGCTCCATTCGAGAGAAGTGGATGTGGCCGGCCACATCCCTGGTTGGGTTGCCAGAATCGGGATGTATCATAGTGTCAAGAAGATGTATGACAACCTTGAGAAGGAAGTTGTTTCGTTTTCAAGATAATTCAAGGATTAGCTTCCTTGTTCGGGGGGCAAAGGGGCCGGTTCACCGTTTGGAGGCGGTTCCGGCGGGAGTTCCTGCAGGACATCAGGAGGGATCTCCTGGATCGGAGGCGGCGTCTCGATCTCCCCCGGTTGCTCACCGATCTGGCGGAGAATCCATCGCTGGCGCCGTTCCACGTAACTCGGATAGACCGGCAACAACCGGGGATTGGGGATAATGGCGGCCAGCCAGGCCGATTCTCTTGCCGTGAGATCCGAGGTAGCCTTCTGAAAGTAGTGCTGCGCCGCCGCCTCGGCACCATAAATATGGTCTCCCCATTCGATCAGGTTCAGGTAAAGCTCAAAAATCCTATCCTTGGATAACGTATGTTCGAGTCTGAGAGTGATGACCGCCTCAAGGAGTTTTCGGATCAGTGATTTTTCCGGTGAAAGGTAGAGATTTTTTACAAGCTGCATCGTGATCGTCGACCCGCCCCGTGCCAAACGCAGCTTCCGGATATTTTTCTTCAGGGACAGGACGAGTTCTGCAAAGTCGAAACCGTCATGGTTGTAGAAATTCATATCCTCTGAGGCGATGACGGCCCGTCGAAGTGAAGGGGAGATCGACTTCAATGGGGCCCAGTTCTGGACGATTGGTTCACCGCGCGCCTTCATGAATGCGGTTCGTTTCGGGTTGTGATTTTTGAGATACAGGGCGTGCGGCCAGAGACCGATATAAAGGAGGAGCAGGAGGCCGACCATCAGAGCGGCGGCGGCAAAGAAAAATTTGAGCAGATCGATCATTTACAAAATAAAATTTATCTCTTATATACCAAGGTCATGATTCAGGCAACTCAGATCAGGCCCGGGATGATCCTCGTCCACGAAGGGGACCTCTATCGGGTGATGGCGATCCAGCATGTGACGCCGGGGAACAAACGCGGCAAGATGCAGGTCGAGATGCGCCGGCTGAAGGACGGGACCAAGATCGAGTACCGGTATCGTTCCGAGGATTCTGTCGAGAAGGCGACGCTGGAGCAGCGCGACATGGAGTATCTCTATAAAGATGGTGAGCATTTCTGTTTCATGGATTCTTCAAATTACGAGCAGGTTCATCTCTCATCCGAGATGCTGGGAACGGCAGTTCATTATCTTCAGCCGAATACCAAGGTGGTGGTCGATCTCTATCAGGACGCGCCCGTTGGCGTCGAGATCCCTTCGACCATGGACCTCAAGGTGGTCGAAACCGAGCCGGTTTTCAAAGGGGCAACCGCCGCCTCCTCTTATAAGCCGGCCAAGCTCGAGAACGGAATCACCGTGAAAGTTCCTCCCTTTGTCAA
>CAYWRF010000053.1:0-11622 GCA_964460495.1 uncultured Pseudomonadota bacterium | reverse complement strand
GGCACCTTTTGTTTCTGAAAGGCTGACAGGCGCGGTTTAAAGTCCCGCTTCCGATTCTGCCTCCGACTCCACTCCAGCCACAGTATTCAGGTTCTCTCTCTCGAAAGTGCTGCGTCCGGCCCTGCAAAGTGGTTGCGTAGTTTTTTCCGTTTTCTCGCAACTTCCCGTCACCTCAATTCCGCAGTTCGTTTTCGAGGAATTGAGGTAAATTGCTGGAATCGCCTCAAATCGAGGCGGCCGAGAGAGGGCGAGTGAGGCGTACTTGAGTGGTACGTCGAACGAGTCCCGATTGAAGGCCAACGAAGAGTTGAGGCGACTTACAGCGATTTCAAAATTCCACTACTGCGGAATTTAGGCGTCAGTCATTGCGAAGAGAGGGGCATCAGGAAAAACATTGCGCCGAATATCTTGCGGTGCTACTGCCTCCAAAACAGGCAGATGAGGGTACCCCGCGACCAGATTCCCCTCCTCGCGCATTTTTTTGTCAAAAAGTATTGCGACGAGCTGGGCTTGAAGGAGAAGGAGCTCTCCCGGCGCGTGCGGGAGGCGCTGAAGGACCACCCGTGGGAGGATATGGCGGAGCTGGAACAGGTGATCAAACGGGCGGTCATACGAAATCCGGCTGGATCGGAGATCACGGAGGTCGAGTTCAAAAGGATGCCCCCCCGCCGGACCGAGCTCGACGATCTCTCCTTGGAGGAGATCCTCCGGCGAAAGCTCCACCACTTTCTGGAAAGGCATGGGGGGTACGAGCCTACCGATCTCCACGGGGCGATACTGGAAAAGGTTGAGAAACCGCTGATCGAGCTGATACTGGAGCGGACCCGCGGGAACCAGGTCCGTGCGGCAAGGATTCTGGGGATCAACCGGAACACCCTCTTCAAGAAGATGAAGATGATGGGGATTCAGGCGAAATAAATTCATGGGGACTTATCTTTCACAACTCGTCTCCTTCTCGGGGGTTCTTGCCGTTTCGGTGATTGTCGGCGGGGCGATCCCGCTCTTTTTCTCATGGACCCGTCAGCACCTCCCGACCTTCCTCTCGGTCTCGGCCGGGGTGATGTTGGGGGCGACGTTTCTACACCTCCTGCCGGAGGCGATCGAGCAGATCGGCGCCTCCGCCTGCTTCTGGACGCTCGTCGGGTTTCTCTTCCTCTATGTCTTCGAGCGGTTCGTGACGGTCCATATCTGCGAGGCGCTCGAGTGCGAGGTCCATACGCTCGGTGTCGCGGCGGTGGTCGGGATCTCGGCCCATGCCCTGACCGACGGGATCGCGCTCGGGGCGGGGCTCCTCGTCTCCGGGCTTGGGGCCGTGGTCCTTGTCACGATCTTCTTTCACAAGCTCCCGGAGGCGTTTGCGTTGACCTCGATCCTGCTGCATGAGGGGCGGAGCCGCTCCCGGATCCTCCTCTTCAACCTGGTCCTGATCCTGATGATCCCGGCGGGCGGGCTCCTGGTCTACTGGATGGTCGGTCCCGACGTCTCACGGATGACCGGTCGCGCACTCGCGTTTTCCGCCGGGACCTTTCTGCATATTGCGATCTCGGACCTGCTTCCGGAGATCCACAAGTATTCGGATAAGAAGAACAGGCTGTTTGGGGGATTCTTTTTGGGGTTGTTGTTTATGTACGCCCTCGGGCATTTCTTCCATCCGATGGATTAGGGGATTTCTATGGTGAATCCAATCCGGGGACTTTATGCGATTGTCGACAACACGCCGGCCCCTCATCTCTCTCACCGAGAGATCGCGGGGCGGTTGCTCAAGGGGGGGGCGGGGATCTTGCAGTTGAGGATGAAGGGAGTTGCCCGGTCGGTCGTTCGCGAGGTGGCAGAAGAGATCGTTCGTCTTAAGGGGCAGCATCCCTTTCTCTTTATTATTAATGATCATTTGGAGATTGTCTCCGAAGTGAATGCGGATGGATACCATGGGGGAGAGAAGGATCCCGGCATCGAAGAGGCAAGGCGTCAGTTGGGTCCTGACAAGATCATCGGTCACTCGACCCACTCACTGGAGGAGGGTTTGCTGGCGCAAAGGCAGGGGGCCAACTATATCGCCTTTGGTGCGATCTTCCCGACAAAGGCGAAGGGACCCGAGCATCCTGTTGTCGGTGTTGAAAGGCTTCGACACCAAGTGGCCGCTCTCTCGATCCCTGTGGTCGCTATCGGCGGGATCGGAAGAAACAATATAAAGGAGGTCCTCGCGACGGGCGTCGCGTCGGTTGCGATGATCTCGGCCCTCGTCGGCGCTGCCGACATCACGGGGGAGACGAAATTTTTGAGAAGGTTGATCGATGTCGATGAGAACCGTACTAACGATCGCAGGATCTGACCCCTCCTCCGAGGCGGGGATTCAGGTCGATCTGCAGGTCTTCCATTCGCTGAGGGTCAAGGGGATCTCCGCTATCACGGCGGTCACGGCCCAGAACGAGGAGCGCTTCTTTTCCCTGAACGCCGTCCCCTCGACACTCCTCCGGGAACAACTCCGGTCGGTCGTCTCACACTACCGTCCCCAGGTGGTCAAGATCGGGATGTTGGGGACAGAAGAGAACGTCCTCTCCATCTACCGGTTTCTGGAGGCGGAGAAATTCGGGAAGGTGGTGGTCGATCCGGTCATGCGTTCCACCACCGGCGCGATCCTGCTGGTGCCAAAAGGGGTCGCGATTATGAAACAGGTCCTGCTGCCGCTGGTGACTGTGGTGACGCCGAATCTGGATGAGGCGGAGGCGCTGACGGGACTTAAAGTGAGGACCGTTGAGCAGATGAAGGAGGCGGCGTATGCGCTCCATACCTCTTGCCGCGGGATCCGGGCGGTTCTGATTAAGGGGGGGCACCTGGAGGAGGAGTCGACCGACGTCCTCTACGACGGCCGCGACTGGCACCTGTTTGTCTCGCATATCCGGCTCCCGAAGGAGGTGCACGGGACCGGCTGTGTCTATTCCGCCGCGCTCTCCGCCTATCTTGCTCGGGGGCAGTCGATCGAGAGGTCGGCCAAACTCGCCAAGGATTACGTTACGAACTGGATCCGCAAGAAGTCGTGACGCCGTTCCGGTAGGCTCGGCCGAGTTGGGTCGTGACCGGCCCCGGGACCCTCTTCCGCAAACTCTCGAACCGGCTGACCGGGACGATTCCTTTCAAGGTGCTTGTGATGAAGATCTCGTCCGCCCTTCTCGCCTCCTGAAAGGTGAGGCTTTTCTCTTGAACAGGGATCCCCAGCCTCCTCGCCATCTTCAGGACAACGAGGCGTGTGATTCCGGGGAGGAGCCCTTCCTTCAACGGGGGTGTCAGCAGGACCCCGTTTTTTACAAGGAAAAAATTGCTGCTCGAGCATTCCGTGATCCGTCCGGCATTGTTCAGGAGGACCCCTTCATCGGCACCGCGCCGCTTGACCTCGCGCCGGGCGACCATCTTTGAGAGGTAATTGATCGACTTGATCCCGGCCAGAGGCGGCAGATCATTGGGCGTCGCCCGGACCAGGATCAGGTGTGCCCCCTGCCTGTAGACCCGTTTGGGGAGCGGTGTGAAGGGGCGGACGTAGATCATGAGATTGGCGCCTCGCGGCCTCGCCTTCCGGTTCCCGATCTGATCCTCCCGGTTCGAGACCTCCAGACGGATGTAGGCATCCTCACCGGGGCTAGCCCCCAATCGGTTGGCCTTGAGCGTCCTGTAGATCTCCCTTTCCAGCCCTCTTCGGGAGAGGGGGATCGAAATCCTGAGCGACGGTGCGGAGCGGTAGAGCCGGTTAAAGTGCTCCTCCATGAAGAGGACCCTCCCCCCTTTTGCGAGGAGGGTCTCGAACAGCCCCTCCCCGTAAAGATAGGCGGAATCAAGGATAGAGATCCGTGCCTTATCGGACGGGACCAGTTTTCCGTTGAGCCAAATGAGCTGTTGTTTCAAAGGGTTTCCCCCTCTCTTAAAAATCGTCCGAAACGTTTTCCACTTTCCGGCCGATAAATCAAGTAGGAGGACACATGATTGATTCCATGATTTTGAGTTGGGGGCTCCTTTCACTGACAGCCGGAACCGGTTTCTTTGCCCGCCCGGAGTTCTTCCTCCGGATCCAGAGGCTCTACGACAAGAAGGTCTGGAGAGAGAGAAAGAGGCTCGTGAAGAGCCACAGGAGGACCGGCCGGGTGCTGATCCTCTTGGGTTTTATCCTGACGTTCACCTACCTCTGCCCTGAGTGGATCACCTATGCCTTTGCCTTGGCGAGGGTTGTCTATCTGATGGTTAACCCGCAGCCGGTGATCCCGGTTGAGATGAAGGTGATGACACCGCCGACCTTGTGGATCTAACTTTTGCTTCGGTGATTCATTATCAAAGGCAAACAGGGTCAGGAATCCCCCCTCTGCCCAAAACCCCCAGTGGGCCTTGGGGGAGAGTTCTCCGGAAAATTTGAAGGTCGGTCCGAGTGTGAAGAGGCCGATCGGGGTGACCGTGCGGGCACCGAGCGTAAAATTATCGGAAAAGGTATGATCGAAATGCCAGATGATCAGGTCGTAGTTGGTGACCGAGGTATCGCCCGGTTCCTTGTGGAGGGCGGTTGGCCCCCAAAACACCCGAGAGGAGTCTGGATCCGGCGGGCGGTCTTCGGCAGCGCCCCAAGTGACCCCTGGAGCCAGGAGCCAACAGAACACCCAAGTTAAAATGATGCAGGTTTTCAAATCACCTTTTCCGATTTGTTCAGCCGGGCCAGCAAGCCCTCAAAGCCGGATTTTCTGAGGACATAACTGAACATGCCGCGATAATTGCGTGAAAGTTTTGCCCCGGCAATATCTAAATCACAGACCTTCCACTCGCCTCCAGTGTGGGCAAGAAAAAGCGTAACAGCGATAGAGGTCCCCTCCACCTGTCCTTGCGCGATCACCGCCGTCTCACCCCTCTTCTGAACGGTTCGATAAGACACACGTGCAGCGGTGAGTCGATCCAATCGATGCAGATTTTGTGAAAGGTGCTCAATAAATTTTTTCTGAAAGGCCCGGTTAAATGTTTCCCGTTGCTCTGAATTCCAGGTGCCCCAGTGGTCAGCCAGGGATCGCCGATAAAACCCCTCAAAGTCAAAATGATCACCCATGAGCTGCTCGACAACCTGCCGTCGGATCTGTGGATCCCGCAACTCACCCACTGCAACCATTTGACGATAGAACGATCGGGCGGCAGCCTCCGGACCCGCTGCGTGGACCAGCGGCGAAAATAGCAATACAATCAGAAGCAGTATCCTTTTCATGGAGCTATTCCCTCTCCAATATTCATTTCGCTCACCTCGTCAAAGAGGGCATCGACGAGCGGCTGATTGAAGAGGTCCGTAATCAGGATCTCATAATCGTCCGGGGTCCCCTCTTCGAGATCGATCCCCATGACGAACCGGTTGAGCAGCCCCTGAAAGAACGCCTCGACCACCTGGATGTCGCCGGAGTCGTCCATCACAAAGGGGTCGATCCCGATATCATCCAGATCGGGCGGATCGGAAAAGAGCGACGAGAAATTGACCGAGATGAGCGGGCTTGTGCCGGGGACGCCGGTCATCCCTCCCAAGGAGGCGCTGAACGCCTCGGCAAGGTCGGCCAAGTGGTCAAGCGCCCCGGTCGTCGCAGGAACTTGCTCGATAATTCCGAAGCCGGGGGCGTTGGGGGTCTCACTGAGTCCCTCGATCGTCCGGACGAGGAAGTTCAATAATGCTTCACGTCCCTCAGCCAATTCCTCCAAGCTTCGAATTCGGAAGAACAGGTTCATCGAGACGATCAGTTCGCTGTCCGAGATCTCCCTTCTCCCTTCTGCGTTGTAGATTGAGCCCAAGTCGATATCGAACCGCCAGGTGTTTGCGAGAGAGAGACCAAACAGGGTCGCGTATTGAGAGGCGGTCACAAAGGCGAGATCGGAGCGGTTGATCTCGACATCGGTGGTCGAAAAGAACAGCCGCCCGGGGATGGTGAACTGAAACCCGGTGCAGCGGCGTGCCGATTCAAAGTGATCGATAATCGTGGAGACCTCCGTCTTGATGCTGGAAATCGCCCCCTGGACCTGCTCTGCCGTAAAACCGTCGCGTGCGAGGGCAAGCATCCGGCCCAATCCGAAACGGCAATAGCTATCAGGCCCGGCGAGGCAATTGCCGTAGGGAAATCGTGTGGTCGAGGGTGGATCGGTGCGCACACCGCGGCTCACGTCGTTCCTTTCGGCAAAATAACTGCCGGGTCCAAAGAGGTCATCCGATGTGAAGCGTGGTTGCCCGAGTCCGTCCAGCAGGGCGATTCCCCCTTCCATCTCGGCCAAGAGCAGCATTGCGGTAAAGCCGGCCCCGAAATGGGCTTCGGCATGGCCCGGGTCCAGATCGACCGCCTCCCTGAAGCTGGCGTTCGCCGCCGGGATCAGCCCCGATGCGAGGAGGGCCAACCCCTCCGTATAGGCCCCTTCTGCGGCAGGGACCGACTGTCCGCCCGACGAGGCACAGACCCTTGCCGGACGGTCGTTTACGATGACCGTAACGGAGCGGGTCGATCCCGTAGCATCGGTAAACTCGACCTCTGCAACGACCTGAGAACTGTTGATCGCCACAGACGTCGCGGTGATTCGGTTGTTTTCATCGGCAAAGAGGGAGACGATCAGTGTGCCGCCGTCCGAAAAGGTAACGGTCATGTCGAAACGGCGGAGATCGGCGCTCACCTCGGTCTCCACCTCCAGTGTCTGTTGAGCGGTCGCCTCTGGATTGCGAGTCAGGACAAAGCTCCCCTGGGCCTTACCGGTCACGTTGCCCGATGGGTCGAGCGCGATGACCTCGGACCGCCCCTTCTCGTAGATGTTCACGATATACCGCCCCCTCCCGTCGGGCACGGCGATCTTGAGGGTCCCCTGGGGAGGTGTCGGATTTCCGATGATCGTCCCCTGCGGCTCCTTGGGGTCCTCTTGCTTGGTCGAGCCGCCGCAGCCAATCAACAGAACGAGTGCGGCGATCGTGGCAATTCTTCTATACGACATGGTTGATCTCCTTCGTTAAGGGAAAAACCTGGAGGTTAACCTGAACCACCTCGGTCCTCTTCCCCGTCTCTTCTTCAAGATAGGCGTCGAGCTCCCGCTTGAACTCCTGCAGGCGGGTCTTGATTTTCCGAAAACCGTCCGGTGTGACGGCGATTGTGAGTGACGAAAACTCGCGATGGTCAAAGCGGATCTCTTCCAAGGCCTTTTTGGCGAGATCGCAGATCTCGCGGTGAAAGTTGACGAGCGAGAGGCTCTTCACCTCGTCCGGTGTCGCAAAGGTCTGATCGGAGCGTGTGAGACGTCCCTCCCCGTTCCGGACGAGGAACTTCAGCTCAGTCAGTTCCGTCAGGGCCCTTCGGATCTCGTTCAAGGCGACCTTTGGCTGCAGACGTCGATAGATCCACTCCGGCTCCTCCCGAAAATCGTCGAGTCGTGAGAGCTCGAGGAGGGCGGCGTAGTACCAGTGGGAGAGGATATCGTACTGGAGCGCCGTCAGTTCCCTCGCCTTTCTGAAAGGGCGGAAGGCGGAGAGCTGGCGAAAGTGAAAGTCCTTCTCCTCGTGGGTCGTCGCCTGTGTCATCTGAACGAGGTGCGTGAAGAATTTGGATTCGGCAGGAGTCAGTTTGAGTCCCTTTGAGACCCGATAGATCCCCTCCTGGGCAAGGTTCCTCTTGCCGTCCATGACCAGTTTCAGGGTCCCGGACGATCTGAATCCCGACTTGCGATTGAAGTTCCGGTAGGAGAACTGCCCCCCTTCACGGAGCACATCCACCCTGTCCTTCAGAAAACGCCTGTAATCGAGGTAATCGTAAATGTTTGCCATATCCGCTCTCTATTCAGGCTTATCGGGTGGGGTCGAAGAAAAGTTGCGGAGTTTGGTTAAATTCCGTTTTCTACAGAAAACACCTATTGGGAGGGGGTTGAAAAGTAAGTGCGGGCGGCAATGATCGCGGAGCGGCAGAACAGGAGGTCTTCCGGGTCCAGGTCATCCGACTCGGTCGGATCGAAGTCGGGGAGTTTTGAGAAGTCGTCCCAGATTCCGGCCACCTCCAGCTTTGCCCTCACAAAGATCCTGGAGTGGTAATTTCCCCGACCCATCTTCGGTCCCTGTTTTTTGAAATCGACAAAGTCAGTGCTCATCGCGAAGGTTCGAAGCCGCGGGTCGGCAACCTCCTCTCCGGCCCGGATCAGTTCCGAAAATAACCGTATCTCCTCGACTACCTCATTGGCCCCTCTCTGTGGCGACGACCCGCCCATCCGGTTCATTCGGATTGGAAACTTCTGCCGGTCCTCTTCACCGAGTCGTTCGAGGATCATACTCTGGAAGGCTTGATGCATCGCCATCAGATCCAAAAACGTTGCCGTCCCATCAAAATATCGGTTCCAAGATGCAGTGTCTTCATGGAATCGTCGGATCAGGACCCGATCGCGGAGGTGACCCGCCTCGTGGTCCAGGATAAATTGGAGGTTTTGCGGATCTTGAGGGATCGGTCTTGAAAGACCAAAACTAACCCGGCCTGGTTCAACCCCGGCGATGGCGGTCCCAAGTCCTGAGGGGTGATCGGGTCCAATCAGTTCGCCACGCAGGTTATGTCTTTGAAGAAAGTCTCGTGCCGTCTGGAGAAGTGGGGACTGCCAGATCTGGACCCTGCCGACCCTTCTTTGTTGCTCTTCCGCTGCCGTATTGAGGAGCCCGCGGCAACGGGCCTGAAACTCCGGCCAAAAGGGTTCGATCAGACCACCACGCCCCTTGCCGAGGTCAATCGGGATCTCCGCCTCACGGATCGCTTGACAGGTTGCCTCTGTGTTATAGGGATCTGGAACGGGGGCCTCGGTTGAAGAGGTTTCTTGTGGAGGATCCTCCCTCGGACGGAACCTGATCCAGCAAAAGACACCTGCTGCCGTGAGGGCTCCCAAGAGACGCGGGACTGTGAAGAGGCGTCCGATCATCAAGATGGGTATCGAAGGAGAGGGGTCAAAGGTTGCTAGGTTTGTACAGGGCGTCTTTTATCCCGGCCACCTTTGTAACTGTTTCTTCAAATTCCGCCTTCGGGTCGGAGTCGGCGACGATCCCGCCGCCGCCCCAATAATAAACGGTACCCCCCTCACTCACCTGCCTTGCGGCAGGTCCCCCCTCTCCCGCGAGGGGAGAGGGTAATAAGGGATAGGGCTTATAGACCATCGTCCGGATCGCGATATTAAACCGGGCATTGCCGGTCGAGTCGATCCAGCCGATCGCGCCGGTGTAGACGTTCCGCGGTACCGTCTCCAGTTCATGGATGATCTCCATCGCCCGTATCTTCGGGGCGCCGGTGATGGAGCCGCCCGGGAATGTGGCGCGGAGGAGGTCCACGACATCCCTTCCACCCTGCAGGCGTCCGCGGATTGTCGAGACAAGATGATGCACCTGCGCGAAACTCTCGACCTCGCAAAGCCTTGGCACCTGAACACTCCCAGGTTCGCAGACACGCCCGAGGTCGTTTCGGAGGAGGTCGGTGATCATCAGGAGCTCGGCGCGGTCTTTCTGGCTTGTGATCAGCTCCTCAAGCAGACCGGCATCCTGCACCGGTATCTTTCCGCGTGGCCGTGTCCCCTTGATCGGACGTGTCGTCACCTCCTGCCCATCGACAGAAAGAAAAAGTTCAGGTGAGGCGGAAAGGATTTGCGCATTCCCAAGATTCAGAAACGCGGAGTAGGGGGCAGGGCTGACCCGGCGGAGTCGCTGGTAGATTTCATACGGTGAATCGTCGGTCTCGGCCGAAAACCGCTGGGAGAGGTTCACCTGATAGCAGTCGCCGGCGGTGATGTACTCCTTTATCTTGAGGATCGCGGAGAGGTAGGCCGGTTTCGTGAAGTTGCTCGTCGGGGCAGCAGCCTCCCTTCCGGTTTCTGCGAATATCGCAGCACTATCCGATCGGCCTCCCTCCGGTCCAAGGCTTCCCTGCGGGAGGCCGCTCGGGGTTAAAAGTGGCGACGTCCTCGAAACCGTTCGTGAGGCTGCCTGCCCCGACGTTCCAAGATAGGCCCTCTTGCTCCAATGATCATACAAATAAAAATTCTCATACCACCCGAAGACCGCCTCCGGGATTAAGTCTGACCTTCGGTATGGGACCTTTTTTTCGAGCGACGAATAAAACTCGTATCCGAGGTATCCAATCCATCCACCATTAAAAGGAAGGTCCCCCTCGGCAGGTCTCTTTAAACCCTCCGAAAGAATTTTCAGGAGATCCGGATCCTCCGCAGTGACGACACGTGACGGGTTCCAGCCGGCGATTGTCCAGCGGTTCAAGGCCACGGGAAGTGTTGTCTCGAGGAGGAAAAAGTAGGGTTCTAAAAACAACCCCGCGGAGAGGCGGTCAGGGGTCAGTTCACGATCGAGCTCGGTCACCTTCATTGATGTCCCTAGATCACAGCGACACGATTTCCATCAAGGCCTGTTTTTCAGGTCGTGGTTCCCTCGTCGTCACCCCTTGCGCGCAACCGGAATCCGGCCCCACCTTCATTGACCGGTTTGAAGAGGATATCGATCAAGGTCTTCTGAGGTCGGCTTGCCGTTTCCCAGTCCCAACTGGCCACCTCCCGAATTACCTCTCTCGGATCGGCGTATCCTCTCTCCGTCAGGCAGGCGATCACCATCGCCTGACGCTGCTTGGCGCCGCGTGATTTCCAGAGCATGTGGTTCTTGGCTGGGAGCAGTACCTGGAGGAGGAGTTCAGGGGGATCCTTTCGCCCCTCCTGGGATAGCTTCTTCCACTCATCCGGGATCCGTTGCCACCAGACCGCGATCTCCGCGGGGGTCCTGCCGGTCACCTCGGCGGTTCGTTGCATGAACGAGACGGGACTGACCCCTCCCTCGGAGAGGACTCGCGCAAAGACAAGGATCGCCCTCTCGACCAGAATCGGTTCATAGCCGCCCGGGTCGCTGACCCTCCCCTCCGCATCGACGATCGGTGGGTCAAAGAGAAGGGTTGATGACTGACCACCAATCTCCCTTCCGTAGAGATGGGCCGCCTCGGCCCATTGATCCAATATCCCACGGGTTGTCCCGAGACGGGCTGCGACCCACTCCCTCCCCATCTGCGGCGGCGGGAGCGGCATCGATCGGGGCCCCAGTGGCCCCTCTTCCTGCGCGTTTGGGAGCAGGGAAGACCGGAGCTCCGCGACCATCCGGATCCTGGTTTGTGCTGCCTCACCCATCGTCTGCGAAAAGAGGGAGGAGAGTGTCGCATCAAGAAAAAGAGGGACCGCCTTGTCCTGAATCGGTTCCAGCCTCTCCTGAAGGAGTGAGGCGACATGTTGCTCAGGCGTCAGTGCGAGGAAACCGAGACCGGGTCCTTGAAGGAACGAATCGGGGAGCGGGAGCGAGATCCTCCGCTTCACCAAGATCTCAATCACCCTTCCTCTTTCGTGCTGGGACTCCTCACGATCCAGCAGGTACTCAGAAAGGAGCGGGTAGGCCGCCGCCTGCGCGATCTGGAGACGTCGGTGGAGAAAGGCGGCGAGGTCCTCTTTGCCTTCCGGGTCCACTCGGTCAAATTCAAGAATCGATCGACGCAACGCCGCAAAGTCGGTAAAACGCTCCGCGTCGCTCCTCGGTTCTGAAGCGAGCGCCCGGAGCTCGCCGGCATAGATCCCTTTACTGCGGCAGATCTT
>CAYWRF010000052.1:0-11645 GCA_964460495.1 uncultured Pseudomonadota bacterium | reverse complement strand
AGCCAGACCCGGGAGCGAGCGAAGCAGCGAATCTCCACGTGGGAAACCGTTCTCAGGAGCATTCTGTCGGGCTCAGTGGAACACGGATCGAGAACACCCGTTGAGGGAGTGCCCGGCTGGGCCACGCTGGAGGTGGTCACCGTCAAGCCCGATTCACGGATTCGCTTTTTGTAATTCCTTCCCCTTCCCGACCTCCCGGTTGACCGGCACCCCCTTCTGACAGAGTGGACAGGAGGCGGGATCCCAGGCCTCAAGGGAGAGATTCACGAGAGAGAAAATCTCAGGGATACCCCCGACATCGGTAGACCCAACGGCACCCCGGTTGCAAAGGGCGGCAACCGCCAGAACATCCCCCCCGGCGGCGCGCGTCGCATCGACCACCTTTTTGACCGAACCGCCTGTGTTCAGGATATCCTCAACCACAAGCACCTTTTTCCCGCGAACCAGCCGGTCATATCCGCGCCGGATCAGAAACTCCTCCCCCCCCTTTTCGGCGTAGACCGCCAGGACCTCTCGCCCTTTGAGCTCGCTCAAGTGAGAGGCGACCCACTGCGAGAGGATCACGCCACCGATCACCGGGGCGATCACCACCTCAACCGGGGAGGAGGCAAACCGCCTCGCGATCTCGCGACAGAGTTTCGAGATCTGGTCGGTGTGGGGATAGACCGCATCCTTGTTGATATAGGCGCTGCCATGCTTGCCGGAGGTGTAGACGAAGTGGCCGGCTGTCAGGACCGCCCCGGATGCCTCCAGAATCTTCAGAACCTCTTCCTCATCCATGGAAAACCACCTGGACAGGGTCTACACTGAGTTGCTATCTGGTCGCAACAGCTAATGAGCCACGCAAAAATAATAGAACGTCCCATTCTTTTTGCGTGGCACAATCTGTTTCAATTACTTATACGTATGTCATTAATGAGGAAGGAATTTTTGAAAATTCTGCCGGAGGTGCGGCGTCCCTCGAGATATCTGGGGAACGAGATCAACTCTGTCCGAAAAGACCTCTCGCGTGTCGACCTGAAGATCGCCCTCTGCTACCCCGATGCCTATGAGATCGGGATGAGTCATATCGGGACCCAGATTCTTTACCACCTCCTGAATGACCGGCCGGAGATCGCCTGCGAACGGGTCTATGCCCCCTGGCCGGATATGGAACAGAAACTCCGCGAGTCGGGGCTTTCCCTCATGACACTCGAGTCCAATATCCCGCTCCGGGAACTGGATATCCTTGGGATCACCCTCCCGTACGAACTGACCTACACCAATATCCTCACGATACTGAATCTTGCCGGGATCCCGTTCTTTTCCAGGGATCGGGATGAATCGTACCCGTTGATACTCGGTGGCGGCACCGGGGCCTACAACCCGGAACCGGTTGCCGATTTCTTTGACGCAATCCTGATTGGTGACGGGGAGGAGGCGGTTTTGGAAATTTGTGAAATCGTTAAAAAATGTAGGGGCGCGGTTCACGCACCCCTGGGGCGGGTAGACCCCGCCTCTACCAAGAATCAATTATTAAAACAACTCTCCCAAATCCGCGGCGTCTACATCCCCTCTTTTTTCGAGCCTCGTTACAAAGACGATGGGACGATAGAACGAATAGAGCCCCTGCTGGAAGGTTACACCGGCGTCCGCAAGAGGGTCGTCTCCAATCTGGATACCGCCTACTACCCCCAAAGGCCGATCCTGCCTCACACCAAGGTGATTCACGATCGTGTCGGTGTCGAGGTACAGCGCGGCTGTGTCCGCGGCTGTCGCTTTTGTCAGGCGGGCTACATCGACCGGCCGGAGAGACAAAGATCGCCCGATACGGTGAAGGAGATCGTGAGAAGTCAGGTCGCCGCCACGGGACAGGAGGAGGTGAGCCTCGTCTCGCTCTCGATCGGCGATTACGACTGCATCTCGCCCCTCCTCAAAGACCTGATGGACGAACATGCCAGGAAAAATGTGGCGATCTCGATTCCCGCGACGCGGGTGGAACAGCTTTCCCCGGCGATCATGGAGGAGATCAAGCGGGTCCGAAAAACCGGATTCACGATCGCCCCCGAGGCGGCGACCGACCGGATGAGAAATGTGATCAACAAGGGGAATTCTGAGGAAAACCTGATGACAACCGCCCGGACCGTCTTTGCCCATGGCTGGAGGCTCATGAAATTCTATTTCATGGTTGGATTGCCGACCGAGACCGACGAGGATGTGACTGCGATTGCCGATCTGGGGTTCCGTGTCCTTCAAGAAGGGATCCGGCAGAACCGGAGGGCGGAGATCAATCTGGGGGTCTCGGCGTTTGTCCCGAAGCCGTTCACCCCGTTTCAGTGGGAACCTCAAACGCCGCTCCCCGAAACAGACCGGAAATTGAAACTGCTGCGTTCACACCTGAGATCGCGGAGGCTCCACCTGAAACCGCACCGTCCCGAGACAACCTACCTTGAGGGGGTCTTCTCGCGCGGCGATCGTCGCCTCTCCGCCCTGATCGTCCGGGCCTGGGAAAAGGGGTGCCGCTTCGACGAATGGGACGAGGGACTCCGCTTCAACCTTTGGATGGAGGCGTGTCAGGAACTGGGAATCGACACCGCGTTTTACGTCGAGAGGAGACGGGGGAAGGAAGAAGTCCTCCCGTGGGACCACCTCTTTACCGACATGAATAAGGAATGGCTCTGGGAGGAGTATGAGGCGTCATTAAAGGTGGCCTTTATTGACGACTGTTCTACCGGAAAGTGCACGATCTGCGGTGTGTGTGATTATAAGGAGGTCAGAAACCGGGCGTATGAACTGCCGCGATATGAGGAAGGCAAGCTCATTAAGAAAAAAACAACGACTGAGGTTCGATTGCACGCAATAACATCGCCGGCGGGCGATGTACGAGCTTCTGAGGAACCGTCCGTAAAGTCCCCTGCCGGCTGCTCATATCACTGCCACTACACTAAATCCGGTCCTGCAGCCTATTTAAGCCACCTCGAGATGGTCGACGCGATCCGGCGGGCGGTTGCGCGGGCGGGGCTGCCGATCCGGTTTTCACAGGGGTTTCACCCACTCCCCCGGATCTCATTTGGCGACGCCGCCCCGGTCGGATGCGAGACAACCGGAAAGTTCACCCTGGAATTACGGTCTGCAGTCGATCTGGAATCAATCACCGAACGATTGGCAAGAGAGCTTCCGGAAGGGATGCAGTTGAACTCAGTCGAAGTCAAAGAGTACGCATCAAACGTTTCAATTCCTCCCCAAGCTCTTCAAAGTTCTTCGCCCCCCTGATCGCCTGCTTCCCCCTTCGAATCGGTTCGGGTGGGGCCTTGGCGATCTCCGAGGCCAACTCATGGAGACGGGGCTCCAGACGGGAAGGGGCCACCACTTCATTGATGAGCCCCCAGGCAAGCGCCGTATCAGGAGGAACCGGTCTCCCTGTGTAGACAATCTCAAAGAATCTCTTGCGGCCGATCTGCGGGATCAGGATTGGCGAGATGATAAAGGGGAACAACCCCAATTTCAGCTCCGGGGTCCTGAAATGGGCCTTCTCGGAGGCGATAATGTAGTCTCCTGTCGCAGCGAGCCCCAGCCCTCCCCCGACCGCCGGGCCGTTGACCCCGACCAGAAACGGTTTGTCGAGATCCCGTATGAGCTCCATCAGTTTGATGTAGGACTCAATAGCGATCTGTCTTCCTTTAGGCGAGGCCTTGATCTCGGAGGTGTCGGCGCCGCCGCAAAACGAGCTGCCAGACCCGGAGAGTGTGACAACCGAGACCGACTCATCTTTATGGGCCTGCCGGAGCGCCTCAAGGAGGGATCTCACCAACTCGGCCGAGAGGGCGTTCGCCTTTTCGGGGCGATGGAGTGTCAGACTCAAGACACCCCCCTTCAATTCGGAAAGAAGCACCTTCATACAAGCCCCAGGATCCCCTTCGTCTCTCCTACAGAGGCGATACGCCCTCCTCTCTCCTTCACCTTTGCCACCGCTGCCTTCACAAGGTCGCCGTTCGATCGCGCCATCTCGCCATCAGGGAGATAAAAATTGTCCTCGAGCCCCACGCGGATATCGCCCCCCAGCTCCAGCGCCTCGTCGATCAGACGCCACTGATCCCGGCCGATCCCGATCACCTCCCAGTGGGAACCCTGGGGGAGGTTGTCTGCCATATGGGCCAGATTGCCGGGACGGGTCGAGATCCCTCCAAGAACCCCCAAAATGAGTGAGAAATGAGCAGGCGTCCTCAGGACGCCCATGTCGATGAACGGTTCCGCATTCGCGATATGACCGGTGTCAAAACACTCGAGCTCCGGTTTGGCCCCCGCCTCGATAATCTGCCGGAGACAATACTCGATGTCCCGAAAAGGGTTCGCAAAGACATGGTCGTGATAGAATTTTTTCTGTCTGGAACTATAGACCGCGTAGTTCATCGATCCCATGTTCAGGGCGGCGATCGCCGGGCGGTGCGCAATGATGTGCCGCGTCCTCTCCTCGATCGGAACCCCGATCCCGCCACTCGAAAAATTAAGGATGACCGGGCACCGCTTTTCAATCTCATGCCTGATCTCGCCAAAGACCGCCGGCTCCCAACAGGCCTCTCCTTCCGGGGTTCGTGCATGGATATGGACAATCGCCGCCCCCGCCTCATAGGCCCGTTTCGCCTCCTCCGCGATCTCGACCGGCGAATACGGAATCGCCGGGCACTGTTCCTTTTTGGCCAACACGCCGGTCAACGCGCAGGTGATGATGACTTTGTCAGACAGGGGACACTCCATGTTTTTTGACCGGCCAACGCCTTTCCTTATTTCCGGCAAGTTCCAGCGTCTTCACGATCCACCGCTTGGTTTCGCGCGGATCGATGATGTCATCGATATACGCCCCTTGGGCCGCCTTTTCGAGGCTGATCTCCCCCTGATATCGTTCGACCAGCTCACGGCGAGCCGCCTCCTGGTCTTTGGCCGACTCAATCTGTTTACGAAAGATGATATTCACCGCCCCCTCGGCTCCCATCAGCGAGATCTCCGCCGTCGGCCAGGCGACGAGGCCATCCGGTTCGTAGCCGCGTCCGCACATTACATAATAACCGGCGCCGTACGCCTTGCGGATCACGACGGTCAGCTTCGGGACCGAGGCGCGCGAGACGGCATACAGCATCTTGGCCCCGTGCCGGATAATCCCCTGCCGTTCCACTTTGGAACCGACCATGAACCCCGGCACATCCTGCAAAAAGAGGAGCGGGATGTTGAAGGCATCACAGAGGTTGATGAACCGCGCCGCCTTGTCGGCCGAGTCGACATCGAGGACACCGCCCATCACCATCGGCTGATTGGCGACAATCCCGATCGGACTCCCGCAGACCCTCCCGAACCCGACAATCACGTTCCTCGCAAAGGCCGGTTTGATCTCCAACAAGCGATTGTGATCAACAATCCTCTTGATGATCTCATGCATGTCGTACGGTTGTTTGGAATTTTCGGGCAGGATTTTCAGGATCGATTCATCGACGGAATCGTCGACCGGATCTTCAAAACCCGATTCGCCCCCGCCTGAATCCTTGGGCGGTTTTTCCCCCGAGTGAGAGGGGAAGAACGAGAGATACTCCTGAATGATGCGGATACACTCGCGGTCGTCCTTTACCTCCAGATCGCCGACCCCGCTCACCTCGCAATGGATCTTTGAACCACCGAGATCCTCCACCGATATCTCTTCGCCGATCACCGCCTTCACGAGAGGCGGACCGGCCAACGCCATCGAGCTGGTCCCCTTGACCATCGGCACGAAGTCAGCCAATGCTGGAATATAGGCGGTGCCGGCGGCGCAGGGCCCCATCATCGCCGCCACCTGCGGGATGAATCCGCTCATCTTGACCTGATCGTAAAAGAGCTTGCCGCTCTCGGCAAACTGCGACCCGGCCAGTTCCTGAATACGGGCCCCGGCGGAATCGAGGAGCCAGATCATCGGGATTTTCTCGCGCATTGCGATCTCTCGCAATCGATCGACCTTTCTCTCCTGCACGTAACCGATCGACCCGGCCATCACCGTAAAATCATAGGCGGCGGAAGCGGCGAGGCGTCCCCGGATCTTGCCATATCCCGTAATGCAACCATCGGCCGGGGTGATGCGACCCTGCATATCGGGATGATTTGATTGATGGTGGGCCAGAATCCCGATCTCGACAAACGTCCCCTTGTCGAACAGGAGATCGATCCGCTCGCGTGCAGTTAACTTACCCGCCTTGTGCTGACGCGCGACCTCTTCCGGCCCTCCCATCCGGCGGACCGTTTCCCTTTGACTGAGAACAGATTCTGACAGGTCCTTTAACGAGGGCATATTCCCCCCTTATTTGTTTCGTTCAAGATTGGCAAGCATAGCCCATTTCCTCCCGAAAGATCAGCGCAACTTATCTGAAGGGATGACGATGTCCATTGTGATGTCAGCAAAACTGGCAAAGATGGGTATGGGACTGCTGGGATTCCTCCTATTACACGTTCGCTGCAATGGGAGCAGCGACATACCGCCTGATGCAAACGACCGCGATGCCTCTACGCCCGATTCCTTTGTACGCATGGACGGAAAAATCTTCCCTGACGGGCCACGGAACCCTGACCTTTCGGCAGACATCAGCGATCGGGGGACCTTTCGCCCCCCCTCCCTGTTCCTTGTGAGCACCACTCCTGAGGGGGAACCGGGCGACGCAAGCAGTCTTGCCTGTTCCGTGACCTCGACACCGGAAGGGGCCATGGGACCGGTCGTATTTTTCCTTACCGGGGCAACAAGGATGGTCGCCGGAGAACCGATCCCGACGAGACAACTCTACGCCCGCAACTTTGAGCGAGGGGACGAAGAGGCGGTAAACGAACTCGTGAGCGTTTCCTCCGACGGCACAAGCCCGGCAACCGGGGAGATCGGTCACGCGGAGTCACCGATCGACAGCACCTCCGATGGTCGATCCGTTTATTACGAAGCCCTCTCTCCGGATCTTGTGCCGGGTGTTGATGATACCTATTGGCAGGTCTATTCGAGAGACCGGGAGACAAGGACCAACGGCCTTGTGAGTCAGACTGCGGAAGGAACACCGGGAGATGGCGATAGCGGCGCCGTCTCTACCAGCTACAACGGCGATGCCCAGGCCTTTCACACCATAGCGCCGATTTTCTCTGCCGGTTTTCCCCCTACCTTCGGAAATGCGGTCTTGAAGAATCAAATAACCGGGGCGACCCTCCTGGTGGGACGTGAATCTGAGCCATATCTTGCCATCAGTGGCAACGGTCGTTTCATCGCCTGGCGAGAGTCGGAATTCATCCCATCCGGAGGGATGCACGTCTTTGACCGGGAGACCGACGATGACAGGACCCTGTTACTCACCGGAAGACCCCACGATTTCAATGGGGATGGAAGTTTGCTCTCCTTCAGCTACGGAGGCTGGACCGCCGTCATAAATTCTGCAAGGAAAGGGATGAGTCGCCTCATGGCAGCACCTCCTAAATACGCCAAAACCTGATGTGATGACAGTCGACGCCCCGGCTCCAAAGGTTGCTAACTATCTAAAAGTCCCATCCGGCGGGCGATGATCTCCTTCATAATCTCGGAGGTGCCGGCGCCGATCGTGATGAGCCGGATGTCACGCGTAAACCGGGCGATGTCGTACTCCTCCATATACCCATAACCGCCATGGGCCTGCAGGCAGTCATAGGCAACCCTCTGGGCGAGATCCCCCGCAAAGAGCTTTGCCATCGAGATCTCCCGCGTGCACTCCTTCTTTTGATCGAAGAGCGAGACGGCGTGATAGGTGAGACGCCTCGCCGCCTCGATCGCCGTCTCCAGATCGGCAAACCGGTGCTGCCAGACCTGAAAGTCGAGGACCCTTTTCCCAAACGCCTCCCGCTCGCGCGTGTACCGGACCGCATCGTCCAGCGCCAGCTGGGAGCCAGCCACGGAGATCAGCGCCGCCACAAGCCTCTCCCCCTGAAAATTGTTCATGATATATTTGAAGCCCTGATTCTCCTCTCCCAAAAGATATCGGCGCGGGATCCGGCACCCCTCAAAATGGAGGAGGGCGGTATCCGATGTGTGGTTCCCGATCTTCTCCAGTTTCCGGCCGACACGAAACCCCTTTGCGTCGGTCGGAAAAAGCAAAAGACTGATCCCGCGATGTCCGGGGGCGCCTGTCCTCACCGCCAGCGTAATGAAATCGGCCCGGCCGCCGTTCGTACAGAACATCTTGGCGCCGTTGATCACGTAATCGTCCCCCTTTTTTTCCGCCCTCGTCTGGAGCGAGGCAACATCCGACCCGCATCCCGGTTCCGTCACACCCAAGGCGGCGATCTTCTCGCCGCGGATCGCAGGGATCAGGAACTCCCTTTTCTGCTCCTCGGTCCCGAGCGTCTGGATCACCGGCGTCGCGATATCCGCCTGGACCAGGAAGTCCATCAGGAGTCCGGCCATCCGGCAACAGACCATCTCCTCGCAAAAGACCGCCTTGAACCAATAATCCCCCCCGCTCCCTCCGACCGACTCGGGGTAGCAAATCCCGAAGAGGCCGAGTTGACCGGCCCTTTTGAAGAGTTCCTCTGGAAACTGGCGGGCCGCCTCCCACTCCTTCCGGTTGGGGAGAAGCTCCTTCTCCGCAAAATCACGGACCGTCTTCCGAAAGAGCTCGTGGTCGGACGTGAACGGCATACCCTCCCCTATCCCGAAGAATTCGACCTTGCAATGTGGAAAGTGGGCGTCTAGATTGCGGACTCCATGCGCAATGAACTGATTATTAACGTTGCCCCGACGCAGACCCGGATCGCCCGGCTCGAGGCAGGGGCGATCACTGAGTTGATTGTTGAACGGGCGAACGAGGTCCGATACGTCGGCAACATCTACAAGGCGAAGATCGCCCGCGTGCTTCCCGGGATGCAGGCCGCCTTTGCCGAGATCGGACTGGAGCGGACCGCCTTCCTCTACGTCTCCGACATCGCCCCCGAGATGGCGTTGGAAGAAGTGATGGTCGAGGAGGAGGAGATGCCGCCTGATCGCCCCCGGTTCGGTCGCGGTCACTCCCGCGAGATCCCTCAAATTCAGGATCTCGTCCGGGAAGGACAGGAGATCATTGTCCAGATTGCCCGCGATCCGATCGGGACCAAGGGGGCCCGCCTGACAACCCACGTCAGCCTCCCGGGCCGATTTCTTGTCTACATGCCGACGGTCGACCATGTCGGGGTCTCTCGCCGGATCGCCGATGACCGTGAAAGGGGGCGACTCAAGACGATCCTCGACAAGGTCTGCCCCAAGAATCAAGGAGGCTTCATTGCACGGACGATGAGCGAGGGGGCGAATGAACGCGAGCTGAAGCAGGATATGGAGTACCTGACAAAACTCTGGAACGAGATCCGTCTGGAGGCGGAGAAGAGACAGGCCCCGGCCCTGATCCACAAGGAGCTCGATGTCGCCCTTCGCTCAGTCCGGGATCTCTTTACTCCGGATATCGACCATATCGTGATCGACTCTCCCGAAGAGAAGAGAAAGATCGAGGAGTTTGTCGCCTCCTTCTCTCCCCACGCCGGCGAGGTGGTCGAGCTGTATCAGGGGAACGAGCCGCTCTTTGACGCACACGGGATCGAGGTGGAGATCTCGCGCGCCCTGGGGAAGAAGGTCTGGCTCAAATCGGGCGGCTATATCATTATCGATCAGACAGAGGCGTTGACGGCGGTCGACGTGAACACCGGCAAGTTTATCGGCAAACGAAATCTGGAAGATACAATCCTCAAGACCAACCTCGAGGCGGTCAAGGAGATCTCCTACCAGCTCCGGCTGCGAGATATCGGGGGGATCATCATCATCGACTTTATCGACATGGAGCGGCCGGCCAACCGGGAGACGGTCTACCAATCGCTGAAGGAACACCTGCGCTCGGACCGGGCCAAGACGACAATCACGAAGATCACCGATTTGGGCCTCGTCGAGATGACACGGAAGCGGACCCGCGAAAGCCTCGGCCGGCTCCTCTGCGAGCCCTGTTTCTATTGTGAAGGACGCGGTTATCTGAAGAGCCGCTCGACCCTCTGTCACGAGATCATGCGAGAGCTCAGGCGCGGGATGATCGATTTTCAGGGAGAGACCATTGTGGTCCAGGCCCACCCGAGTGTGGCGGAGATGCTCCTCGATGAAGAGCGCCCGACCCTCGAGGAATGGGAGAGACAATCCGGCAAGAAGGTGATCACAAAGGCCCGTGAGGACTTCCATACCGAACAATTTGAGGTCTTCGGAGCCAGTTGACAGTCCCCTCAAAAGATGATTAGTTCCGCCGCTCTATGTATGCCATTATCCAGACGGGCGGGAAGCAGTATCGGGTCTCCACCGGGGAGCGGCTCCAGGTTGAGAGGCTTCCTCAACCGGTCGGCGGTGAGGTCCAGTTCAATCAGGTCCTCCTGATTGGGGGTGACGGGGTAGCCCGTATCGGGACACCCTATATTGAGAAGGCCCAGGTGAGCGGCAAGGTCTTGAGTGAGGATAAGGGGGAGAAACTCATCATCTACCGCTACAAGAAACGGAAGGGTTCCGACAAGAAGATCGGCCACCGGCAGTCTCTGACAACCGTGGAGATCACTGAGATCAAGGGGTAGCAGCTTATGGCCCATAAAAAAGGTGGCGGGAGCACAACAAACGGTCGTGATAGCAACGGCCAGCGACGCGGTGTGAAGTCCTACGCGGGTGAGAAGGTTCAATCCGGAACGATCCTGGTCCGCCAGCGCGGGACGCAGATCCACCCCGGGGTCAATGTCGGCGTCGGCCGTGACTGGACCCTCTTCTCCAAGATCGACGGGATCGTAAAATACGAACCGCACGGCGAAAAACGCCGGGTGTCTGTTTATCCGCAGTAATTAACTCGAACAAACAAGAGGTTTTTTAACAATGTCAGGTCTCATAGGACCTTATGGTGGTTATCGGAAACTGAGGTCTTATCGGGCGGCGGAAATTATCTACGATGCCACGGTGATTTTTTGCGACCGCTTCATTGATCGCCGCTCAAGAACGCATGACCAAATGGTGCAGGCAGCGCGGAGTGGCAAACAAAATATCGCGGAGGGGAGTTTGGCCTCAGCAACCTCCAAAAAGACCGAGCTGAAACTAACAGGGGTTGCGCGGGCCAGTTTGGAGGAGTTGCTTTTGGACTATGAGGATTTTTTGAGGCAGAAGCGTTTACCGCTGTGGGACAAAAATTCTCCGAAAGCGCTTGCTGTGAGAAGAGGCTATTTGTCGGACAAGTCAGACTTGTCAGACAGGTCCGACCGGTCAGACCCTTATTACATTGCCACCGCCACCCCCGAAGCAGCCGCGAACACCCTCATTTGCCTGATTAACCAGGCAAGTTACTTGTTAAAACGACAACTTCAAAACCTGGAACAGCAATTCCTCACCCAAGGGGGCTTCACCGAAAAGCTCTACCGGACCCGCCAGCAGGCGAGGGCCAGATGAAATTCATCGATGAAGCGCGCATTTTTGTAAAGGCCGGGGACGGCGGGAACGGGTGTGTCTCGTTCCGGCGGGAGAAATATATCCCGCGCGGGGGCCCTAACGGCGGTGACGGCGGCAAGGGGGGGGATGTCGTTGTGATCGCCGATCCGAACTTCACCACCCTCTACGACTTCAAATTCAAAAAACATTTTCGCGCCCCGCGGGGGGGGCATGGCGAGGGGAG
>CAYWRF010000051.1:0-11741 GCA_964460495.1 uncultured Pseudomonadota bacterium | reverse complement strand
GGAAGGACCGGCACTTGAAACACTTTTGTTGCAGGAACTGATCGCTATCAACGCATCACTGAATTTGGGCTATCAGATCTATTTTTGGCGGACGTCCCACCATTTGGAGGTTGATTTCGTTCTGTACGGTGAAAAAGGGATCCGTGCCTTTGAGATAAAGAGGGGAGGTCGCATCCGCCCGGAGATGTTTCACGGATTACAGGCATTTCTGGAAGACTACCCGATGGCCAAGGCCTATTTCATTTACGGAGGCGACCGGCGCATGAGAGAGGGTCGGATTGAGGTTTTACCCGTGACGGAATGTCTCCGGCAACTCGCCGGCATCCTGAGTTAACATTTCTGCGATTTTTCTCACATACGATTTTTCTCTAGTTGTCGACTCTGGTCAAAAGGTTTAAGCGACAGGCGTGCCTCTCACCATTACTTATGTCGGCCACGCAACGGTCAGGATTGAAGCGGATGGAAAATATATCCTGACCGATCCGATCTTCAGCCAACAGATCTTCTGGTTGAAACGAAGGTCTCCCCTCCCCTGCAAACCGGAGTCGCTCGGAGAGCCCGAGGCGGTCTTTGTCTCGCATGCCCATTACGACCATCTGGATATCCCCTCGTATAAATATTTCTCGCAAAAGGTGCCGATCATCGTCCCACCCGGCTTGAAAGGACTGCTCCGGAAATCCCTGAAAAATCCTGTGCTCGAGACAGAACCCCCTCGCCCGATAGAAATCGGGCCGGGTCTCAGGACAACCCCCTTTCCGGTAAAACACACCGGTTTCCGGGTTCTCCCGTTCCGTTATACGCGATGCAACGGCTACCTGATCGATTTTCACGGCTATCGGATCTTTTTTCCCGGAGATACCGCCTACAGGGGCGACTTCCCGCACGCAACTGCAGACTCCCCAATCCATGTGGCGCTCCTTCCGATTTCCTGCTACCGCCCCGAGTGGTTCATGAGGGATCGGCATATAAACCCGGCCGAGGCGGTCCGGATCTTTGAGGAGATCGGCGCCCGGTATCTTGTGCCGATTCATTGGGGGACCTTCAAACTCTCCACGGAACCGATGGAGGAGCCGATCGAGTGGCTCGGCAGGCTCGCCTTGGAAAGGGGGTTGAGGGAACGGGTCAAGATCCTTCCCCCGGGGGAGTCGCTCAGAATAGACGCAACCTCTTTGCGGCTGGCAGCGATGACAGGGTCAAAATAGACGGAAAGGGGCCATGATTCACCAACTCGAATTGCCGGTTCTCAGGGCGGCGCTTGCACAACAGGCCGACCTTCTGCAGCTCGCGGAGACTCCTCCGCGCGTCGATCAGTTTAAATATCCTGACCGAAGGCTCGCCTTTCCCGCGACCAAATGGCTGCCACCCCTCTTCTCGAACCCACCGCCTGTCGTTGAGGAAGATCCGGACATTGTCCCGCTGACGGGGGTGAGTGTCAGCCAGCAGGGGAGATATCTTGCGGTCGGCCTGTTTCCGCCGCAGGATGGGCCGGAGGATATTGGCAGGCCCTGGGAAACACCGATGGTGGTCTTCCGGTTCCGGTGGAATCTATTCTGCTAGGAGGTTTATGACATCCCAAATCCTGTACGGACTCACAAGCGTGCTCCTCAGCGGACTCGCGATCGGCTGCGCCGCCCACCGGTACAGGCAACAACCGGCCGGACAGCCGAAACCGCCGGTCAAACCTGCAGATCTTCAGAGAAGGATGCTGGAGTGGAATCTCGTTTCATCGGGCCGCGGATACAAAATTCGGTGGGTTCGGGATGGCGGTGTTATCGGAGAGCCGGATCCGGAAGACCTTTTCACCCTCAAGTCTGCTCAAGTCGATGATCGGGATCAGCTGAGCAAATGGATAGCCGAAGTCAACCGGGCGGTCGTGGAGGAGAGGGCGAAGCAGGCAGCCCGGCTCCAGAAGCTGCTCCGCGAGACACCGCCTGGAAAACGGGGAGATCCATTGTCCCGTTGGTTCTCGATCGACGACACGGGGGTTCGCCCGTTTCCCGGAGAACCGGAAGGATTCCTCGGCGGACGAGGCCCGCTGGTCCAACTCCCTCTGCCGTTATCAACCCCCAAACAGAGAACGAAGGGGAGACGGGCCGACCTCTCTGATGCAGAGATTGACCGCGCCTGGGTCGAGGTGAATCAGGGAAAATTCCGGGAGGGACGTTCCCGAGTCGAAGCGATCCTTTCCCGACAGCCGGGGCATGAAAAGGCGTTGATGGTTCTGGTCCTCAGTTTCGCGGGGGAGGGTAACTTCGGAATGGCTCAACTGCGGCTTGAGAACTTTAAAGGTCTGGCGCCGGAATCCCCCTATTATTTTTGGGCGGAGGGTCTCACACACTTTTTGCGCGGAGACTTTGTAAGGGCCCTCCCCTCCATCCGGAGGGTTGCCGAAAAGATTCCGGACGATTTTACAATTATGAAGATGACCGCCGTGATCCTCGCGAACATCGAGCAGAAATCAAAGGGACTTGAGGCCCTTGCGGGGTACCTTCCGAAAAATGCGCGAGAAAAGGCGGCCGTCGGGTTGCTCCGACATGGCATGGGGGAGAAAAAAGAAGGACTCCTTCAACTGAGGGAAGCGGCAAGGGAGGAACCTCAAAATCCGGACATCCTCGGGAATCTCGCCGTCGTTCTCTTTTTCAGCAACACGGACGACTCACTCTCCGATGCAAAGAGTCTCGCGGCAGAGGCCTTAAGGATCAGGCCGGATCAGCTTCAGGCGATGGCGGTGCATCTCTTCCTTCAGTATAAAACACTCCCAAAGGATCAATTAGCCGGTTTGATACCGCACTTTGAGGAGTTGGACCGGCGGCTTGAGGCGATCATCGGTTCGGACCGGCGCTCCCCGTGGCAACTCGCGATCGGGGAGCAATTCGACACAACGCTGCACTATTCCACTTTTCCGGCGCCCGCCGAAATCAGGTCGCGTCTCGCCCTCTGTTATCTTTATAGTGATCTCCCCGAAAAGGCGGAGCCGCTGCTGGAACAGGGGTGGCAGGAGGAATGGTGGGAGATCTCCTCTTTTCTTTCACAAAGAGATTATCCCAGACTCCTTGCCGTTTCCGAAAGCCGGCAAAACAAGGTCAAGGAGGCGGAGTCGCACCTCCGTCAAGGCCTCGTCCGGTGGCCTGATGAGCCGAGATATCTTGCGGAGTATCTTAATATTCTTATCGGGGCAAACCGTCTCGACGAGGGGAGACCGGTCTATGAGCGACTCCGAAAAATCCTCGATACCTCAAAACCATCAATCCCCTTCCCTTATAAGGTTGCGGCAGGTTTCCTCAACGCCACGGGCGATTTGAACGGGACGGAGACCGTGCTCAGGCAACTCCTCGATCTCCAGCCAAGAGAGGCCGAGGCCTATACCGCCCTTGCCTTCACCCTGGAGAATCAGGGGCGGTTTGCTGAATCGGTCAAGACAGCCGAGAGGGCGCTCGAGCTCGGCGATTCAACTCCCCTCCCCTACCACATCCTTGTCACCGCGGCGATTGCGAGTCAAAACTGGCGCGAGGTCGATCGCTGGATGATGGAGCTCACACGCCGGTTCCCGAACGAAACTGATTTCGCGGAGAATGTCTCCTTCCATTACCTTGAACTCGTCGGCAAGACGATTACACATCGAGGCCTCTTGCCGATACCACCCGGCTCCCGCGAGGAGGAATGGCTTCACGGAGTCTCCCGCTGGAACGAGCAGCTGATCTCTCTCAACCCTCAAGGCCAGGGGGCGAGGTATCTTTTCCTTCTGGCCCAATCCATTTTGGGAAGGGCCGCAATCGACCATCTTGATCAATACAGCCCGGATACAGTTTACCCGACTGTTGAGCTGGTGATCCGCGCCCAGAACGGCCGGGAGGAAGAGGCGATGCGCCTGATCCCGAAGATCATGATCATGGCCGCATCCGAGCTCGGGAAGATATCGGTGTCAGTTGACATGTTTTACCCCCTGACACTTAAGGGGGCGACGAAGACCGCGCTCGCGCTCTTTGATGCCTTGTGGAAGGCACCCGATCGTAACCGCAAGGACCTGATCGAGGTGGTACGGGCGATCACAAATCATCCCTTTTCCCCAGAGGCTGCCCCGTTTGTCACGGCCGTTGCCGAACGGGTGGCCGACCATTATTATTACCAAAACCGCCCGCGGGATGCGGCCCACTTCTATCGAAAGTCGATCGAGGCGGATCGGACGCGAGAGACCGCCTGGATCGGTCTGATGAGATCCCTGAAACTCTCTGCGGCGTCTCGAGAGCTCCAGGTGACAGAAGAAGAATACCGTAGACAATTTCCCCCCCATTTCGGCAGTCCATAACAAAATCAAACAAGGGAAAATGGGATTGACGTAACCCATTTTACGCGTAAAATGGGTTACCATGGCCCCGTTTCACGAGCACTTCCGGACCATTCAGCATTACTGGACAGACCCCGATTGGCTGGGAAGACGAATGCTCTTGCTCTCAGGGCCCCGCCAGGTCGGCAAAACGACCCTCGTCACCTCAATGATCTGCCCCAAAAAAGAGGCCTATTTCAACTGGGACGATCGGAAGGTCAGGAGACTCTACCAGAAAGACTCCGATTTTTTTGCCTCAGCGGACTCCGAATGGATCTGCTTTGACGAGATCCACAAGCGTCCCCAATGGAAGGACATCCTGAAGGGGATCTATGATGTCCACAAAGATCGTTTCCGGTTCGTGGTGACCGGCAGCGCCCGTCTGGAGACATTTCGAAAGAGCGGCGATTCCCTTGTTGGCCGCTACTTCCATACACGACTCTTTCCGATCAATCTTCCGGATTTTGGAAAAACCAATTTTATCCTCCCCGATCGCCCTGAAAGGCTTGTGGAACAGGCGGCGGATCAACCGGATTCGGGCCCTCTGGATGATCTGATGACGCTCGGCGGCTTTCCGGAACCGTTCTTTTCAGGCCGGGAGGAGTTCTGGAGGCGTTGGTCAATCAACCACAACGACCTGATCGTCCAGGAGGATTTGAGGGATCTCACCAAGGTCGTCGAACTGGACAAGGTAGAAAACCTTTTGGAAATCCTGAAACCGTCCGTCGGCAGTACGATCAGTTACCGGAATCTGGCGGAGGACCTTGAGACAACCCATGGGACCATCAAGAGATGGCTCCAGATGCTGAACCGGGTTCAACTCGTTTTTTCGATCCCCCCTTTCTCAAAAAAGATCCGTCGGGCCTATAAAAAGGAGAGAAAGTGGTACTTCATGGACTGGCGATTTGCCGAGAAGGACCGGTTTGAAAATTATATTGCCGCCTCCCTTTTAAGGGCCGTGACCCTCTGGACCGATCGCTTTGGCGAGAAAATGTCGCTCTCCTTTGTCCGGACCCATGACGGCACGGAGGTCGATTTCCTGATCTGCAAGAGTGAGGCGCCCTGGTTACTGATTGAGGCCAAAGAGGGGGCGCCGGAACCGACCTCTGCCTGCTATCGGTTCAGCCACCTGTTCAAGGTCCCGTGTGTGGTTGTCACCCGGAGGAAAAACTTCTTTAAAAAAATGGCCGGGGATCAAAAACAACGGATCTATTCCGTCTCGTGGGGCAAGCTGGGTCCGATTCTCCCTTGAAGAGAGAAAAACATATTATTGATATTTATATAAATAAGTTGCATTATAACTATCATGGAGCCAAGATCTTTAACCTGACGCGGCTCGAATGTTCCCGCAGACAAAAGGTTTTGACCGGGGTTGAAAAGGGGGTCCCGTCATCCGAGATTCTTCAGGTTCACAATCAGGCGCCATTCGCCTGCTGTTATTACGGCGTGGAGACACTCATCCTTCAAAAGACCACGGCCCTTGCCTCCCCCTCGCGATTTGCCTGTCGGGATCTCTTTGACCTCCATCATCTTCTGACCCGTGCAGCAAAATTATCGCCGTCTCTCCTTGCCACCCTCCTGAAAAAAGAGGCCGTCGCCAAAATCGAGTCATTTCAGTTTCGGGATTTCCGCGAACAGGTTCTCCCGTTTCTTCCCCCCGATCTGGTCGATTTGTACCGTGCCCCGAATCGTTTTGAGGCGATGAAAAAGGAGGTCCAAATGAGGTTGGAATCATGACCGCTGCGCGCCTGATCCAAAAATTAAGAGAGAACCGGCTCCGGGTCTTCACGACGAGGACGGCGGCAACCTTGCTGGGAGTAAGCCCCTCGGCCGCGAGTCAACTCCTGAACCGGTTGGCCCGCGAAAAACTCCTTTTGCGTCTCAAGCGGGGAATCTGGGCCAATCTGCTCGCCCCCTCTTTAAGGATCGAGGAGGCGGTTCCCTATCTGACCGATCCCTGGATCTCCTATGTCTCCCTCTATTCGGCCCTCTCCGAGCATGGGTTGATTGCGGAGGTACCGAGACAGGTTTATGGCGTCACCGCGGGGCGACCCGGTTGCTGGGATACTTCTCTCGGCCGGGTTTCATTGCATCACATCCCTGCCGATCAGGTCTGGGGTTTTGAAATGAAAAGGACCGGCGACGGTTCTTTTCCCCTTGCCACACCGGAAAAGGCATACCTCGACACCCTCTACCTCGCCTCCGTCCCGAGAAGCCCGATTCAAAAACCACCCTTCCGCCACCCCCCCCGTTTTGATCCGAAACGGATGCGGGAATACTTGAAGAAGTGGGATTTGAGGCATCTGTTCCCGTGATAAAATAGTTTGGTCCCCTTCTGCCTTGATGAACCTTCGCCCTTTAAGGTCGTCCTCGGGGCTCGTTAGAAATTATGGACCAATCGAAGGCCCTTTTCGGTAGTGAATTTCGGGCTGACGGTTTGACTTCCTGATAGCAATCTTTTACCCCGATTGACAATCATCCCCCCGCTTTGTTAACCAGTTCCCAATTCAAACAGGGGTGTCCTTTGACTCCTCCTCGACGAGCTCGGAGTCACTTAAGGGCTGAGATAATACCCTTTGAACCTGATCCGGGTCATGCCGGCGTAGGGAGGCGAAATTGATCACCGTTCAACTCAACGGGCAGTCTCAAAAGTTAGACAGATCAAAAACCATCCAGGAGATTCTGGATCAATTCAAGATCGATTCGGCCGCTATCGCCGTCGCGGTCAACACCGAGATTGTCCCACGCTCCAAGCTCAATGAAACGAGAGTGGCGGACGGGGATCAAATTGAAATCGTTCAGGCACGAGGCGGAGGGTAGACCCCGATCGTGATTCGCGATCGCGATCGAGGCGAGACAAAAGAGGTTAATATGATTGACACACTCAAAATCGCGGGTCGCATTTTCCGGTCTCGGCTGCTGGTCGGCACCGGCAAATTTCCCTCGGGCGAGGTGATGCAAGCCAGCCTCGAGGCCTCAGGAACTGAGATTGTCACGGTAGCACTCCGCCGGATAGACCTCGCGCGACCTGATAAGGACATTTTAAGTTTCATCGATCGAAACAGATACACCCTCCTTCCGAACACCTCCGGCGCGCGGGATGCCCGCGAGGCGGTCTTGCTCGCCCATCTGGCACGTGAAGCGGGGCTTGGGACCTGGCTTAAACTTGAGGTGATCCCGGACCCGCAATACCTGATGCCTGACCCGATCGAAACACTGAAGGCGGCCGAAATTTTGGTCAGGGAAGGTTTTACCGTGCTTCCTTACATTCAGGCCGACCCGATCCTCGCCAAGAGACTCGCGGAGGTTGGATGCGCCACCGTAATGCCGCTCGCCTCTCCCATCGGCTCGGGACGAGGACTGAAAATGCGCGAGGCGCTCCGGATCATTATAGAGCAGGCAACGATCCCGGTGGTGGTCGATGCGGGGCTCGGGGCTCCTTCTCACGCCTGCGAGGCGATGGAGATCGGGGCCAATGCGGTGCTGGTGAACACAGCGATCGCGACGGCCGAGGATCCTGTCGGGATGGCGGAGGCGCTTCGGCTGGGAGTGGAGGCAGGGAGGAAGGCGTTCTTGGCGGGACGTGCTGAAGAGAGAGAAGGGGCGGAGGCGTCGAGTCCGGTGAAAGGAGTTATCGGTGGTACACCTTAAATCTCCCCCTTCCCCCTCTTTTGCAAAGAGGGGGATCGAGGGGGGGATTCTAGAAAATGCCCGCCGGCTGACCCAGCTCCGTTTCGGCCGCACGATCCAGCTCTACGCCCCGCTCTATGTCTCGAACGAGTGCATCGACATCTGCAAATACTGCGGCTTCAGTCTGGAAAACCAGATCGCCCGAAAAACCCTCTCGAGAGACGAGGTCATGAAAGAGGCGGACTTTCTGATCGCACAAGGCTTTCGTCACCTCCTGATCGTCTCTGGCGAACACCCGCGAATCGTCTCACACGACTACCTCCAGGAGATTGCCAGAAGACTCAAACCGCGGCTTGCCTCGGTATCGATCGAAGTGGCTCCGTTTGATGAGGCAACGTATCGCGATCTGAAGGAGGCGGGAGTCGATGGGGTCGTCCTCTATCAGGAAACCTACGACCGGAGCCGTTATGCGGAGGTCCATGTCGCAGGTCCCAAAAAAAACTATGAGCGCCGGATCCATGCGGCGGAGACGGCGGCCCGGGCCGGGATCCGCCGGATCGGGATGGGGATCCTTGTCGGACTCTCCGAATGGAGGGGCGATCTTGAACGCCTGATCGACCATGTTCGCGATATGAAGAAACGATTCTGGCAAACGGAATTTACGGTGAGCCTGCCGAGGTTCCGACCCTGCGCAGGCGATTACCGCGTCCGCTTCCCTGTCTCCGATGAGGAGTACCTTGAAATGATCTGCCGGACGAGGATCGCCCTGCCGGATGTCGGAATCGTCCTCTCAACCCGCGAATCGCCCGCGTTGAGGGATCAACTTATCGGGGTCGGTGTGACCCATATGAGCGCCGGTTCGCGGACGGAGCCGGGCGGATACCTGCATCCGGACAACGCGCTTAAACAGTTTGAGATTGAAGACAAGCGAACGCCGGCCGAGGTGGCTCAGGCAATTTCGTCAAGGGGATACGAGGCAGTATGGAAAGACTGGGAGAATATTTTATGAACAATACACAGATGCACCACGCCCGTCAGGGAATCGTCACGAAGGAGATGAGGTTCGTCGCAGAACGGGAGGAGCTGTCTCCCGACATGATTCGTGAAGAAGTCGCCAGGGGACGGATGATCATCCCGGCTAACATCCATCATACTGCCCTTGAACCGATGGCAATCGGGATCGCCGCCCGGTGCAAGATCAATGCGAACATCGGGAATTCCGCCGTAACCTCTTGCATCGACGAGGAAGTGAGCAAGCTCCGGCTCGCAGTTAACTATGGGGCCGATACCGTCATGGACCTCTCCACAGGAAAAAATATCGACGAGACCCGCGAGGCGATCATCAAGGCATCGTCCGTCCCGATCGGAACGGTTCCAATCTACCAGATAGTCCAGCAGGTGAAGAGCGTTGAGGATCTGACTCCTCAGGATATGCTCGACGCGATTGAGCATCAGGCACGGCAGGGGGTCGATTACATGACGATCCATGCCGGGATCCTGCTGGAATTCCTGCCGCTGGTGGTCGGCCGGATCACCGGGATCGTCTCACGCGGCGGGTCGCTCATGGCACAATGGATGATCCATCACAGAAAGGAGAATCCGCTCTACACCCACTTTGATGAGATCTGCGAGATCTTCAAGGAGCACGACGTCTCCTTCTCTCTTGGAGACAGTCTCCGACCCGGCTGTCTGCATGACGCAACTGACAAGGCCCAAATTTCCGAATTGAAGGTTTTGGGAGAGTTGACAAAAAAGGCCTGGGGGCATGACGTGCAGGTGATGGTGGAAGGCCCCGGCCATGTCCCGATGGATCAGATCGATTACAACATGAAGCTGGAGCAGGAGCTCTGCCATGAGGCCCCGTTCTATGTGCTGGGCCCGCTCGTCACAGACATCGCGCCCGGATATGACCATATCACCTCCGCGATCGGCGCGGCGTTGGCCGGCTGGTCCGGCGCCTCGATGCTCTGCTACGTCACTCCGAAGGAACACTTGGGACTCCCGAATGCGGAAGATGTCCGGCAAGGGGTGATCGCGTACAAGATTGCAGCCCATGCGGCTGATATCGCGCGCCACCGCAAGGGGGTCCGTGACCGGGATGACACCCTCTCCCGAGCCCGTTATGCCTTTGACTGGAACGAGCAGTTCCGCCTCTCGCTCGATCCCGACCGGGCGAAGGAATACCACGACGAGACGCTCCCGCAGGAGACCTTCAAAAGCGCCGAGTTCTGCTCGATGTGCGGGCCGAAGTTCTGTTCGATGCACATTACCAGACAAATTGAGGACCACCTTGCCATGGAACCTCTTTCGCGATAGGGAGAAAGAGTGGCAACGAAGAAGAACACCAAGGCAATTGTCCTGACCGGCACCGCCGGGTTCCTGGGGAGCTCACTCCTCCGGGAGCTGGAACAGGATCGGCGTTACCAAAACGTGATCGCCCTTGACACCAGAAAGCCGCCATTTGAGCTAAAAAAAACGAGGTTTTACCGTTTCGACCTGACTGAAACCCTCGCCGACTCGAAGCTGGTGGAGATCCTGAAGAACGAGGAGGTCGAGACGTTTGTCCATATGGCCTATCCGGTCTCGCCGCCACACGATCTGGAGTGGGCCCACGAGCTGGTCTCGGTTGGCACGATGTATGTCCTGAACGCCTGTGCCGCGTTGAAGGTCAAGAAGTTGATCATGGCCTCGACGACCGAGGTCTACGGGGCCCACCCCTCAAACCCGAACTTTCTCCCGGAGGGGCATGAGCGTCGCGGAGGGTACAAGAGTCGTTTCCTCAAAGACCGGATCGAGGCGGAGGATCAGTTTTTGAAATTTGCCCGAAAGCACCCGGAGGTGATCGTGACAATCCTCCGTCCCTGCACGATACTCGGACCGAACGTCATGAATTACAAAACGACCTTCCTGCAACGGCCGGTTATCATGACCGTGATGGGGTACGATCCGCTCTTCCAGTTTGTCCATGAAGAGGATGCCCGCAGGGCCTTCCGGATGGTATTGGAGAAGGAGTGCCCCGGGGTCTATAACATCACCGGCAAAGGGGTCCTCCCGCTTTCACGGGTCCTGAAACTTGCCGGGAAGCTTACCGTTCCGATCCCCTCGCCGATCCTCTATCCTTTCGTCCAGTTGATGTGGTATGCAGGAATCTTCGGGGCCCCCTCCTCCCGCCTCGATTTTCTCAAATATCTCTCGATCGCGGACGGAGAGCGGGCCAAAAGGATCGGATTTTTGCCAAGACACTCGAGCGAAGAGGCACTGCTCGCCTTTCTCGGCGCCCAAAGGGTCAGAAAGGTAAAATTGGGAGAGGCCCATGAACAATAAGATCTCGCATCTTCGAATCGTCAAGGCGGATAAACCGGAGGAGGGGTCACGCGAGACGCTTGCCCAGGATATTTCAGGGCGTCTTGACAGACTGGAAAGGGAATTAAAGAAACTCGAGGCGAAGGTCCCCTTCAGGGAGCCTCCCCAAAAACGGGACGAGTCCCCCGAAAGACGGGAACTTTCCTTAAGTCTTGTTGAATCTTTCCTGAGGTTCCTGCAGGATTTCTGGTTCGGTTCCGAGATTGCGCCGGCCGAGTTCGACGAGTTCGGCATGGACCCCTCATGGGTCAAACGGGTCAAGCCGATCTTCGATTTTCTCTACTACGACTACTGGCGGGTGAAGGTGGACGGCCTGCTCAATATTCCAAAAGAAGGGGCCGGTCTGATTGTCGCGAACCATTCCGGGACACTCCCCTATCTGTCTCTTATACACATCTGACGCTGCCGACGATCTTACGCGTGT
>CAYWRF010000050.1:0-11752 GCA_964460495.1 uncultured Pseudomonadota bacterium | reverse complement strand
GTCACGGAGACAAGCGGTGTCGGCCTCGTTATCGGCCGTGAGCACTTTTTTGGGCAGAGGGATTGGGATCGGGGTGGGGCGACCAGCGTGAAGATGAGATACAGGGGGAACAACAGCCGATATGGGGTCTTTGCCCGGTACGGAGATACGGAGTTTATCGCCACGTATGGAAGGATCGGCAACCCCTGGTGGGTCCCCCCCGGTTTTCTCTCCTCTCCCGCTCGGGCGAGCTTTACCGCCCCGTTGAACCAGGACGAGGGGGTCGGTGCGTGGCCGACCGGGACGGCGCTCGAAGAGGGTCGGAACAGGCCTGCCGAGTTGCTCGGACTTGATCATACAGTCCCGATGACCGGTTGGGACGGGATGCTGGAGTACTGTAGTGGGTTCATCTGCGGACTGGTTGCCTATCAACAGCGGTCTTATGGAAAAATCGAGGGGCTTACCTACCGCCCTGAGGTGGCAGGGCTCGAAAACGACCCTGCCCGGAACGACTCGCTCACCGATGCCTGTGAGGAAAAGGGGTGTGAGTTTCCTGAGTCAAGGACAGTCACACTGGCCCCCGCCGGTTCACGGGAAGAGGACCGGTCGGTTCTGGTCGGAGCTGAGGTACGGATGGACTGGGATAACCCGGAGTCGTGGAGGAGATTGAAACCATGGACCTGGCCGGGAAGGGTCTACAGGCGGTTTAGACCATGAGGATAAATTTTACAATACTGACGCTACTTGCCTTGTTAAGCCTTCCACCCGCCCTCCTCGCCCAAGAGGGGACAGATCAGGAGGATGAGAGAGGGTGCGAAACATCTACTTCCGGCTCAGGTACCGGCTTTGGGACCTCGTCCGGCGAGTGCACCTGTATCCGGAGGAGTGACCGACGTCCCTACGTCTATCAGCCTGGGAAGGACTGCGATCACGACGACCTCGAGAACTGGGAGGAGGATCGGGACGGCGACTGTCAGGTCGATCCGGGCGAGACCGCCTGGAATGATGCGGATAAAGATACGGACGGCGACGGGATTCATGACCTCTTTGAGTCCTGGACCTCCCGACAGGCGCATCGGGCCTATATCCAATATTATCGGGTGGCCCATGACGCAGTGGCTTGCAACACAAATCCGGGCAACTTTCCCTACGAGGAACAGTATCAGTCTTTTGAGCGTGCCCTCCTGAGGGGGGATCGCTGTCGCTATACCCTTCTCGATACCAATCTGGCGACGAACCCCTGGGATTGTGACGGGGACGGCAACCACAACGGGAACGAGCCTTCGACCGATGCCGACTCGGATGGTGACGGGATCACCGATGCCGATGAGAACTGCAGCGGGAACATCGAGGGGAGCCACACCGATGGCTATTTCCCCGGTTGCGTGCGTGATACGCGACTTCGGTTCAAGAACAATCCGTACTTCTGGCAGGAGACCGATCCTTACAACTCGGATACCGACGGCGACGGCTTGCCCGACGGTCAGATGGTGGTTGACGGGCAGCTTCGTGACGCCGATCTCTGTCCGCGTGATATCACCGGCGGAGACCGGAGGACCCACAACTTTGAATGTGTCCGAAGGCTCTGCCGGACACCGCAAGGGACCGGGGAACCGGGGACGATCGGCAAACTCACCGCCTTCGGGCTTGTGAATTTTGATACCGACGGGGACCAGTTCCCCGACATCAAGGAAGATGTCGATGGGGATTGTGTCGTCGATCGCCAGACGATCAACGACGGCGGTGTCGAGGCGATCGTGAGCAAGGAGTCGGACCCCTACTATGAGCACTCGGACGCCTGGGACCCGGTGACCCGAAGCTATCCCGATGCCCCGACCGGCGACTACCCGTTTGGAATTGGAGACGCAATCAATGACAAGGAGGACGGCTGTCCCCTTGATTCGAATCTCCGGTGCCTCTATGTCTGCGTCCCTCTTGAGGGGCCGTGGCATCCGGGGCACCAGACGGCGCCCGACCGGACCCTGGCGGTCTATGACTACGACGATGACGACATCCCGGACGGGATCGAGGACAAGAGCCGCGACTGTATCTACAACGCTCCGGCTGCCGGGACAGTGACCGATGAGACGAACTGGAGGGATCCGGACACCGACGGCGACTTTGATGACTGGGTCCAGATGACGGCCCGAAATGACCCGCGCTTCAAAGGGACCGGCCTCGACAACGTCGACAAGTGTCCCCACTTTGCCCCGGTCTCACCCGACGAGCGGCCGGAGGGGATGGGGGAGACGGAGCGGCGGAGGACCGAGTATCCGGGCTGTGCCTTCCACTACTGCGTCTCGCGGAATCCGAACCTGAAGGTTCCTGAACAGGCCCGGTTTGAAGTGGTGGTTCCTGGAGGCAGCGTCCAGCAGGTGGATACCGATGGTGACGGGATCTATGACCATGTGGAGAATCCCTCGCGCGACTGTCAGGCAGGTAGCTTCCCGCTCGATACCGATCCGTTGAACCCCGATTCCGACGGGGACGGGATCGTCGACGGCGACGACTTCTGCCCGCACATTGCAACCCCGGATGAGCCCGATTTCTTCGATTGCCCCGATATCTGCCCGGAAAACTTCCAGCACCCCCGCTGGGTCGGTCTCGATTCGGACGGCGACGGCCTGAAGAACGATCAGGAGGATATCAACAGCGACTGCGACTTCCGGGGTCCGTTCGAGTCGGATCCGTTTGATACCGACACCGATGACGACAGCTTTACCGACTACTACGACGCCTGCGGCAACACGAAACATGCCCTTTGGAAGGACCTCGACTCGGACAACGACGGGTTACTCAACAAGCAGGAGGATGTCGATACAAACTGCCAGCGCGGTTTCTTTGAGTCGGACCCGTTTGATCCGGATACCGACAACGACATGATCAAGGACTTCTCGGACGCCTGCGCCTTTGACCCGAGCCCGAACTGTCTGCAGGTCTGCCGTCCGGCAACGTCGTTTCAGGATGCGCAGCGCGACTCCGACGGCGACGGACTGAAGGATGTGGAAGAAGATTCTGACAAGGACTGTCTCTTCTTTGGGGTCCTGGTCGCTATGGGTGGTGCGGAGGAAGAGTTCGCCGATCCGTTTGATTCGAGCCCCTATCTCCGCGACTCGGACGATGACGGGATCGGTGACCGTGTCGATGGTTGTCAGGGAGAGGTTATTGTCTCTCCCGATATCATCAGCAACCCGGTCGCAACGCGGGAAGAGATGGATTGTGCGCGGGATCAGTGTCTGAGGCAGGTTGGGCGTCTGCCGGGGCTGCTCAAGGACTCGGATCGGGACGGAATCCCGGATGTCACGGAGGACAAGGACTCGGATTGCAAGCTCTCGGTTGGAGCGGGTGGCGTCGGAGTCTCCCTCGAGACCGACCGGTTTAATCCGGACACCGATGGCGACAACCTCCCGGATGGCGTCGAAGACATGAACCACAACGGGCTCTTTGAACCGGACAAGGGGGAGACCGATCCGCGGACCGACGATACCGACAAGGACGGGATCCCGGACGGGCTGGCCGACCTGAACGGGGACGGGGTCTTTGATACCGGTGAGGACAGGAACCTGAACGGACGGGTCGACTTTGGTGAACTCGATCCCCGAAAACTCGATACCGACGGTGACGGGATCCCGGATAATATCGAGGACCGGAACATGAATGGCCTCTGGGACGGCGGTCAGACCTCGGCGACCGGTCCTTGCAGGAACACCGGCAACAACGGGCTCCCGGAGACCTCCGGCTATATCAAGGATTCGGACCTGGACGGGGTCCCGGACAACATCGAGGACAGGAACATGAACGGGATCTTCACCTCGATCGGGGGCAGGGACTTTGACGGCAACTACGAGGGGACGATTACGGAATTTGGAGAATACTTCCCCTGTAACGCGGACAGCGATGCCGATGGGCTCCTTGATGGTCAGGAAGATCGTGTCCCGGACGGCGTCCTTGATTTCAAGGGTGGAGAGACGAGCCCGATCTCACCGAACACCTTCGGTGAACCGGACGTGTCGCGCAACTTGCGCAAGATCGGTCAGGGCGGTTGTTCGCTCATCAGATAGTTGGACCTGTCCGACAGACACGGACTTCAAATCAAGACTGAAAGGGCAACCCCTGCAAGAAAGGCCATCGAAACGTACCCATTCATTGTAAAGAAGGCGGCGTTGACCCTTGAGAGGTCATCCGGTTTGACGAGCCTCTGCTCATAGAAAAGGAGTCCTGCAGTGACAAGAAGCCCCAGCCAGTAGGCCGGTCCGGCGTTGACCACCCAGCCGAATCCCGCAAAGAACAGGATCGTGAGGAGGTGAAAGAGGCGTGAGACGAGGAGCGCCTTCCGGATTCCGTATCGCGCGACGAGTGAGTGGAGCCCCTCTTTTTTATCGAAATGTTCATCGAGCGTCGCGTAGATGATGTCGAAGCCGGCAACCCAGAAGAGGACACCGAGGCCGAGGAGGATCGGCTGGAGGGCCCATTCGCCCGTCACTGCAACCCAGGCGGCGACCGGTGCGATTCCCAGAACAAGGCCGACAAACAGATGAGAGAGGAAGGTGAATCGTTTCGTGTAAGAGTAAAAGAAGAGAAAGAAAAGGGCGATTGGCGAGAGGAGAAGGCAGAGCCGGTTCAGTTGGGAGGCGAAGAGGAGGAAGAGGGTGGCAGAGATGAGCGAGAGGAGGAGGGCGAATCGGCGGCTCACGATCCCTCGCGGGATCTCCCGGATGGCGGTCCGCGGATTCCGGGCATCGATTGCGGCATCGGCATAACGGTTGAACGCCATCCCGGTGGTTCGCGCGGTGACCATGCAGGCGAGGATCAGCAAGACCGTCCGTAACGGCGGAAACCCATTGGAAGCAACGAGCATGGAGGCGAGGGCAAACGGGAGGGCGAAAATAGTGTGGGAAAATTTGATTAAGGAGAAAATGTGTTTCACGTATTTCATTTTGGTGTAGGGGCAGGCCTATGTGCCTGCCCACTTTATCGGGCGACCACATGGGGTCGCCCCTACATCGGTCCCCCCCACCTCTCCCTTAAATTGTTCTCGATCCCCATATGATCCAGCACCCTCGCGATCACGGTATCAACCGCCTCCTGGATTGTCTTCGGTTTGGAGTAAAACGAGGGGATTGCCGGGAGGATCACCCCTCCCGAAAGGGTTACGAGCCTCATGTTTTCGATATGGATCAGGGAGAGCGGCGTCTCCCGAGGGACCAGGATTACCCTCCGCCTCTCTTTAAAGAAGACATCGGCGGACCTCGCCAGGAGGTCGTCCGAGTATCCGTGTGCGATACGTCCGAGTAACCCCATGCTGCAGGGGACGATCGCCAGTTGATCATAAGGGGCTGAGCCGCTTGCGAACGGGGCGGAAAAGTCGCGCGGCCCAAAAAACCGGAATCCGTACTCCCGGTAATCGATCCCGCACTCCTCCCGGCCGATCTCGAGGGCATTCTCCGAGGCGGTGATCTCCACGGAGTGGGTCGTCGACTTGAGAAAGTCCAGCAGCGTTTTGGCATAGAGGGCGCCGGAGGCGCCGCTGATGCCGATGACTAATTTCATCTCTTCTCCTTCTTTGCCCTCACCCCTACCCCTCTCCCGTATACGGGAGAGGGACTATGCCATCTAGCAGGATGTTGACAAAGGCCCATCTGCTGCGTTGCCCGCGGCAGGCCCTCCTTGCGGCGTACAGCAAGTACGCCTCAGTCGTGCCTTTGCGGGCGCCTTGCATCTGGGCCTTTCTCAACATCCTGGGAAAACATGGTTTGTCAACAAACTGCTAGATATTATTTTGGGGGTGAGGGCTTTTCCGCGACGATCAACCCGCTTATTCCTCCTGTCAGCCTTTTTGCTACCTTCACCCCGAACCGGTTCTCTCTCAAAAGTTCCGCATAGCGGTCAAGTGTGTAAAATCCGCGGACGGAGTCCCGCAGATGTTTGTAGGCATCCCGGCGGCGCGAGACGATCCTTCCAATCATCGGCATCACGCACTGCGCGTAGGTCAGGTGCCAAAGCCAGGTGTACCAGCGATCGGGCCTGAAGAACTCCAGGACCACAAAAAGCCCTGACGGTCGAAGCAGTTGGTGGATCCTCTGAAGGGCCGCCGGATTGTCCACGAGGTTTCTCATCCCGTAGGCGCAGATCACTCCGTCAAAGCTCCCGGGGGGGGAGACGAACTTGTAGAAGTCACTGCACTGGATCCGGATACGGCTCCGAAACTGTGAGGGGAGTCGCTTGAGTCCCCACTCGAGCATCTCTTGTGAGAAATCAACCGCCGTGACAGTGGCATTGGAATTGATCCTGAAAATCTCGCGACTGACGGCAAGGGTTCCCGCGCAAAGATCGAGGACGTTGCGGCTCCCCTTCAGGAACTGAACAGCCTGACGCCTCCATTGTCGATCGATGCCGAGGCTCAAGGCGGTGTTCAGGAGGTCGTATTTCGGGGCGATCGAGGAGAAGAGATCCCGAATGTTGTCCATATCTGATCCACCCTCTTTTTGACTTCATCACTCATCTTCAGCACCTCCGGCCATTCTCTCTGGAATCCCTCTTCCTTCCACTTGCGTGTCGCATCGATCCCCATCTTGGAGCCGTAGGCGAATTGCGGCGCGGCATGGTCGAGGGCATCGACCGGTCCCTCGGCAAAGATGATGTCCCGCCGGGCATCGATATTGTTCGAGACCCTCCAGGCGACCTCCTGCAGGTTTTGGACATGAACATCCTCATCCACGACGACGATGCATTTGGAGAACATCAACTGCCCGGTCCCCCAGAACGAATGCATGATCTTCTTCGCATGCCCCGGGTATTGCTTCTTGATCGAGACGATCGCAAGGTTATGGAAACAGGTCTCGATCGGGACACAGAGATCGCGGATCTCCGGGAAGGTCATTTTAATGAGCGGCAGAAAGATCCGCTCAGAGGCCTTGCCGAGCCAGCCGTCTTCCTGGATCGGCGGGCCGACGATGATGGTTGGATAGATCGGATCTCTTCGATGTGTGATTGCGGTGACGTGAAACAGCGGATAGTCATCGGCCAGTGAGTAGTAGCCTGTGTGGTCACCGAAAGGCCCCTCCTTCACGAGCGGTTCCATAGGATCGACATAACCTTCGATCACGAAATCGCAATCGGCAGGGACCTCCATGTCGATCGTCTTGCACCGGACCAGCTCGACACCCTTCTTCCGGAGGAATCCGGCGAGCAAGAGTTCGTCAACATTGTCGGGCATCGGGGCGGTCGCGGCGTAGCCGTAGACGGGATCGCCGCCAAGGCAAACGGCAACAGGTATTTTTTTCTTGAGTTCACGGTAATGTTGAAAATGTTTGGAGCCCCCTTTATGGATCTGCCAGTGCATCCCGGTTGTGACCTTGTCAAAGACCTGCATCCGGTAGGTCCCGACGTTCCGAATACCGGTATCGGGATCCTTCGTGATCACGACCGGGAAGGTGATGTAAGGACCGCCGTCGCCTGGCCAGCATTTGAGAGCGGGGAGGATCGAGAGATCGACCGGCTCCACGGTCACCTCCTGACAAGGGCCCGATGACACCTCTTTTGGAAGATAACTCCCGAAGCGCGCCAATTTCGGCAGCATCCGCAGTTTGTCCAAAAGGCCTGATGGCGGTTGTGTTTTAATCACCTCTTCGATCTCGGAGGCGATCTCTTCCAGATCCTCAACGCCAAGCGCCCAGGCCATTCTTTGCCAGGTCCCATAAGTGTTGATCAGGAGCGGGAAGGCCGATCTTTGACCGTCGACCTTGATCACATTTTCAAACAGGAGGGCCGGTCCGCCTGCCTTCGTGGTGCGATCGGTGATTTCCGTGATCTCCAGTTCGGCCCGAACCGGTTCGCGGATCCGGCGGAGTTGACCGCGCTCTTCTAAGAAGGAAACGAAATGTTGCAGTGAACGGTACATAAAATTGTGTAGGGGCAGGCCTATGTGCCTGCCCACTTTATCGGGCGACCACATGGGGTCGCCCCTACATTTTTAACATCCTCCCCCCCACCATCGAAAAATTGACCTCATCCGCAAGAAAGAGTGCCTCGTAGGGATCAACATCCCCCCGGAGCAACGGCACGGCGACAAGATCCGCCTTCTTGCCGACCTCGATCGTCCCGATCTCCGACCCCCTGCCGAGTGCGATCGCGCCGTTCTGTGTCGCCATCGTCAGGATCTCCTCTTCCCCGAAGTCGGGAAAACTCCGCTTCATCAGTCTCATCTGCCCCAGCATGCTGAGCGATTCATTGGAGGCCCAACTGTCCGTCCCCAGCCCGACACGAATCCCTGTCTTCACAAGGGATTTCAGCGGGAACGGTGTGTTGTCAAAGTAAAGGTGACTGCCGGGGCAGTGTATAACAGAGGCGCCGGAATCGCGCAAGAGACGGATCTCCTCGTCCGTGAGGTGATTTCCGTGAATCAGCATAAGGCGGGATGAGAGTGCGTCGTTTTTTTTCAGCCAGACAATCGGCGATTCGTCGACGTAGTCAGCCCCTTCAGACCTCTCATGGATCAGGTCATAGAGGGGACCCGATCCCACCCTGAAGAAATCGTCCTCCTCCCGGTTCTCGAGGGTATGGATTGAGAGCGGAAACTCCCCGGCGAACCGGGAAAACAGTTCTGCCAAAACCGGTTTTGGGACACTGTAAAAGGAATGGGGGCTCACCTGACCCTGGAAGTCATCCTGCAAAAGCTTTTCTGCGAGCCGAAGCATCTCGCGTGTCTTTTCCTCGGTGACCCCGCCGACCTCGAGAAAGATCGATTCCCGAAAGGGGGTCGGGATCAGACCGACTGAAGGGGAGCGATGATCGGCGAGTGTCGTCGTGCCTCCCCGGATCAGCGCCTCGATCCCTTGCCGGATCCCATCTTTTTTTTCTTCAGGCGAGAGTTCATGGTTCAGCCAGAGGAGTTGCAAGACCCACTCCGTGAACGAGGAGGTCGGCGGGATCTTCCCTTTAAGTCCCGCAAATTCGAGGTGGGAGTGGGCGTTCACGAGACCCGGGATCAGAATTGAGTCGCCGAGATCGACTACGTCAGCCACATCCCTCTTGGCAAACCAGGAACGGGTGCCGATATCGCGGATCAGATCTCCCTCGATCAGGACCGCTCCGTCTTTGATCGGGGGTGTTGCACCGGTCAGGAGCCAGCTTGCCGTCAGGAGCATGGTACCACCGTAATCATTGTCTTGAAGGAGTCAATTGCCAAAAAAGGAGGGGCATGTTAGGGAAGGCACTATGCGTCTCTCTGAACAGGACGCGATGCGGCTTTGGGGCGAGGATCTGGCAAAGCTCCGACGGCAGGCTCATGAGGCGAGGTGCCACCATTACCCTGACGGCAAGGCCTCCTACGTCATTATGCGGATTGTCAGCTACACGAACGTTTGTGTGGCGGACTGCTCCTACTGCGCCTTTTATCGCCGACCGAATGACGCCGGGGCGTACGTCCTCTCCAGCGAACAGATCTTCCGGAAGATTGATTCCTTAAAAAAAGAGGGTGGCTCGCTCGTCGCGATGGAGGGGGGATTCAACCCGAGGCTCCGGATCGATCATTATGAGGATCTGTTTCGCTCCGTGCGAAAAAAATACGGTGATTCGCTCGAGATCTACGGGCCTACGATCGTCGAAGTGATCTTTATAGCCCGAAGTTCCCGTGTTTCGCTGGAAGAGGCGCTCGTACGATTAAAAGAATCAGGGCTCCGGTGGATTCCGGGGGGAGGGGCCGAGATACTGACCGACGAATGGCGTAAAAGACTCTCTCCGAAAAAATATTCCGTAAAGGAATATCTCGATGGAATTGAATTGGCACAACGGCTTGGCTTTGGAACCACGGCGACGATGGTGATCGGTTTCGGCGAGACAATGACCGATCGGATCGAACACCTCCGCGTCGTTCGTGATTTACAGGATCGAACCGGTGGATTCGCTAGTTTCCTTCTGTGGACCTACCAGCCTCAAAACACCGCCCTTGGCGGTCGGGTTATCGGCAATGATGATTACTTGAGAACGCTCGCGATCAGCCGGCTCTATCTGGACAACATCCCGGTCATCAGGGCCTCGTTTCTGACGCAGTACGACAAGGGACCGCTGGCCCTGACCTCCGGTGCCCATGACTTTGATATCCCTCTGGAGGATCAGGTGACCGAGCTGGCGGGTGCCAAGATTGAGGAGGATGTAGACAAGGTTTTGGGATGGGTGAGGGGAGCCGGGATCGAGCCTGTCAAGAGAACACCCTATTCCCTCTAGCAACTTTCTGCCGAGGGGGCCGATAATAGAGGTGATGGTAGCGGTCAGAAACCTCCTTTCTTTTCATGCAGGATCAGGGACTCCTCCTGTCCCGGAGGCTGAACGGCTGCTCGTCGAAGGACTCCGGGCGGGAGACCCGGCCGCCTTCCGGAGGTTTGTGGATCAATGGAGGGGGTTTATCACAAGGGTTGCCCAGGCGGTTTTGAGGGATCCGATAGAGGCGCAGGATGTTGCCCAGGAGGTCTGCATCAAGGTTTTGAGGTCGGTTGATCGGTTTGAGGGGCAAGCCTCTTTCAGGACCTGGTTGTACAGCATCACGCGCAATACGGCGCTCCATCGGTTCCGGGCGATGCGAGGCCGGGTCTACGGGATGCACGATCCGATCGATTCGTATGGTGGCCCTTCCGGCAACCGTTGGCTTCCGTCGAAAGGACCCAATCCTGAGGAGCATCTTCTCGCCCGTGAGGAAAGAACTCTCGCCCGGAGGGCAATCGGACAACTTTCAGAGGCGGAGAGGCAGTTGATCGAGATGAGTTATCTGGAGGGTCGATCGGCCCCGGAGATTGGCAGGGCGCTTCAAATATCGGCGGGGGCGGTGCGAGTCCGTCTCTGCCGTCTTCGTCAGACCCTCGCCGGACTTGTGGGCGGAGAGATCTGCCTCGGCTCTGCCGGTGTGGCGGTCCTGGCGGTACTGATTCTCCCCTCTCTCCTTGAGGGGGTGTCTGCGTATCTCAAGAGATCCTGAAAGGTTCCCCCTGGACCTGGATTAAATCACATCCATAAACGCGCTCACCGAAAAGACCGCGCGGCCGACACCCGGCTCGCCGTAGCCGGGTGGAATCTGGAGTTTGTATTTACGAAAGGTCTCACGATAGATCGCCAACAGTTGGACAAAATATTCCAGCGGAGGCGGTTCAGAGTTCTGCTCGGTGAGGGCGGTTCCCGGTTCGACACACCAAACAGTGAACCGCGGGAGGATCCCTCGAGACATGAAAAACTCGAGCCCCTCGGCCGTCGAGTCCATCGCCTGATCGACCGTCTTGAAACCATACGGCCGGGACATCTCAATCCCCGCCACGAAATTGGGGATGACATGCGTCGGTCCAAAGATCTCGGCAGCATCGAGGATCCGGCGGTTCCACTCGTTACGACCGACAAACCTCTCCTTGCCGGGACAGAGTTTGGCAAAGAGCTGTTTATCCCAAACTTCGAAATTGGGGTGATAGATCTGATAGCCGGCCTCTCTTAGAATCTTCACTTGTTCAAGAGGGAGTGCCTGGACATTCGCCTTCCCGATCCATCGCCCGGGAAATCTTTCTTCAATGGCGCGGGCGTACCGGGCATAAAATTCCGCCTCGGTCATTCCGTTCAAATCCCTCGTGATCGCCCCGCCGGAGACGGTGTAGGCCTGACTCATCTTTTCAGGGTCATTGTTGTGGATGATCTGCAACGCCTCAACAATCTCCTGCGGATCTTTGACCCCTGTGTAGGTCCGACCTCCCGCCTTTTGTTGCCGGTAGTTGTTGTTGATGTCGCAGAACTGGCACTC